>NZ_LT629778.1:4635000-4935000 GCF_900105485.1 Pseudomonas granadensis | reverse complement strand
TCGGAGATAGCTGGTTCTCCTCGAAAGCTATTTAGGTAGCGCCTCATGTATCACTGTAGGGGGTAGAGCACTGTTTCGGCTAGGGGGTCATCCCGACTTACCAAACCGATGCAAACTCCGAATACCTACAAGTGCCGAGCATGGGAGACACACGGCGGGTGCTAACGTCCGTCGTGAAAAGGGAAACAACCCAGACCGTCAGCTAAGGTCCCAAAGTTATGGTTAAGTGGGAAACGATGTGGGAAGGCTTAGACAGCTAGGAGGTTGGCTTAGAAGCAGCCACCCTTTAAAGAAAGCGTAATAGCTCACTAGTCGAGTCGGCCTGCGCGGAAGATGTAACGGGGCTCAAACCATACACCGAAGCTACGGGTATCATCTTAGGATGATGCGGTAGAGGAGCGTTCTGTAAGCCTGTGAAGGTGAGTTGAGAAGCTTGCTGGAGGTATCAGAAGTGCGAATGCTGACATGAGTAACGACAATGGGTGTGAAAAACACCCACGCCGAAAGACCAAGGTTTCCTGCGCAACGTTAATCGACGCAGGGTTAGTCGGTCCCTAAGGCGAGGCTGAAAAGCGTAGTCGATGGAAAACAGGTTAATATTCCTGTACTTCTGGTTATTGCGATGGAGGGACGGAGAAGGCTAGGCCAGCTTGGCGTTGGTTGTCCAAGTTTAAGGTGGTAGGCTGAGATCTTAGGTAAATCCGGGATCTTAAGGCCGAGAGCTGATGACGAGTTACCCTTTGGGTGACGAAGTGGTTGATGCCATGCTTCCAAGAAAAGCTTCTAAGCTTCAGGTAACCAGGAACCGTACCCCAAACCGACACAGGTGGTTGGGTAGAGAATACCAAGGCGCTTGAGAGAACTCGGGTGAAGGAACTAGGCAAAATGGCACCGTAACTTCGGGAGAAGGTGCGCCGGTGAGGGTGAAGGACTTGCTCCGTAAGCTCATGCCGGTCGAAGATACCAGGCCGCTGCGACTGTTTATTAAAAACACAGCACTCTGCAAACACGAAAGTGGACGTATAGGGTGTGACGCCTGCCCGGTGCCGGAAGGTTAATTGATGGGGTTAGCTAACGCGAAGCTCTTGATCGAAGCCCCGGTAAACGGCGGCCGTAACTATAACGGTCCTAAGGTAGCGAAATTCCTTGTCGGGTAAGTTCCGACCTGCACGAATGGCGTAACGATGGCGGCGCTGTCTCCACCCGAGACTCAGTGAAATTGAAATCGCTGTGAAGATGCAGTGTATCCGCGGCTAGACGGAAAGACCCCGTGAACCTTTACTATAGCTTTGCACTGGACTTTGAATTTGCTTGTGTAGGATAGGTGGGAGGCTTTGAAGCGTGGACGCCAGTTCGCGTGGAGCCATCCTTGAAATACCACCCTGGCAACTTTGAGGTTCTAACTCAGGTCCGTTATCCGGATCGAGGACAGTGTATGGTGGGTAGTTTGACTGGGGCGGTCTCCTCCTAAAGAGTAACGGAGGAGTACGAAGGTGCGCTCAGACCGGTCGGAAATCGGTCGTAGAGTATAAAGGCAAAAGCGCGCTTGACTGCGAGACAGACACGTCGAGCAGGTACGAAAGTAGGTCTTAGTGATCCGGTGGTTCTGTATGGAAGGGCCATCGCTCAACGGATAAAAGGTACTCCGGGGATAACAGGCTGATACCGCCCAAGAGTTCATATCGACGGCGGTGTTTGGCACCTCGATGTCGGCTCATCACATCCTGGGGCTGAAGCCGGTCCCAAGGGTATGGCTGTTCGCCATTTAAAGTGGTACGCGAGCTGGGTTTAGAACGTCGTGAGACAGTTCGGTCCCTATCTGCCGTGGACGTTTGAGATTTGAGAGGGGCTGCTCCTAGTACGAGAGGACCGGAGTGGACGAACCTCTGGTGTTCCGGTTGTCACGCCAGTGGCATTGCCGGGTAGCTATGTTCGGGAAAGATAACCGCTGAAAGCATCTAAGCGGGAAACTTGCCTCAAGATGAGATCTCACTGGAACCTTGAGTTCCCTGAAGGGCCGTCGAAGACTACGACGTTGATAGGTTGGGTGTGTAAGCGCTGTGAGGCGTTGAGCTAACCAATACTAATTGCCCGTGAGGCTTGACCATATAACACCCAAGCAATTTGAGTCGAAGAGACCAGATTGCGGTGTGTGAAGACGAAACGAACCGAAAGTTCGAAACGCACAAACACCGAAAGCTGTCACATACCCAATTTGCTGAAGCGAGGCCATCTGGTCACGACTCAGTACCCGAATTTCTTGACGACCATAGAGCGTTGGAACCACCTGATCCCATCCCGAACTCAGCAGTGAAACGATGCATCGCCGATGGTAGTGTGGGGTTTCCCCATGTGAGAGTAGGTCATCGTCAAGATTAAATTCCGAAACCCCAATTGCGAAAGCAGTTGGGGTTTTGTTTTGCCTGCAAGAAATCGATGCGCTTGATTTCTATGCAATGGCCCGGTGCATGGCTATTATTCGGGCCTCATTGTGAGGCGAGACCTGCATGCTGACGTTGTTAAATCTCTTGAAGGACGGTCGATTCCATTCTGGCCAGGATCTGGGGGCTGCTCTGGGGATAAGTCGGAGCGCAGTATGGAAGCAGCTTCAGCACCTTGAGGCTGAACTTGGATTGTCCATCCATAAGGTTCGAGGGCGGGGCTATCAATTGGCTGCGCCATTGACTCTGCTCGACTCGGTGGAAATCTCCGCAACAGTGCCGAAGTGGCCGGTGACCGTGCTGGATTCAGTCGACTCGACAAATGCTGAAGCGCTACGCGCCATTGGCCAAGGTGCTTCCGCACCGTTTTTGGTTCTCGCTGAGCGGCAGGTCTCCGGCCGCGGGCGTAGAGGGCGTAAATGGGTCAGTCCGTTTGCTGAAAATCTTTATTACAGCCTCGTCCTGCGTATTGATGGTGGGATGCGCCAGCTTGAGGGGTTGAGTCTCGTCGTGGGTTTGGCTGTTATGCAGGCTCTGCGAAATTTCGATGTCTCCTCTGCCGGATTGAAATGGCCCAACGATGTTCTTGTCGGAAACAAGAAAGTCGCGGGGATCCTCCTTGAGCTCGTCGGCGATCCGGCGGATGTTTGTCATGTAGTGTTGGGCATTGGCATCAACGTGAACATGCAAAAGGCTGACGAAGTCGACCAGCAATGGACTTCGATACGGCTCGAATCCGGCAATAGTGTTGATCGTAATGCTTTGGTGGGGGAGTTGAGCGCACAGTTGAACTCCTATATCCAGCGCCATCAGTTGAAAGGCTTTTCTACGCTTCAAGCAGAATGGGAAGCCAATCATTTGTGGCAGGGTCGTTCGGTATCATTGATTGCAGGTTCAAACCAGATAGACGGCGTGGTAGTTGGAATAGATAGCCAGGGTGCGCTGCGGCTGAAGGTGGATGGGGTGGAGAAAGTCTTTAGTGGTGGTGAGCTCAGCCTGAGGTTGCGTGATGATTCTTGAGCTCGATTGTGGAAACAGCTTCATCAAGTGGCGAGTATTGAAATCTGCGTCTGGAGTCTTGTTTGCCGAGGGTGTCGTGGACTCTGATCTGGCATTGCTGGAGAGCTTGAAGGCTCTGGATGGGCTTGCCCTCCGCAGATGTCGCGTGGTCAGTGTCAGAACCGCTGAGGAAACAGATTCTCTGGTTGATGTTCTTGAGCGCGAGTTCGCTATTTCGGTAGTGCGCGCCACGTCCGCTCAGCAAATGTCCGGCGTCAGGAATGGTTACGAAGATTATCAGCGCCTGGGGCTCGATCGCTGGCTGGCCATGCTAGGCGGCTTCCACTTGGCATCGGGCAAGGCGTGCCTGGTACTCGATTTCGGTACAGCGGTGACGGCAGATTTCGTAGCGGCTGACGGTGAGCATCTGGGAGGCTTCATTTGTCCTGGAATGCCATTGATGCGAGATCAGTTGCGCACGCATACCCGGAAGATTCGCTATGGAGACCTGGCGGCTGAGCGCGCGCTGTCCAGCACTGCGCCAGGGCGCACAACTGTTGAGGCGGTGGAGCGCGGTTGTTCCTTGATGTTGCGAGGCTTTGTGTTGACCCAGATGGAAATTGCCCACGCGTCTTGGGGTGAGAATTTTGCAGTTTTCATAACGGGGGGTGATGCCCAGCTGGTGGCAGATGTTGCGCCTGAGGCTCGGGTCGTGCCGGACCTGGTATTCGTTGGGTTGGCTATGGCGTGTCCTTTTTCCTGAGGTTTGTATGCGTTGGTTGTTCCTCCTGTTAGTCGTTCTGAACGTTTTTTATTATGTCTGGCATCAGCAGGAGGCGCCTCTGCGGGCAAAGGATGTGACGCCTCTCAGCTTGTACCGCGGTTCCCAGCAAGACATTCGTTTACTAAGTGAGTCGAACGGTAATATGGGGGAGGGGCCAAAGGGGCAGGAGGGCCGGCGGCAAGACTGCTTGTTCCTCGGCGGCCTTGCCCGGCAGGAGTCGATTGCACGTCTTCAGCAACGTTTGGCGGGATTGGGGGTCGAGGTGCGGTCTTCGTCAAAAGATGTTTCGGGAGAGGGTTATTGGTTGTCTGTCGCGCCTCAGAGCCAGCGTTTATTGGGAGATGTCCAGCTGCAAAACCTTTCCAATGAATTCAATGAGTTAAAACATAAAATAATGCTGTGTGAGGGGGTTGCACCTGTTCAATAGTTTGCATAGAATGGCGCCCGCTCCACAGCGAAGACCTGAAGAGGTAGTTGAAGTGGGGTGGTGTCAATGCAGCTAACCTCAGGTTTTTAAATGAGAAAATGCTTGACAGGGGTTTGGTATGATATAGAATGCCGGCCTGATTAGGAGGGGTTCCCGAGCGGCCAAAGGGATCAGACTGTAAATCTGACGTCTACGACTTCGAAGGTTCGAATCCTTCTCCCTCCACCAGATTTAAGCGTGAGCTGCAGGCTCCGCGGGTATAGTTTAGTGGTAGAACCTCAGCCTTCCAAGCTGATGATGCGGGTTCGATTCCCGCTACCCGCTCCAAGTTTGCAGGTTGTGCAAAGTGTTTTGCTCTTGTAGCTCAGTTGGTAGAGCACACCCTTGGTAAGGGTGAGGTCAGCGGTTCAAATCCGCTCAAGAGCTCCATCTAACAAGGCAGATATGAAAATATCTGCCTTTGTTTTAATGGTTGATATTGTTTTTCTAATTCTTCTGTTTGAGGGTGATATCGATGGCTAAGGAAAAATTTGATCGTTCCCTGCCCCACGTCAACGTTGGGACCATTGGTCACGTTGACCACGGTAAAACCACTCTGACCGCTGCTTTGACTCGCGTCTGCTCCGAAGTTTTCGGTTCGGCCGTCGTTGAATTCGACAAGATCGACAGCGCTCCAGAAGAAAAAGCTCGCGGTATCACCATCAACACCGCTCATGTTGAGTACAACTCGACTATTCGTCACTACGCTCACGTTGACTGCCCAGGTCACGCTGACTACGTGAAGAACATGATCACCGGTGCTGCCCAGATGGACGGCGCGATCCTGGTTTGCTCGGCCGCTGATGGTCCGATGCCACAAACCCGTGAGCACATCCTGCTGTCCCGTCAGGTAGGCGTTCCGTACATCGTGGTTTTCCTGAACAAGGCTGACCTGGTAGACGACGCTGAGCTGCTGGAACTGGTTGAGATGGAAGTTCGTGACCTGCTGTCGACCTACGACTTCCCAGGTGACGACACTCCGATCATCATCGGTTCGGCTCGTATGGCGCTGGAAGGCAAAGACGACAACGAAATGGGCACCACTGCCGTTCGTAAACTGGTTGAAACTCTGGATACCTACATCCCAGAACCAGTTCGTATGATCGACAAGCCATTCCTGATGCCAATCGAAGACGTATTCTCGATCTCGGGTCGCGGTACTGTTGTGACTGGTCGTATCGAGCGCGGTATTGTTCGCGTTCAGGATGCGCTGGAAATCGTTGGTCTGCGTGACACCACCACCACCACCTGCACCGGTGTTGAGATGTTCCGCAAGCTGCTCGACGAAGGTCGTGCTGGCGAGAACTGCGGCGTTCTGCTGCGTGGTACCAAGCGTGACGACGTTGAGCGTGGCCAGGTTCTGGTCAAGCCAGGTTCGGTCAAGCCGCACACCAAGTTCACCGCAGAAGTTTACGTTCTGAGCAAGGAAGAAGGCGGTCGTCACACTCCGTTCTTCAAAGGCTACCGTCCACAGTTCTACTTCCGTACTACTGACGTGACTGGTAACTGCGAGCTGCCAGAAGGCGTTGAAATGGTAATGCCAGGTGACAACATTCAGATGACTGTTACCCTGATCAAAACCATCGCGATGGAAGACGGTCTGCGTTTCGCTATCCGTGAAGGCGGTCGTACCGTCGGCGCCGGCGTCGTAGCCAAAATCATCGAGTAAGTAGTTGTAATGTATTTTTCGGGCCGGCATAATGGTCGGCCTGATTTTGTTTTAGGTCAGTAGCTCAATTGGCAGAGCGACGGTCTCCAAAACCGTAGGTTGGGGGTTCGATTCCCTCCTGACCTGCCAGATTCACTCAGTGTGTCTGGCTTTCTTTTCACAGGATCTTCATAGATGACTCCTAAAGCTGAAGCTCAAGGCTCTCGCTTCGATCTGCTCAAGTGGCTTGTAGTTGTCGCTTTGGTGGTTGTTGGCGTTGTTGGCAATCAGTACTATTCTGCTTCGCCGATCCTGTACCGTGTACTCGCTTTGCTTGTCATTGCTGCTGTAGCTGCCTTTGTAGGCCTGCAGACTGCGAAGGGCAAGTCTTTCTTTGTACTGGTTAAGGAAGCTCGCACCGAGATTCGTAAAGTCGTGTGGCCAACTCGCCAAGAAACCACGCAGACCACCCTGATTGTGGTGGCTGTTGTTCTGGTTATGGCGTTGCTGTTGTGGGGTCTTGATTCCCTGCTCGGCTGGCTTGTTTCCTTGATTGTCGGCTAAGGGTGTCCCGTGGCTAAGCGTTGGTATGTTGTGCATGCTTACTCGGGTTACGAGAAGCATGTGATGCGCTCGCTGGTCGAGCGCGTAAAGCTGGCTGGCATGGAAGATGGCTTCGGCGAGATTCTGGTTCCCACTGAAGAAGTGGTTGAAATGCGTAATGGCCAGAAACGCAAAAGCGAACGCAAGTTCTTCCCTGGCTATGTGCTGGTCCAGATGGATATGAACGAGGGTACTTGGCACTTGGTCAAGGATACTCCTCGGGTGATGGGCTTTATTGGCGGTACCGCTGACAAGCCTGCACCCATCACTGATAAAGAGGCAGAAGCGATTCTGCGTCGTGTCGCTGATGGTAGCGACAAGCCGAAGCCGAAGACTCTGTTTGAGCCAGGTGAGACGGTACGCGTCAATGACGGTCCATTCGCTGATTTCAATGGCGTCGTCGAAGAAGTTAACTACGAAAAGAGCCGGATCCAGGTCGCGGTGCTCATTTTCGGTCGCTCTACTCCGGTGGAGCTCGAGTTCAGTCAGGTCGAAAAGGTCTAACTGGACAAGCAATCCCAACCCCGCAGCCCTAGGCTGTGGGGTTTTGTCGTCACTGGGATAAACGCGCAAGTAACCGGGGAGCCTTTCGAGGCGTTCGAACCCGTAATTGGAGTGCCTTATGGCCAAGAAGATTACCGCTTACATCAAGCTGCAAGTGAAGGCCGCTCAGGCTAACCCAAGCCCACCTGTTGGTCCTGCTCTGGGTCAGCACGGCGTGAACATCATGGAATTCTGCAAGGCCTTCAACGCCCGTACTCAGGGTCTTGAGCCAGGTCTGCCGACTCCAGTGATCATCACTGTCTACAGCGACCGCAGCTTCACTTTCGAAACCAAATCCACCCCTGCTTCGGTTCTGCTGAAGAAGGCGGCCGGTCTGACCAGCGGCTCCGCTCGTCCGAACACCGTTAAGGTTGGCACTGTTACCCGTGCTCAGCTGGAAGAAATCGCGAAAACCAAAAACGCGGATCTGACTGCAGCTGATATGGATGCAGCCGTGCGTACTATCGCCGGTTCTGCTCGTAGCATGGGCCTTAACGTGGAGGGTGTGTAATGGCTAAGCTGACCAAGCGTCAAAAGGCTATCGCCGGCAAAATCGAAGCAGGCAAGGCCTACAACATTGTAGACGCTGCCGCTCTGCTGGCTGAGCTGTCGACTGTCAAGTTCAGCGAGTCGTTCGACGTTGCTGTAAACCTGGGTGTTGACCCGCGTAAATCCGACCAGGTTGTTCGTAGCGCTACCGTGCTGCCACACGGCACTGGCAAGACTGTTCGCGTTGCTGTGTTCACTCAGGGTCCAGCTGCTGAGGCCGCTTTGGCTGCCGGCGCTGACCGTGTAGGCATGGACGATCTGGCTGCCGAAATGAAAGGCGGCGACCTGAACTACGACGTAGTGATCGCATCCCCGGATGCAATGCGCGTTGTAGGTCAGTTGGGTCAGATCCTCGGTCCACGTGGTCTGATGCCTAACCCTAAGGTTGGTACCGTGACTCCAGACGTAGCCACCGCGGTTAAAAACGCCAAGGCTGGTCAGGTTCGTTATCGCACCGACAAAAACGGCATCATCCACACCTCCGTTGGCAAAATCGGTTTCGACGCCGTCAAGCTGAAGGAAAACGTTGAAGCCCTGATCGCTGACCTGAAGCGTATCAAGCCAGCTTCTTCGAAAGGTATCTACGTCAAGCGCGTTACCCTGAGCACCACTATGGGCCCAGGTCTGGTTATCGACCAGAGCTCGCTGGACGCGTAAGACACAAATTGGCGCGAGAGATTGCGTCAATTGAAAAATTGGGGTCCCTGCCTGGCGGGGGCTATCCAAGACCGTAGGCGACGCAAGTCTTAAACCATCAGCCTACGCAGATGGTGCTCCCGGTTCCTTACCGAATCAGACACCAAAACGACATTCGGTTTCGATCGAATGAAACGGTAACAAGCAGGAGTTAAACCCGTGGCAATTAATCTCGAAGACAAGAAGGCCATCGTCGCTGAAGTCAACGAGGCTGCCAAAGTCGCTCTGTCCGCTGTCGTGGTTGATGCACGTGGCGTAACAGTAGGCGCAATGACCGGACTCCGTAAAGAGGCTCGTGAAGCTGGCGTTTACGTACGTGTTGTACGTAACACCCTGCTCAAGCGCGCTGTTGCTGACACTCAATACAGTGTCCTCAACGACGTGTTCACCGGCCCGACCCTGATTGCATTCTCCAACGAACATCCGGGCGCTGCTGCCCGTATCTTCAAAGAGTTTGCCAAGGGTCAGGACAAGTTCGAGATCAAGGCAGCTGCGTTCGAGGGCAAGTTCCTCGCAGCTAATCAGATCGACGTACTGGCAACTCTGCCGACCCGTGACGAAGCAATTTCCCAGCTGATGAGCGTGATTCAAGGCGCTACCAGCAAATTGGCTCGTACTCTGGCGGCAATTCGCGACCAGAAAGAAGCTGCCGCAGCCTAAGGCTCGTCAACTTCTCGCGTTTTTTGTTTATTTCGATGGTCGCGTAGGCCGTCCCCCAATTCAGGAATTGAGTCATGTCTCTGACTAACGAACAAATCATCGAAGCAATCGGCCAGAAATCCGTAGTGGAAATCGTTGAGCTGATCAAAGCGATGGAAGAAACCTTCGGTGTTACCGCTGCTGCCGCTTCGGCTGGCCCAGCTGTAGCTGCTGCTGCTGTTGAAGAGCAAACCGAGTTCAACGTTGTTCTGCTGGAAGCTGGCGAGAAGAAGGTTAACGTGATCAAGGCAGTTCGTGAACTGACCGGTCTGGGCCTGAAAGAAGCCAAAGAGAAAGTAGACGGCGCTCCTCAGGTTGTAGCTGAAGGCGTTTCGAAAGAAGCGGCTGAAGACGCCAAGAAGAAGCTGGAAGAAGCGGGCGCTAAAGTCGAGCTGAAGTAAGCATCGACTTTGCTCCTCCAGCCCGAGCGTCAAGCGACAGGCTGATGGCTGGTGGCTCTTGCCACCGGCCTTTTTCCGTTATTGGCAGCCGACTGGGTCGGTGCTGATAAAGGCGCTGTAACCACCCGATGCGGTGGCGCAAACCATGGGGTTTGCACGATTTTCTGGCTGCTCCCGTCGGGAGGGGCCAAACAAGCAGGTGACCAAGCTGGGGAACGCTGATGGCTTACTCATATACTGAGAAAAAACGTATCCGCAAGGACTTTAGCAAGTTGCCGGACGTCATGGATGTGCCTTACCTCCTGGCCATCCAGCTGGATTCGTATCGTGAATTCTTGCAAGCGGGAGCGACTAAAGATCAGTTCCGCGACGTGGGCCTGCATGCGGCCTTCAAATCCGTTTTCCCGATCATCAGCTACTCCGGCAATGCTGCGCTGGAGTACGTCGGTTATCGTCTGGGCGAACCGGCATTTGATGTCAAAGAATGCGTATTGCGCGGTGTAACTTTCGCCGTACCTTTGCGGGTAAAAGTGCGCCTGATCATTTTCGACAAAGAATCGTCGAACAAAGCGATCAAGGACATCAAAGAGCAAGAAGTCTACATGGGTGAAATCCCCCTGATGACTGAGAACGGTACCTTCGTAATCAACGGTACAGAGCGTGTAATCGTTTCCCAGCTGCACCGTTCCCCGGGCGTGTTCTTCGACCACGACCGCGGCAAGACGCATAGCTCCGGCAAACTGCTGTACTCCGCGCGCATCATTCCTTACCGCGGTTCGTGGCTGGACTTCGAGTTCGACCCGAAAGACTGCGTGTTCGTGCGTATCGACCGTCGTCGCAAGCTGCCGGCATCCGTGCTGCTGCGCGCGCTCGGCTATACCACCGAAGAAGTGCTCGACGCGTTCTACACCACCAACGTTTTCCACCTGAGCGGCGAAACCCTCAGCCTGGAACTGGTGCCGTCGCGCCTGCGTGGCGAGATCGCAGTTCTGGACATCCAGGACGAAAAGGGCAAGGTCATCGTTGAAGCAGGCCGCCGTATTACCGCGCGCCACATCAACCAGATCGAAAAAGCCGGCATCAAGACACTGGAAGTGCCTCTGGACTACGTTCTGGGTCGCACCACCGCCAAGGTCATCGTGCATCCGGCTACCGGCGAAATCCTGGCTGAGTGCAACACCGAGCTGAACACCGAAGTCCTGGCAAAAATTGCCAAGGCCGGCGTTGTACGCATCGAGACTCTGTACACCAACGACATCGACTGCGGTCCGTTCGTCTCCGACACGCTGAAGATCGACTCCACCAGCAACCAATTGGAAGCGCTGGTCGAGATCTATCGCATGATGCGTCCAGGCGAGCCGCCAACCAAAGACGCAGCCGAAACCCTGTTCAACAACCTGTTCTTCAGCCCTGAGCGCTATGACCTGTCTGCGGTCGGCCGGATGAAGTTCAACCGTCGTATCGGTCGTACCGAGATCGAAGGTTCGGGCGTGCTGTGCAAGGAAGACATCGTCGCGGTGCTGAAGACTCTGGTCGACATCCGCAACGGTAAAGGCATTGTCGATGACATCGACCACCTGGGTAACCGTCGTGTTCGCTGCGTAGGCGAAATGGCCGAGAACCAGTTCCGCGTTGGCCTGGTACGTGTTGAGCGTGCGGTCAAAGAGCGTCTGTCGATGGCTGAAAGCGAAGGCCTGATGCCGCAAGACCTGATCAACGCCAAGCCAGTGGCTGCGGCGGTGAAAGAGTTCTTCGGTTCCAGCCAGCTCTCGCAGTTCATGGACCAGAACAACCCGCTGTCCGAGATCACCCACAAGCGTCGTGTCTCTGCACTCGGCCCTGGCGGTCTGACGCGTGAGCGCGCTGGCTTCGAAGTCCGTGACGTACACCCGACTCACTACGGTCGTGTCTGCCCGATTGAAACGCCGGAAGGTCCGAACATCGGTCTGATCAACTCCCTGGCTGCGTACGCTCGCACCAACCAGTACGGCTTCCTGGAAAGCCCGTACCGCGTGGTGAAAGAGGGTGTGGTCACCGACGAGATCGTGTTCCTGTCCGCCATTGAAGAAGCCGATCACGTGATCGCGCAGGCTTCGGCGACCATGAACGAGCAGAAAGTCCTGATCGACGAACTGGTTGCCGTACGTCACCTGAACGAATTCACCGTCAAGGCGCCTGAAGAAGTCACCTTGATGGACGTTTCGCCGAAGCAGGTAGTTTCGGTTGCAGCGTCGCTGATTCCGTTTCTCGAGCACGACGACGCCAACCGTGCGTTGATGGGTTCGAACATGCAGCGTCAAGCTGTACCAACCTTGCGCGCTGACAAGCCGCTGGTCGGTACCGGCATGGAGCGTAACGTAGCCCGTGACTCCGGCGTTTGCGTCGTGGCTCGTCGTGGCGGCGTGATCGATTCCGTCGACGCCAGCCGTATCGTGGTTCGTGTTGCTGATGACGAAGTTGAAACCGGCGAAGCTGGTGTCGACATCTACAACCTGACCAAATACACCCGCTCGAACCAGAACACCTGCATTAACCAGCGTCCGCTGGTGAGCAAGGGCGATCGCGTTCAGCGTAGCGACATCATGGCCGACGGCCCGTCCACCGACATGGGTGAACTGGCTCTGGGTCAGAACATGCGCATCGCGTTCATGGCGTGGAACGGCTTCAACTTCGAAGACTCCATCTGCCTGTCCGAGCGTGTGGTTCAGGAAGACCGCTTCACCACGATCCACATTCAGGAACTGACCTGTGTGGCCCGTGACACCAAGCTTGGCCCAGAGGAAATCACTGCGGACATCCCGAACGTGGGTGAAGCTGCACTGAACAAGCTGGACGAAGCCGGTATCGTTTACGTAGGTGCTGAAGTAGGCGCAGGCGACATCCTGGTCGGCAAGGTCACTCCGAAAGGCGAGACCCAGCTGACGCCGGAAGAAAAACTGCTGCGTGCGATCTTCGGTGAAAAAGCCAGCGACGTTAAGGACACCTCCCTGCGCGTGCCAACCGGCACCAAAGGTACTGTCATCGACGTACAGGTCTTCACTCGTGACGGCGTTGAGCGTGATGCTCGTGCTCTGTCGATCGAGAAGTCCCAGCTGGACGAGATCCGCAAGGATCTGAACGAAGAGTTCCGCATCGTTGAAGGCGCGACTTTCGAACGTCTGCGTTCCGCTCTGGTAGGCCACAAGGCTGAAGGCGGCGCGGGTCTGAAGAAAGGCCAGGACATCACCGACGAAGTACTCGACGGTCTCGAGCACGGCCAGTGGTTCAAACTGCGCATGGCTGAAGATGCTCTGAACGAGCAGCTCGAGAAGGCTCAGGCCTACATCGTTGATCGTCGCCGTCTGCTGGACGACAAGTTCGAAGACAAGAAGCGCAAACTGCAGCAGGGCGATGACCTGGCTCCAGGCGTGCTGAAAATCGTCAAGGTTTACCTGGCAATCCGTCGTCGCATCCAGCCGGGCGACAAGATGGCCGGTCGTCACGGTAACAAAGGTGTGGTCTCCGTGATCATGCCGGTTGAAGACATGCCGCACGATGCCAATGGCACCCCGGTCGACGTGGTCCTCAACCCGCTGGGCGTACCTTCGCGTATGAACGTTGGTCAGATCCTCGAAACCCACCTGGGCCTCGCGGCCAAAGGTCTGGGCGAGAAGATCAACCGGATGGTCGAAGAGCAGCGTAAAGTCGCTGAACTGCGCACCTTCCTGGACGAGATCTACAACCAGATCGGCGGTCGTAACGAAGATCTGGACAGCTTCTCCGATCAGGAAATCCTGGATCTGGCGAAGAACCTGCGTGGCGGCGTTCCAATGGCCACTCCAGTGTTCGACGGCGCCAAGGAAAGCGAAATCAAGGCCATGCTGAAACTGGCAGACCTGCCGGAAAGCGGCCAGATGCAGCTGACCGACGGCCGTACCGGCAACAAGTTCGAGCGTCCAGTTACCGTTGGCTACATGTACATGCTGAAGCTGAACCACTTGGTAGACGACAAGATGCACGCGCGTTCTACCGGTTCGTACAGCCTGGTTACCCAGCAGCCGCTGGGTGGTAAGGCGCAGTTCGGTGGTCAGCGTTTCGGGGAGATGGAGGTCTGGGCACTGGAAGCATACGGTGCTGCATACACTCTGCAAGAAATGCTCACAGTGAAGTCGGACGATGTGAACGGCCGTACCAAGATGTACAAGAACATCGTGGATGGCGATCACCGTATGGAGCCGGGCATGCCCGAGTCCTTCAACGTGTTGATCAAGGAAATTCGTTCCCTCGGCATCGATATCGATCTGGAAACCGAATAACACGTGACGCGAATCGAGAGCGGGGCAGGATTGCCCGCTCTCTGCTCCGCCAGGAGGAAAGGCCTTGAAAGACCTACTGAATTTGCTGAAAAACCAGGGTCAAGTCGAAGAGTTCGACGCCATCCGTATCGGATTGGCATCGCCTGAGATGATCCGTTCGTGGTCGTTCGGTGAAGTTAAAAAGCCGGAAACCATCAACTACCGTACGTTCAAACCTGAGCGTGACGGCCTGTTCTGCGCCAAGATCTTTGGCCCGGTAAAGGATTACGAGTGCCTGTGCGGTAAGTACAAGCGCTTGAAGCACCGTGGTGTGATCTGCGAGAAGTGCGGCGTTGAAGTTGCACTGGCCAAGGTTCGTCGTGAGCGCATGGCGCACATCGAACTGGCGTCGCCGGTTGCCCACATCTGGTTCCTGAAATCGCTGCCGTCGCGTATCGGCTTGCTGATGGACATGACCCTGCGTGATATCGAACGCGTTCTCTACTTTGAGAGCTATGTCGTTATCGATCCAGGCATGACCACCCTTGAAAAAGGTCAGCTGCTGAACGACGAGCAGTACTTCGAAGCGCTGGAAGAGTTCGGTGACGACTTCGACGCCCGCATGGGTGCTGAAGCTGTCCGTGAACTGCTGCACGCTATCGACCTGGAACACGAGATTGGCCGTCTGCGCGAAGAAATTCCGCAAACCAACTCCGAAACCAAGATCAAGAAGCTGTCCAAGCGTCTGAAGTTGATGGAAGCCTTCCAGGGTTCCGGCAACCTGCCAGAGTGGATGGTGCTGACCGTTCTGCCGGTTCTGCCGCCAGATCTGCGTCCACTGGTCCCGCTGGATGGCGGTCGTTTCGCGACTTCCGACCTCAACGATCTGTATCGTCGAGTGATCAACCGTAACAACCGTTTGAAGCGCCTGCTGGATCTGTCCGCTCCGGACATCATCGTGCGCAACGAAAAGCGTATGTTGCAGGAAGCTGTCGATGCACTGCTCGACAACGGTCGTCGTGGCCGCGCTATCACCGGTTCCAACAAGCGTCCTCTGAAATCCCTGGCTGACATGATCAAGGGTAAGCAGGGTCGTTTCCGTCAGAACTTGCTCGGTAAGCGTGTTGACTACTCCGGTCGTTCGGTAATTACCGTAGGCCCGACCCTGCGTCTGCACCAGTGCGGTCTGCCGAAGAAGATGGCTCTCGAGCTGTTCAAGCCGTTCATTTTCGGCAAGCTGGAAATGCGCGGTCTCGCGACCACCATCAAAGCGGCCAAGAAAATGGTCGAGCGTGAGCTGCCAGAGGTTTGGGACGTTCTAGCTGAAGTGATTCGCGAACACCCGGTCCTGCTCAACCGTGCACCGACCCTTCACCGTCTGGGTATCCAGGCGTTTGAACCGGTTCTGATCGAAGGTAAGGCTATCCAGCTGCACCCGCTGGTCTGCGCCGCGTACAACGCCGACTTCGACGGCGACCAGATGGCCGTGCACGTACCGCTGACACTGGAAGCCCAGTTGGAAGCGCGTGCGTTGATGATGTCGACCAACAACATTCTGTCGCCAGCCAACGGTGAGCCAATCATCGTTCCGTCGCAGGACGTTGTATTGGGTCTGTACTACATGACCCGTGAAGCGATCAACGCCAAAGGCGAAGGTCGTGTATTCGCGGATCTGCAGGAAGTTGACCGTGTGTTCCGTGCCGGCGAAGCCGCACTGCACGCCAAGGTCAAGGTTCGTATCAACGAAACCGTCAACGACCGTGACGGCAACAGCGTGAGCGGTACCCGTATCGTCGACACCACTGTCGGCCGTGCGCTGCTGTTCCAGGTTGTGCCAAAAGGTCTGTCGTTCGACGTCGTCAACCTGCCGATGAAGAAAAAGGCGATCTCCAAGCTGATCAACCAGTGCTACCGCGTGGTTGGTTTGAAAGAGACCGTGATCTTCGCTGACCAGTTGATGTACACCGGTTTCGCGTACTCGACCATCTCCGGCGTTTCCATCGGTGTTAACGACTTCGTTATCCCGGATGAAAAAGCCCGCATCATCGGTGCTGCCACCGACGAAGTGAAAGAGATCGAGAGCCAGTACGCCTCCGGCCTGGTAACCCAGGGCGAGAAGTACAACAAAGTGATCGACCTCTGGTCGAAAGCGAACGACGAAGTTTCCAAGGCAATGATGGCCAACCTCTCGAAAGAGAAGGTTATCGACCGTCACGGCGTTGAAGTCGATCAAGAGTCGTTCAACTCGATGTACATGATGGCCGACTCGGGTGCGCGGGGTTCCGCAGCACAGATTCGTCAGTTGGCCGGTATGCGTGGTCTGATGGCCAAGCCGGACGGTTCCATCATTGAAACGCCGATTACTGCGAACTTCCGTGAAGGTTTGAGCGTACTTCAGTACTTCATCTCGACTCACGGTGCTCGTAAAGGTCTGGCGGATACCGCGTTGAAAACTGCGAACTCCGGTTACCTGACTCGTCGTCTGGTAGACGTGGCGCAGGATCTGGTTGTAACCGAGATCGATTGCGGCACTGAACACGGTCTGCTGATGACTCCGCACATTGAAGGCGGTGACGTTGTAGAGCCGTTGGGTGAGCGCGTATTGGGTCGTGTTATTGCCCGTGACGTATTCAAGCCAGGTACCGAGGACGTTATCGTTCCTGCCGGTACTCTGGTCGACGAGAAGTGGGTTGAATTCATCGAGCTGAACAGCATCGACGAAGTGATCGTGCGTTCGCCGATCAGCTGCGAAACCCGCTATGGCATTTGCGCCAAGTGCTACGGCCGTGATCTGGCGCGTGGTCACCAGGTGAACATCGGTGAAGCGGTCGGCGTTATCGCTGCCCAGTCCATCGGTGAGCCGGGTACCCAGCTGACCATGCGTACGTTCCACATCGGTGGTGCGGCAAGCCGTACTTCTGCAGCCGACAGCGTTCAGGTGAAGAATGGCGGTACCGTCCGTCTGCACAACCTGAAGCACGTTGAGCGAGTGGATGGCCACTTGGTAGCTGTGTCCCGTTCCGGTGAGCTGGCGATCGCTGATGACTTCGGTCGTGAGCGCGAGCGTTACAAGCTGCCGTACGGTGCCGTGATTTCGGTTAAAGAGGGTGACAAGGTCGACGCTGGCGCCATCGTGGCCAAGTGGGATCCGCACACTCACCCGATCGTTACCGAAATGAAAGGTACCGTGACCTACGTGGGCATGGAAGAAGGCATCACGATCAAGCGTCAGACTGACGAATTGACCGGTATGACCAACATTGAAGTACTCGACGCGAAAGATCGTCCAGCTGCGGGCAAGGAAATTCGTCCTGCAGTGAAGATGGTTGACGACAACGGCAAGGATCTGTTGCTGCCAGGCACTGACGTTATCGCTCAGTACTTCCTGCCAGCCAACGCCCTGGTCGGTGTGGCTGACGGTGCGAAGATTGCGATCGGTGATGTTATCGCTCGTATCCCGCAGGAAACTTCGAAGACTCGTGACATCACCGGTGGTCTGCCGCGTGTTGCCGACCTGTTCGAAGCCCGTCGTCCGAAAGAAGCGTCGATTCTGGCTGAAGTCAGCGGCACCATCGCGTTCGGTAAAGAGACCAAGGGCAAGCGCCGTCTGGTCATTACCCCGAACGACGGTAGCGATCCGTACGAAGAGCTGATTCCGAAGTGGCGTCACCTGAACGTGTTCGAAGGCGAACAGGTAAACCGTGGCGAAGTTATCTCCGACGGTCCGAGCGATCCACACGACATCCTGCGTCTGCTGGGTGTAAGTGCGCTGGCCAAGTACATCGTCAACGAGATCCAGGACGTTTACCGTCTGCAAGGCGTGAAGATCAACGACAAGCACATCGAGACCATCCTGCGTCAGATGCTGCGTAAAGTTGAGATCTCCGAGTCCGGCGACTCCAGCTTCATCAAGGGCGACCAGATGGAACTGACTCACGTTCTGGTAGAGAACGAGCGTCTGAGCACGGAAGACAAGTTTGTCTCCAAGTTCACTCGCGTTCTGCTGGGTATCACCAAGGCGTCGTTGTCCACCGAATCGTTCATCTCGGCGGCTTCCTTCCAGGAAACCACCCGCGTACTGACCGAAGCGGCAGTCACCGGCAAGCGCGATTACCTGCGCGGCCTGAAAGAAAACGTTGTCGTGGGTCGTTTGATCCCGGCGGGTACCGGTCTGGCTTATCACAGCGAGCGCAAGCGTCGCCGTGATGCAGACAAACCGTTGCGCGTAAGCGCCAGTGAAGTGGAAGCTGCACTGACCGAAGCGCTGAACTCGAGCGGTAACTGAGTTCTGCGGTAATTGAGCGTAAGGCCCTGATCGCTCCGTTCGTCGAATCGAGACATTTAGTCAAGGTTCGACGGGCGGGGAGGTCGGGGCCTTGCCTTGACTGGGACCAAGATCCTCTTTAGACTCTTGATCCCCTAAATTTGGCGGGAATTCGTTCCTGCCATTTTGCTTTTCTTGCAAGACAATAGCGTCGCAAGACAACAGTGGAGCTAGTAGATGGCAACTATCAACCAGCTGGTACGTCAGCCGCGTAAGCGTATCGTCGAGAAATCCGACGTGCCTGCGCTGCAGAACTGCCCGCAACGTCGTGGCGTGTGCACCCGTGTGTACACCACCACGCCGAAAAAACCTAACTCGGCACTGCGTAAAGTATGCCGTGTGCGCCTGACCAACGGTTTCGAGGTTTCCTCGTACATCGGTGGTGAAGGTCACAACCTGCAAGAGCACAGCGTGGTACTGATCCGCGGCGGTCGTGTAAAAGACTTGCCAGGTGTTCGTTACCACACCGTTCGCGGCTCCTTGGATACTTCCGGCGTTAAAGGCCGTAACCAGGGTCGTTCGAAGTACGGTACCAAGCGTCCGAAGTAATCGGCCGTTTTGCAGTTTTTCATTTTATTGAGTCGATAAGAGTAAGGTCGGGCACGCATCCATTGGATCTGTCCCGAGCTAACCTGAAGACCGCTTGAGGGCTTATCATGCCAAGACGTCGCGTAGCAGCAAAGCGTGAGATTCTGGACGATCCGAAATACGGAAGCCAGATCCTCGCCAAATTCATGAACCACGTTATGGAAAGCGGCAAGAAAGCCGTTGCCGAGCGTATCGTTTATGGTGCCCTGGAAACCGTTGCGGCCCGTAAGGCTGGCACCGATCCCCTGGAACTCTTCGAAAAAGCACTCGACGCCATCGCTCCGCTGGTCGAAGTGAAGTCGCGCCGCGTTGGTGGTGCTACTTACCAGGTTCCGGTCGAGGTTCGTCCTTCCCGTCGTAACGCTCTGGCAATGCGCTGGTTGGTAGACTTCGCCCGTAAGCGTGGCGAGAAGTCTATGGCTCTGCGTTTGGCTGGCGAACTGCTGGATGCTGCTGAAGGTAAAGGTGCTGCTGTTAAGAAGCGTGAAGACGTGCACCGTATGGCCGAAGCCAACAAAGCTTTCTCGCACTACCGCTTCTAATTTTAGCTTCACTAATTTTGCGAGGGCTTTATGGCTCGTACTACTCCGATTAGCCGCTACCGTAACATCGGTATCGTCGCTCACGTGGATGCTGGTAAAACCACCACCACCGAGCGCGTACTGTTTTACACCGGCAAAAGTCACAAAATGGGCGAGGTGCATGATGGCGCCGCGACCACAGACTGGATGGTTCAGGAGCAGGAGCGTGGTATTACCATTACTTCTGCTGCCATTACCGCCTTCTGGAAAGGTTCCGAGAAGCAGTACCCGCACGAGCACCGCTTCAACGTAATCGATACCCCAGGCCACGTAGACTTTACCATTGAAGTTGAACGTTCCCTGCGCGTACTCGACGGCGCTGTCGTTGTATTCTGCGGTACTTCGGGTGTTGAGCCGCAGTCGGAAACCGTATGGCGTCAAGCCAACAAATACGGCGTTCCACGTCTTGTTTACGTAAACAAGATGGACCGTGCCGGTGCCAACTTCCTGCGCGTGATCGGTCAGATCAAGCAGCGTCTGGGTCACACTCCGGTGCCGATTCAGCTGGCTATCGGTTCCGAAGACAACTTCCAGGGTCAGATTGATCTGATCAACATGCAAGCTGTCTACTGGAATGACTCTGACAAGGGTATGGTCCCTGTTCGCAAGGACATCCCTGCCGAGCTGCAAGAGCTGGCTGAAGAGTGGCGCAACAACATGGTTGAAGCTGCTGCCGAAGCCAACGAAGAGCTGATGAACAAGTACCTGGAAGGCGAAGAGCTGTCGATCGAAGAGATCAAGGCTGCTTTGCGTCAGCGTACTATCGCCGGCGAAATCGTTCTGGCCGTTTGCGGTTCTTCGTTCAAGAACAAGGGCGTTCCCCTGGTTCTCGACGCCGTTATCGATTACCTGCCTGCTCCGACCGACATTCCTGCGATCAAGGGTTCCAACCCTGATAACGAGGAAGAGGAAATGGAGCGTCACGCAAGCGATGACGAGCCGTTTGCTGCTCTGGCGTTCAAGATTGCTACCGACCCATTCGTGGGTACTCTGACCTTCGTCCGCGTTTACTCGGGCGTGTTGAACTCCGGCGACGGCGTGATCAACTCGGTCAAGGGCAAGAAAGAGCGTGTGGGTCGTATGGTGCAAATGCACGCAAACGCCCGTGAAGAGATCAAGGAAGTACGCGCTGGCGACATCGCGGCCCTGATCGGCATGAAGGACGTCACCACTGGTGAAACCCTCTGCAACGCTGACAAGCCAATCATCCTGGTTCGCATGGACTTCCCGGAGCCGGTTATTTCGGTTGCCGTAGAGCCCAAGACCAAGGACGACCAGGAAAAAATGGGTATTGCTCTGGGCAAACTTGCTCAGGAAGACCCGTCTTTCCGCGTTAAAACTGATGAAGAGACTGGTCAGACGATCATCTCCGGCATGGGCGAGCTGCACCTGGACATCCTGGTTGACCGGATGCGCCGTGAGTTCAACGTCGAAGCCAACATCGGCAAGCCTCAGGTTTCGTATCGTGAGCGCATCACGAAGAACTGTGAAATCGAAGGCAAGTTCGTTCGTCAGTCCGGTGGTCGCGGCCAGTTCGGTCACTGCTGGATTCGTTTTGCTCCTGCTGACGAAGGTCAGGAAGGTCTGCAATTCGTGAACGAAGTTGTAGGTGGTGTGGTTCCTAAGGAATACATCCCGGCTATCCAGAAGGGTATCGAAGAGCAGATGAAGAACGGCGTTGTTGCCGGCTATCCGCTGATCGGCCTGAAGGCTACCGTGTTCGATGGTTCTTACCACGACGTCGACTCGAACGAGATGGCGTTTAAAGTGGCTGCTTCCATGGCGACCAAGCAACTGGCCCAGAAGGGCGGTGGTGAGTTGCTCGAGCCGATCATGGCTGTAGAAGTTGTTACGCCTGAAGACTATATGGGTGATGTGATGGGCGACCTTAACCGTCGTCGCGGCATGATCCAGGGTATGGAAGACACAGTGTCCGGCAAGGTTATCCGTGCCGAGGTTCCACTGGGTGAGATGTTCGGTTATGCGACCGACGTTCGTTCCATGTCCCAGGGTCGCGCAAGCTACTCTATGGAATTCAAAAAATACGATACGGCTCCGTCGCACATCGTCGAATCCGTAACCAAAAAACAAGGCTGATTCAGCCCCTTTAGGCTAGGAGTTAATTGTCGTGGCTAAAGAAAAATTTGATCGTTCCCTACCGCACGTCAACGTTGGCACCATCGGTCACGTTGACCACGGTAAAACCACTCTGACCGCTGCTCTGACTCGCGTCTGCTCCGAAGTTTTCGGTTCGGCCGTCGTTGAATTCGACAAGATCGACAGCGCTCCAGAAGAAAAAGCTCGCGGTATCACCATCAACACCGCTCATGTTGAGTACAACTCGACTATTCGTCACTACGCTCACGTTGACTGCCCAGGTCACGCTGACTACGTGAAGAACATGATCACCGGTGCTGCCCAGATGGACGGCGCGATCCTGGTTTGCTCGGCCGCTGATGGTCCGATGCCACAAACCCGTGAGCACATCCTGCTGTCCCGTCAGGTAGGCGTTCCGTACATCGTGGTTTTCCTGAACAAGGCTGACCTGGTAGACGACGCTGAGCTGCTGGAACTGGTTGAGATGGAAGTTCGTGACCTGCTGTCGACCTACGACTTCCCAGGCGACGACACTCCGATCATCATCGGTTCGGCTCGTATGGCGCTGGAAGGCAAAGACGACAACGAAATGGGCACCACTGCCGTTCGTAAACTGGTTGAAACTCTGGATACCTACATCCCAGAACCAGTTCGTATGATCGACAAGCCATTCCTGATGCCAATCGAAGACGTATTCTCGATCTCGGGTCGCGGTACTGTTGTGACTGGTCGTATCGAGCGCGGTATTGTTCGCGTTCAGGATGCGCTGGAAATCGTTGGTCTGCGTGACACCACCACCACCACCTGCACCGGTGTTGAGATGTTCCGCAAGCTGCTCGACGAAGGTCGTGCTGGCGAGAACTGCGGCGTTCTGCTGCGTGGTACCAAGCGTGACGACGTTGAGCGTGGCCAGGTTCTGGTCAAGCCAGGTTCGGTCAAGCCGCACACCAAGTTCACCGCAGAAGTTTACGTTCTGAGCAAGGAAGAAGGCGGTCGTCACACTCCGTTCTTCAAAGGCTACCGTCCACAGTTCTACTTCCGTACTACTGACGTGACTGGTAACTGCGAGCTGCCAGAAGGCGTTGAAATGGTAATGCCAGGTGACAACATTCAGATGACTGTTACCCTGATCAAAACCATCGCGATGGAAGACGGTCTGCGTTTCGCTATCCGTGAAGGCGGTCGTACCGTCGGCGCCGGCGTCGTAGCCAAAATCATCGAGTAAGACTTTTTTAAAGTCAGCTTGATGGATTGAAAAAGCCCCCGCTCAGCGGGGGCTTTTTTATTGGGTTGACACCTATCGGGGGCGTCTATAGAATTGCGCCTCCTTTTAACGGGCGTATTGCGCCCGGTGGGAATAGCAGCCGGAGTCTGAAATCCAATGCAAAATCAGCAAATCCGTATCAGGTTGAAGGCTTTTGACCATCGCCTGATCGACCAATCAACCCAGGAAATCGTGGAAACCGCGAAACGTACTGGTGCTCAAGTGCGTGGTCCAATTCCACTGCCTACCCGTAAAGAGCGGTTCACCGTTCTGGTTTCCCCGCACGTCAACAAAGACGCGCGTGACCAGTACGAGATCCGCACTCATAAGCGCGTTCTGGACATCGTCCAGCCAACGGATAAAACCGTTGATGCTCTTATGAAGCTTGATCTTGCGGCCGGTGTGGAAGTGCAGATCAGCCTCGGCTAAGACTCGGTCTTAGTCGTGTAACGCTCTGAAATGGGCGGCCATAGCGGGTGAAAGCCCCGTACACTCATGAGGTTTACAACATGACTATTGGTGTAGTCGGTCGTAAATGCGGTATGACCCGTATTTTCACCGAAGAAGGTGTCTCCATTCCGGTCACGGTCATTGAGATCGAGCCGAATCGCGTCACCCAGTTCAAAACTGAAGAGACCGATGGCTATCGTGCAGTGCAAGTCACTGTCGGCGAGCGTCGTGCTTCGCGTGTAACAGCAGCTCAGGCTGGCCACTTCGCTAAAGCGAACGTTGCCGCTGGTCGCACCACCATGGAATTCCGTCTTGAAGAAGGCGAGTACCAGGCAGGCGATCTGATCAACGCTGAAATCTTCGCCGCTGGTCAACTGGTTGATGTAACCGGTCAGTCCAAGGGTAAAGGCTTCCAGGGTACGATCAAGCGTTGGAATTTCCGCGGGCAAGATAACACCCACGGTAACTCCGTATCCCACCGCGTCCCAGGCTCTATCGGCCAGTGCCAGACTCCTGGTCGTGTATTCAAGGGCAAAAAAATGTCCGGTCATATGGGCGCTGAGCGCGTGACCGTGCAGTCCCTGGAAGTAGTGCGCGTGGACGCTGAACGCAATCTGTTGTTGGTCAAGGGCGCTGTTCCTGGCGCTACTGGCGGCAACCTGGTTGTACGTCCAGCAGCCAAGGCTCGCGGTTAAGGGGAAGCTGACATGCAATTAAATGTAAATGACGCTCAAGCGATCGAAGTTTCCGAACTGACATTTGGCGGCGAATTCAACGAGACGCTGGTTCACCAAGCAGTCGTGGCCTACATGGCCGGCGGCCGTCAAGGTAGCAAGCAGCAGAAGACCCGTTCCGACGTTCGTGGTGGCGGCAAGCGCCCATGGCGTCAGAAAGGTACTGGCCGTGCTCGTGCCGGTACTATCCGTAGCCCAATCTGGCGTGGCGGCGGTACCACTTTCGCAGCTCGTCCACAGGATCACTCCCAGAAGCTGAACAAGAAGATGTATCGCGCAGCAATGCGTTCCATCCTTGCTGAGCTGGTGCGTACTGATCGTCTGGTCGTGGTTCAGGATTTCGCTGTTGAAACTCCGAAAACCAAAGATCTGCTGGGCAAGCTGAACAACATGAGCCTGACCGATGTTCTCATCGTGTCGGACGCTGTTGATCAGAACCTGTACCTGGCTGCTCGCAACCTGCCGCACGTAGATGTACGTGACGTGCAAGGTTCCGATCCAGTTAGTCTGATCGCATACGACAAGGTGTTGATCACCGTGTCGGCCGTGAAGAAATTCGAGGAGCTGCTGGGATGAACCAGGAACGCGTATTTAAAGTTCTGCTTGGCCCGCACGTTTCCGAGAAGGCTACGGTTCTGGCAGACAAGAAAGGCCAGTTCGTTTTCAAGGTTGCTACTGACGCAACCAAGCTGGAAATCAAGAAGGCCGTCGAAAGCCTGTTCAGCGTGAAAGTAGAGCGCGTCACTACCCTGAATGTTCTGGGTAAGAGCAAGCGCACTGCTCGCGGTCTGGGCAAGCGTAATGACTGGAAGAAGGCAGTTATCTCCCTTCAGCCAGGCCAAGATCTCGATTTCAGCAGCAGTGCTGAGTAAGGAAGGGGTGCATCATGGCAATCGTTAAATGCAAACCGACTTCCCCTGGCCGCCGTTTTGTGGTCAAGGTGGTCAACCAGGAGCTGCATAAAGGCGCTCCTCACGCACCGCTGCTCGAGAAAAAATCGAAGACTGGTGGTCGTAACAACAATGGCCGTATTACCACTCGTCACATCGGTGGTGGTCATAAGCAGCATTACCGTATGGTCGATTTCCGTCGCAACGACAAAGATGGCATCGTCGCCACTGTCGAGCGTATCGAATACGATCCAAACCGTACTGCTCACATCGCACTGCTGTGCTACGCAGACGGCGAGCGCCGCTACATCATCGCCCCTAAAGGCGTGAGTGCTGGCGACCAGCTGATCGCAGGCGCTCTGGCTCCAATCAAGCCAGGCAACGCTCTGCAACTGCGCAACATTCCAGTCGGTTCTACCGTACACGGCATCGAATTGAAGCCAGGTAAAGGCGCACAGATCGCTCGTTCCGCTGGTGCTTCGGCTCAGCTGATCGCTCGTGAAGGTGTGTACGTTACCCTGCGTCTGCGTTCCGGTGAGATGCGTAAAGTCCTGGCTGAATGCCGTGCGACCCTGGGCGAAGTCTCGAACTCCGAGCACAGCCTGCGTTCGCTGGGTAAAGCCGGTGCCAAACGCTGGCGTGGCGTTCGCCCAACCGTTCGTGGTGTTGCCATGAACCCGGTTGACCACCCACATGGTGGTGGTGAAGGTCGTACCTCTGGTGGTCGTCATCCGGTATCGCCATGGGGCTTCCCGACTAAGGGCGCGAAGACTCGTGGTAATAAGCGTACCGACAAAATGATCGTCCGTCGTCGCAAGTAAATAGAGGGATACGACAGTGCCACGTTCTCTGAAAAAAGGTCCTTTTATTGATCTTCACCTACTGAAGAAGATCGAAGTGGCGGCGGAAAAGAACGATCGCAAACCAATTAAAACCTGGTCGCGTCGTTCCATGATCCTGCCACAAATGGTCGGTCTGACCATCGCAGTACACAACGGTCGTCAGCACGTCCCGGTTCTCGTTAACGAAGACATGGTCGGCCACAAACTGGGCGAGTTCGCCGGTACCCGCAACTATCGCGGGCACGTGGCTGACAAGAAAGCCAAGCGTTAAGGGGTAAGGAAATGGAAGTAGCCGCTAAGTTGTCGGGCGCTCGAATCTCCGCCCAGAAAGCCCGCTTGGTCGCCGACCAGATCCGCGGGAAGAAGGTGGGCGAAGCGCTCAACCTGTTGGCTTTCAGCAGTAAGAAAGCCGCCGAGATCATGAAAAAAGTGCTGGAGTCGGCCGTAGCCAACGCCGAGCATAACGAAGGCGCAGACGTTGATGACCTGAAAGTCAGCACCGTTTTCGTCAACGAAGGGCGTTCGCTGAAGCGCATCATGCCACGTGCCAAAGGCCGTGCTGATCGCATCGTCAAGCGGTCTTGCCATATCACTGTCAAGGTTGCTGACAAGTAACGGAGTCGAAGAGATGGGTCAGAAAGTACATCCCATTGGCATTCGCCTGGGAATCGTCAAGGAGCACACCTCCGTCTGGTACGCAGACGGTCGGACTTATGCGGACTACTTGTTCGCAGATCTGAAAGTGCGTGAGTATCTCCAAGACAAACTAAAAAGCGCGTCCGTAAGCCGTATCGATATCCATCGTCCGGCCCAAACTGCACGCATCACCATCCACACCGCTCGTCCAGGTATCGTTATCGGGAAGAAAGGTGAAGATGTTGAGAAACTGCGTCAGGACCTGACCAAGCAAATGGGTGTGCCTGTGCACATCAATATCGAAGAGATCCGCAAGCCGGAGCTCGACGGTATGCTGGTTGCGCAGAGCGTAGCTCAGCAGCTGGAGCGTCGCGTAATGTTCCGTCGCGCTATGAAGCGCGCAGTACAGAACGCCATGCGCATTGGTGCCAAAGGCATCAAAATCCAAGTGAGCGGTCGTCTCGGCGGTGCTGAAATCGCACGTACTGAATGGTATCGCGAAGGTCGTGTGCCATTGCACACCCTGCGTGCCGACATCGACTATGCCAACTACGAAGCTCACACCACTTACGGTGTGATCGGTGTAAAGGTTTGGATCTTCAAAGGCGAAGTTATTGGTGGTCGCCAAGAAGAACTGAAACCACAAGCACCAGCGCCTCGTAAAAAAGCTGCTAAGTAAGGGGTACGCCAAATGTTGCAACCAAAGCGTACGAAGTTCCGCAAGCAGATGACCGGCCACAACCGTGGTCTGGCACTGCGCGGTAGCAAAGTCAGCTTCGGCGAGTTCGCGCTGAAGTCTGTTGCTCGTGGTCGTCTCACCGCTCGTCAGATCGAGTCAGCGCGTCGTGCTCTGACCCGTCACGTAAAACGTGGCGGCAAGATCTGGATCCGTGTATTCCCGGACAAGCCGATCTCCAAAAAACCTCTCGAGGTTCGTATGGGTAAAGGTAAGGGTAACGTGGAGTACTGGGTTGCCCAGATTCAGCCAGGCAAAGTCCTGTATGAAATCGAGGGTGTTTCTGAAGAGCTGGCGCGTGAGGCTTTCGCCCTGGCTGCTGCAAAGCTGCCGCTCGCCACCTCCTTTGTTAAACGGACGGTGATGTGATGAAAGCGAATGAACTTCGTGAAAAATCCGCACAGCAGCTGAACGAGCAACTGCTCGGCCTGCTGCGCGACCAGTTCAATCTGCGCATGCAGAAAGCAACTGGCCAGTTGGGGCAGTCTCATCTGCTCTCGCAAGTTAAGCGTGACATCGCTCGCGTGAAGACTGTGCTCAACCAGCAGGCAGGTAAGTGATCATGGCTGAAGCCGAAAAAACTGTCCGTACGCTGACTGGCCGTGTTGTCAGCGACAAGATGGACAAAACCATCACCGTTCTGATCGAGCGTCGCGTTAAGCACCCGATCTACGGTAAATACGTTAAGCGTTCGACTAAGCTGCACGCGCACGACGAAACCAATCAGTGCCACATCGGCGACAAAGTCACTATTCGTGAAACTCGTCCGATGGCCAAGACCAAGTCTTGGGCGCTGGTTGATGTTCTCGAACGCGCTGTGGAAGTCTAAGGGCTAGGGGTCGGAGAAATTATATGATTCAGACTCAATCCATGCTCGATGTGGCCGATAACAGCGGCGCTCGCCGTGTTATGTGCATCAAGGTGCTGGGTGGCTCCCATCGTCGTTACGCTGGTATCGGTGACATCATCAAAGTTACCGTGAAGGAAGCAATTCCTCGCGGTAAAGTGAAAAAAGGCCAAGTGATGACTGCTGTTGTAGTCCGCACTCGTCACGGCGTACGTCGTGCTGATGGCTCCATTATCCGCTTTGATGGCAACGCTGCTGTTCTTCTGAACAACAAGCAAGAGCCGATCGGCACCCGTATCTTTGGGCCAGTGACCCGTGAACTTCGTACTGAGAAGTTCATGAAGATCGTCTCGCTCGCCCCAGAAGTGCTGTAAGGAGATCCGACATGCAAAAGATTCGTCGTGACGACGAGATCATCGTGATCGCCGGCAAAGACAAAGGTAAGCGCGGTAAGGTGCTGAAGGTTCTTGCTGACAACCGTCTGGTTGTTGGTGGTCTGAACCTGGTCAAGCGTCATACCAAGCCTAACCCGATGTCGGGCGTACAGGGCGGTATCGTCGAGAAAGAAGCGCCACTGCACGCTTCCAACGTCGCCATCTTCAACGGCGAAACCAACAAGGCTGACCGCGTTGGTTTCAAAGTAGAAGACGGTAAGAAAATTCGTGTCTTCAAGTCGACCCAAAAAGCGGTTGATGCTTGAACACTGCTAGGTAGAAGACCATGGCACGACTAAAAGAGATTTACCGGAAGGAAATCGCTCCGAAACTTAAGGAAGAACTTAAGCTTTCGAACGTGATGGAAGTTCCGCGCGTTACCAAAATCACCCTGAACATGGGTCTGGGCGAAGCGATCGGCGACAAAAAAGTCATCGAGCACGCTGTTGCTGACCTGGAAAAGATCACCGGCCAGAAAGTCGTTGTGACCTACGCTCGTAAATCCATCGCTGGCTTCAAAGTCCGCGAAGGATGGCCGATCGGCGTCAAAGTGACCCTGCGCCGTGAGCGTATGTACGAGTTCCTGGATCGTCTGCTGTCGATCTCCCTGCCTCGGGTTCGCGACTTCCGCGGCCTGAATGCCAAGTCCTTCGATGGTCGTGGCAACTACAGCATGGGCGTGAAAGAGCAGATCATTTTCCCGGAAATCGACTACGACAAGATCGATGCTCTCCGCGGTCTGGACATTACCCTGACCACCACTGCCAAGAACGATGATGAAGGCCGCGCTCTGCTGCGTGCTTTCAAATTCCCGTTCCGCAACTGATTGGAGTAGGAAAATGGCCAAGAAGAGCATGAAAAACCGTGAGCTGAAGCGTCAGCTCACCGTTGCCAAGTACGCCACCAAGCGTGCAGCGCTGAAAGCTATCATCGTCGATCTGAACGCGAGTCCAGAAGCGCGTTGGGAAGCTACCGTAGCTCTGCAGAAGCAACCACGTGACGCAAGTGCCTCGCGCATGCGTAACCGTTGCCGCCTGACTGGTCGTCCGCACGGCGTTTACCGCAAGTTCGGCCTCGGCCGTAACAAGCTGCGTGAAGCTGCAATGCGTGGTGACGTTCCAGGTCTGGTTAAAGCCAGCTGGTAATAGTCGTCAAAGCCTCGATGGTCCGGTTTGCAAAAACCTGACCATCGGTGCCTTGAATATGAATCAAGCCCCTTTTGGGGCTTGATTCATTTCTGGGGTGTGTCTAGAATGACCGGCTCGCCTGAGCCCGTGTTTTTTCATGCCCGGAAGTTCTCGGCGACAAGTAGTAGCCGCAAGGCTAATTTTTCTGTATTAGGAGCGTCTAGCCCATGAGTATGCAGGACCCGTTAGCGGACATGCTAACTCGAATCCGTAATGCCCAGATGGCTGAAAAGTCTGTCGTAAGCATGCCGTCTTCCACGTTGAAGGCTGCTGTAGCAAAAGTCCTGAAGGACGAAGGTTACATCGCGGATTTTCAGATCACCACCGACGCCAAGCCGTCGTTGTCCATCTCGCTGAAGTACTTCGAAGGCCGTCCGGTTATCGAAGAAGTGAAGCGCGTTAGTCGTCCAGGCCTGCGTCAGTACAAGTCCGTTGAAGATCTGCCGAAAGTTCGTGGCGGTCTTGGCGTGTCTATCGTCTCCACCAACAAAGGTGTGATGACGGATCGTGCTGCGCGCGCTGCCGGTGTCGGCGGCGAAGTTCTTTGCACTGTGTTCTAAGGGGGGATAAGCATGTCTCGCGTCGCTAAGAACCCCGTTAAGCTGCCAGCCGGTGTCGAAGTCAAATTCGCAGGGCAACAGCTTTCGGTGAAGGGTGCCAAGGGTACTCTTGAACTGAACATCCATTCGTCCGTTGAGATCGTTGAAGAAGCTGGTGAGCTGCGTTTCGCTGCTCGCAATGGCGATCAACAGACTCGCGCAATGGCCGGTACCACGCGTGCGTTGGTAAACAACATGGTCCAGGGCGTAAGCCAAGGCTTCGAGCGCAAGCTCCAGCTGGTCGGTGTTGGTTACAAGGCGCAAGCAAAAGGTCAGGTTCTGAACCTGGCTCTTGGCTTCTCGCACCCAGTGGATTACGAACTGCCGCAAGGCATCACCGCTGAGACTCCTAGCCAGACCGATATCCTGATCAAGGGCATCGACAAGCAGCTGGTAGGTCAAGTGGCCGCTGAGATCCGCGACTTCCGTCCACCAGAGCCGTACAAAGGCAAAGGTGTGCGCTACGCGGACGAAGTCGTCCGTCGTAAAGAAGCCAAGAAGAAGTAGGGCATAGCAAATGACCGACAAAAAAGTTACTCGACTGCGTCGCGCTCGCAAAGCACGCCTGAAAATGCACGAACTCGAAGTCGTGCGTCTCTGCGTGTTCCGCTCGTCGCAGCACATCTACGCCCAGGTCATCTCGGCCGACGGCAACAAAGTCCTGGCAAGTGCCTCGACTTTGGATAAAGAACTGCGTGATGGTGCCACTGGCAACATCGACGCGGCCACAAAGGTTGGCCAGCTGGTCGCTACGCGTGCTAAGGCCGCTGGCGTATCGCAAGTGGCTTTCGACCGCTCTGGCTTCAAGTACCACGGCCGCGTTAAAGCGCTGGCTGATGCTGCTCGTGAAGCTGGGCTGGAGTTCTAAGTTATGTCAAATAACGACCAAAAGCGCGACGAAGGCTACATTGAGAAGCTGGTTCAAGTTAACCGCGTAGCCAAAACCGTTAAAGGCGGCCGTATCTTCACTTTCACCGCGTTGACCGTGGTTGGTGATGGTAAAGGGCGTGTTGGCTTCGGCCGTGGCAAGTCGCGTGAAGTGCCTGCTGCGATCCAGAAGGCAATGGAAGCTGCTCGCCGCAACATGATTCAAGTTGACCTGAACGGCACTACTCTGCAGTACGCAATGAAGTCCGCTCACGGCGCTTCGAAGGTGTACATGCAGCCTGCTTCTGAAGGTACCGGTATCATCGCTGGCGGCGCTATGCGTGCTGTCCTCGAAGTTGCTGGCGTTCAGAACGTTCTGGCCAAGTGCTACGGCTCGACCAACCCGGTAAACGTGGTTCACGCCACTTTCAAGGGTCTGAAGGCTATGCAATCTCCTGAGTCCATCGCTGCCAAGCGTGGCCTGCGCGTTGAGGAGATCAAGTAATCATGGCTACCGTTAAAGTAACGCTGATCAAAAGCATGACCGGCCGCATCCCTAACCACAAACTGTGCGTTAAGGGTCTGGGTCTGCGTCGCATCGGTCACACTGTAGAAGTCCAGGATACTCCCGAGAATCGCGGGATGATCAACAAGGCTTACTACATGCTGCGTGTCGAGGGTTAATCGATGAAACTCAATGATCTGAGTCCAGCGCCGGGTTCCCGTCGCGAAAAGCATCGTCCGGGCCGTGGTATCGGTAGTGGTTTGGGCAAGACTGGTGGCCGTGGTCACAAAGGTCAGACCTCCCGCTCCGGTGGCACCATTGCTCCAGGCTTTGAAGGCGGTCAACAGCCGCTGCATCGTCGTCTGCCTAAGTTCGGTTTCGTTTCCCTGAAAGCCATGGATCGCGCAGAAGTGCGTCTGTCCGAGCTGGCCAAAGTGGAAGGCGACATCGTTACTGTGCAGTCCCTGAAAGATGCCAACGTGATCAACGTCAACGTGCAGCGTGTGAAAATCATGCTGTCCGGTGAAGTGACTCGCGCTGTCACTATCGGCAAGGGAATCGGCGCCACCAAAGGTGCGCGTGCGGCTATCGAAGCAGCTGGCGGCAAGTTCGAGGAATAAATGGCTAAGCAAGGTGCTCTCTCTGCGCTCGGCAAAGGCGGTATGTCTGAACTCTGGGCTCGTCTGCGTTTTCTGTTCCTGGCGATTATCGTCTACCGAATAGGCGCACACATCCCGGTTCCAGGTATCAACCCGGACCGACTCGCAGACCTGTTTCGACAGAATGAGGGGACCATTCTTAGCTTGTTCAACATGTTCTCCGGCGGTGCGCTGGAACGGATGAGCATCTTTGCACTGGGGATCATGCCGTACATTTCGGCATCGATCATCATGCAGTTGATGACCGCCGTCAGCCCACAGCTGGAGCAGTTGAAGAAGGAAGGTGAAGCTGGCCGTCGCAAGATCAGCCAGTACACCCGCTACCTCACCGTCGCTCTCGCTCTCGTTCAGGCCATTGGCATGTCCATTGGTCTGGCGGGGCAGGGCGTGGCGTTCACTGGTGACTTAGGCTTCCATTTCGTTGCGGTAACCACATTTGTGGCTGGTGCGATGTTCATGATGTGGCTGGGTGAGCAGATTACTGAGCGTGGTGTTGGCAACGGTATCTCGATGTTGATTTTTTCGGGTATCGTCGCCGGTCTTCCGAGAGCAATCGGGCAGTCTTTCGAGTCTGCGCGTCAGGGTGATATCAATATCTTCGCCCTGGTTGCCATCGGTTTGCTGGCAGTAGCGATTATCGGTTTCGTGGTGTTCATTGAGCGTGGCCAGCGTCGTATTGCTGTTCACTACGCCAAGCGTCAGCAGGGCCGCAAGGTCTTCGCTGCGCAGACAAGCCACTTGCCGCTGAAGGTGAACATGGCCGGTGTTATTCCGGCTATTTTCGCGAGCAGCATTTTGCTGTTCCCGGCTTCGTTGGGTGCCTGGTTCGGTCAGTCTGAAGGTATGGGCTGGTTGCAGGACATCTCGCAGTCGATCGCTCCTGGTCAGCCGTTGAATATTCTGCTGTTTAGTGCAGGGATTATTTTCTTCTGCTTCTTCTATACGGCGTTGATGTTCAATCCGAAAGACGTAGCGGAAAACCTGAAGAAGTCCGGTGCCTTTATTCCGGGTATCCGTCCAGGTGAGCAGTCTGCGCGCTACATTGATGGCGTTCTGACTCGTTTGACCCTGTTCGGTGCTCTTTACATGACGGCCGTGTGTCTGTTGCCCCAGTTCCTGGTGGTTGCGGCAAACGTACCGTTCTACCTTGGCGGGACCTCGTTGCTGATCGTGGTCGTGGTTGTGATGGACTTCATGTCCCAAGTACAATCGCACCTCGTTTCGCACCAGTACGAATCCCTGATGAAGAAAGCCAACCTGAAGGGTTACGGCAGCGGCATGTTGCGCTGAGTACCCATAAGGTTCGAGGAGTTGGTGATGAAAGTTCGTGCATCGGTGAAAAAGCTGTGCCGTAACTGCAAGATTATTCGCCGCGAAGGTGTTGTTCGAGTAATTTGCAGCGCGGAACCGCGTCACAAACAGCGCCAAGGCTGAGTGTGATTGTGCTTCAAGCCCGGTAGCTAGTGCGCTACCGGGTTGATTATTTGTTATTACAGCGATATTATCTCGCGCCCTATTTCTTGGCTTCCGGGGCGTAGGTAGCTGTCAATTGGAGTCCCACTGAATGGCCCGTATTGCAGGCGTTAACATTCCAGATAACAAGCATACTGTTATCTCGCTGACCTACATCTATGGTGTTGGTCGCACTACTGCGCAGAAGATCTGTGCAGTGACTGGGGTAAACCCAGCAGCAAAGATCAAAGATCTGAGCGACGAGCAAATTGAACAGCTGCGTGGCGAAGTGGCGAAGTTCACCACTGAAGGTGACCTGCGTCGCGAAATCAACATGAAAATCAAGCGCTTGATGGACCTCGGTTGCTATCGCGGTCTGCGTCATCGTCGTGGTCTGCCAGTACGCGGTCAGCGTACCAAGACCAACGCGCGTACCCGTAAAGGTCCGCGTAAGCCGATCCGCAAGTAATCGCCCCAGCGAATCGACAGGAATTTAATCATGGCAAAACCTGCTGCTCGTCCTCGTAAAAAAGTTAAAAAGACAGTGGTTGATGGCATCGCCCACATCCATGCATCTTTTAACAACACCATCGTGACCATTACCGACCGTCAAGGTAACGCTCTTTCCTGGGCTACCTCCGGTGGTTCGGGTTTCCGCGGTTCCCGCAAGTCCACCCCGTTCGCTGCTCAGGTAGCTGCTGAACGTGCTGGTCAAGCTGCGCTGGAATACGGCCTGAAAAACCTCGACGTCAACGTCAAGGGTCCAGGTCCAGGTCGTGAATCCGCAGTCCGCGCTTTGAACGGCTGTGGCTACAAGATCGCCAGCATCACCGACGTGACGCCAATCCCGCACAACGGGTGCCGTCCGCCGAAGAAGCGCCGCGTGTAATCCAGGAGATTGTAAAGAATGGCTCGTTACATTGGTCCAAAATGCAAACTCGCTCGTCGCGAAGGCACCGATCTCTTCCTGAAGAGCGGCGTGCGCGCGATCGAATCGAAGTGCAACATTGAAGCAGCACCTGGTATCCACGGCCAGCGCCGCGGTCGCCAGTCCGATTACGGCACCCAACTGCGTGAAAAGCAGAAGGTCCGTCGTATCTACGGCGTTCTCGAGCGTCAGTTCAGCGGCTACTACAAAGAAGCTGCTGGCAAGAAAGGTGCAACCGGTGAAAACCTGCTGCAACTGCTCGAATGCCGTCTGGACAACGTTGTATACCGTATGGGCTTTGGTTCGACTCGTGCCGAATCCCGTCAGCTGGTATCGCACAAGTCGATCAGCGTTAACGGTCAGACCGTAAACGTTCCGTCGTATCAGGTTCGTGCTGGTGACGTGGTTGCAGTTCGCGAGAAAGCAAAAAACCAGCTTCGCATTGTCCAAGCTCTCGATCTGTGTGCCCAACGTGGCCGCGTAGAATGGGTAGAAGTAGACACTGAGAAGAAGTCGGGCGTTTTCAAGAACGTTCCTGCTCGCAGTGATCTGTCCGCCGACATCAACGAAAGCCTGATTGTCGAGCTCTACTCCAAGTAAGGGCTAGAAAATAGGTGCATCCATGCAGATTTCGGTAAATGAGTTCCTGACACCCCGCCACATTGATGTGCAGGTTGTCAGTCCAACCCGCGCCAAGATCACTCTCGAGCCTCTCGAGCGTGGTTTTGGCCACACCCTGGGCAACGCGCTGCGCCGCATCCTGTTGTCCTCAATGCCCGGCTGCGCAGTAGTCGAGGCCGAGATTGACGGTGTGCTCCACGAGTACAGCGCCATCGAAGGTGTACAGGAAGACGTAATTGAAATCCTGTTGAACCTTAAAGGTCTGGCCATCAAGCTGCACGGTCGTGACGAAGTTACGCTGACCTTGTCGAAGAAGGGTTCGGGGGTGGTTACCGCTGCCGATATTCAGCTGGATCATGATGTCGAGATCGTTAATCCCGATCACGTAATCGCTAACCTGGCGTCTAACGGCGCCCTGAACATGAAGCTCACCGTAGCTCGTGGTCGTGGTTATGAACCAGCCGACTCGCGTCAGAGCGATGAAGACGAAAGCCGCAGCATCGGTCGCTTGCAGCTCGATTCTTCGTTCAGCCCGGTTCGCCGTATCGCTTACGTGGTGGAAAACGCCCGTGTCGAACAGCGCACCAACCTGGACAAGCTGGTTATTGATCTGGAAACCAACGGTACTCTGGACCCTGAAGAGGCTATCCGTCGCGCTGCAACCATCCTGCAACAGCAGTTGGCTGCGTTCGTCGACCTCAAAGGTGACAGTGAGCCAGTGGTTGTCGAGCAGGAAGACGAGATCGATCCGATCCTGCTTCGCCCGGTTGACGATCTGGAACTGACTGTACGTTCGGCTAACTGCCTTAAGGCGGAAAACATCTACTACATCGGCGACCTGATTCAGCGTACCGAAGTAGAGCTGTTGAAGACTCCGAACCTGGGCAAGAAATCCTTGACTGAAATCAAGGACGTTCTGGCCTCCCGCGGTCTGTCCCTCGGCATGCGCCTCGACAACTGGCCGCCTGCAAGTCTTAAGAAGGACGACAAGGCGACTGCCTGATCGTCGTAATCACCGAACGTAGTGTTTGGTAAGGAATGAACCATGCGTCATCGTAAAAGTGGTCGTCACCTGAGCCGCACCAGCTCGCACCGCAAGGCCATGTTCCAAAACATGGCGGTGTCGCTGTTCGAGCACGAGCTGATCAAAACTACTCTGCCAAAAGCCAAAGAACTGCGCCGGGTTGCCGAGCCGCTGATCACTCTGGCCAAGACAGACAGCCTGGCTAACCGCCGTCTGGCTTTCGACCGTACTCGTTCGAAAGCTATCGTTGGTAAGCTCTTCAACGACCTGGGCAAGCGTTACGCTACCCGTGAGGGTGGCTACCTGCGCATCCTCAAGTGCGGTTTCCGCGCTGGCGACAACGCGCCTATGGCGTACGTCGAGTTGGTTGATCGTGCTACTGCTGGCGAAGCTGTATCCGCCGAGTAAGACGTCAGTCTGATATGAAAAACCGGGCCTAGTGCCCGGTTTTTTGTGTCTCGAAAAAAGCATCATGCATACAAGCTACTATGCTGCTTGAGTCTGCATTATCGACAGGGGGAAATGATCGTTAGTTATTTCCTATTGATGCCTACAGATTAATGCATTAGTAGCTTTCAAGAAGAAGATGAATACTTCCCCTCAAGCTGTTACCTGGCATATCAAAATTGATAGAGGAAGAAGATCACATGACTCAGAACAATACCTTGACCACAGCCAGTGGCGTGCCCGTTGCCGACAACCAGAATTCCCTGACTGCTGGCCCATTGGGTCCAATATTGCTCACTGATTTCCACCTGATTGAAAAGCTTGCGCACTTCAACCGAGAGAATATTCCCGAGCGCCGCGTACACGCCAAGGGCTCAGGTGCCTATGGCACCTTTACTGTGACTTCAGATATCACCCGCTATTCCAAGGCCGATCTGTTCTCGGCAGTTGGCAAGCAGACGCCGACCTTCCTGCGTTTTTCCACTGTCGGCGGTGAGCGTGGCTCGGCAGATACTGCGCGCGATCCGCGTGGTTTTGCGTTGCGGTTCTACACCAACGAGGGAAATTGGGACGTTGTTGGTAACAATACCCCGGTGTTCTTTATCCGCGATCCATTGAAGTTTCCCGATTTCATCCACACGCAAAAGCGTGACCCGCACAGCAATTTGAAGAGTGCCCAAAATGTCTGGGATTTCTGGTCTCATTCGCCGGAAGCCCTCCACCAGATCACCATCCTGTTTTCTGACAGGGGCATTCCAGACGGTTACCGCCATATGCACGGGTTCGGCAGTCACACGTTCAGCCTGATCAACAGTCAGGGCGAGCGTCATTGGGTGAAATGGCACTATAAAACCCGGCAAGGGATCAAGAACCTCGATCCTGCTGTTGCTGCAGAGCTTGCGGGCACTGATCCGGATTACGCTCAACGCGACTTGTTTAATGCAATTGCTCGAGGCGATTTCCCGCAATGGGATGTGTGCATGCAGGTCATGACTGAAGCACAGGCTGCGGCACATCACGACAATCCGTTCGATGTCACCAAAACATGGTCACAGCGGGAGTTTCCGCTGATCAAGGTCGGCATTCTGGAACTGAACCGGAACCCGCAAAACTATCACGCGGAGGTTGAACAGGCCGCGCTCGCACCAAGCAATGTTGTTCCGGGGGTTGGTTTGTCTCCCGACCGCATGCTTCAGGGACGTGTATTTGCCTATGCCGATGCGCAGCGTTATCGAGTCGGTACCAATCATCAGCAGTTACCAGTCAACGCGGCGCGCAGCCCGGTCAATACGTACCAGCGAGACGGCGCCATGGCATCCCCCAGTTATGGGACAGGCGCGCCGAATTACGAGCCGAACAGCTATTCCGGGTCTCCGAAACAGGATCCGAGCTACAGGGAGCCGGCGCTGATGCTCAGCGGTAGCGCGGATCGATATGACCACCGCGTGGACACCGATTATTTCAGCTACGCGGGTGCGCTCTTTCGATTGATGAGTCCTGAACAGCAGACGTTGCTGACCACCAACCTTGCCGGTTCCATGAGTGGCGTCTCTTCCGATGTGATTGACCGGGCACTGATGTACTTTTACCAGGCCGATCCGGCGTATGGAGACGCAATCGCAAAGCTGCTCAACGTACAGCTTAACGAAGTCTAAACGAGAAGCAGAACCGCCCTCATTTGGGCGGTTTTTGCGTTATTTAGCCTACTTTTCTCGGATATTCTTCACTTTTATTGCGTCCGGCGGGGTGACCTTCCGGTCAGGTTGGTTCAAACTACAGACTTTCAAGCAGGGAGATGTAGGGCGATGCAAGGCCACCCAGACGTAATCGATTACCTCAACACGTTGCTGACCGGCGAACTGGCCGCGCGTGACCAATATTTTGTTCATTCGCGGATGTATGAGGACTGGGGGTTCACCAAGCTCTACGAGCGAATCAACCACGAGATGGAAGAAGAAGCCGGCCACGCCGACGCGTTGATGCGGCGTATTCTGATGCTCGAAGGCACGCCGCGCATGCGTCCGGATGATCTTGATGTAGGCACCACAGTGCCGACCATGCTCGAAGCGGATCTGCGTCTCGAATACAAGGTTCGCGCTGCGCTGTGCAAAGGCATCGAGCTGTGCGAGCAACACAAGGATTACGTCAGCCGCGAGATCCTGCGGGTTCAGCTCAATGACACCGAAGAAGATCACACCTACTGGCTGGAAAAGCAGTTGGGGCTGATCAAGCTCATCGGTCTCGAGAACTACCTGCAATCCCACGCGTCCTGATGTCTTCGATGTAAAAAAGCCCCTGTCACTTCAACAGTGCCAGGGGCTTTTTCATGCCTGGCGTTTACGCCCGGTCGCGGATCAACAGCGGCTTGAGGTAATGACCTGTATGAGATTGCTTCATCTCGGCCACTTCCTCCGGCGTACCGGTGGCAATGATTTGCCCGCCCTTGGAACCGCCTTCCGGCCCGAGGTCGACCAGCCAGTCGGCAGTCTTGATCACATCGAGGTTGTGCTCGATCACCACCACCGTGTTGCCGTGATCACGCAGGCGATGCAGCACGTCGAGCAATTGCTGGATATCGGCGAAGTGCAGACCGGTGGTCGGCTCGTCGAGGATATACAGGGTTTTGCCGGTATCACGCTTGGACAGCTCGCGAGACAACTTGACCCGCTGCGCTTCACCGCCCGATAGCGTGGTCGCCGACTGCCCGAGCTTGATGTACGACAGGCCAACATCCATCAGTGTCTGCAGCTTGCGCGCCAGCGCCGGCACCGCGTCGAAGAATTCGCGGGCTTCCTCGATGGTCATCTCGAGGGTTTCGTGAATGCTCTTGCCCTTGTATTTGATCTCAAGGGTTTCGCGGTTATAGCGCTTGCTCTTGCACACGTCGCACGGCACATAGATGTCCGGGAGGAAGTGCATCTCCACCTTGATCAGGCCATCGCCCTGGCAGGCTTCGCAACGACCGCCCTTGACGTTGAACGAGAAACGCCCCGGCCCGTAGCCGCGTGAACGCGACTCCGGCACGCCGGCGAACAGTTCGCGAATCGGCGTGAACAGCCCGGTATACGTTGCCGGGTTGGACCGCGGTGTTCGGCCGATGGGGCTCTGGTCGATATCGACGACCTTGTCCAGGTGCTCAAGGCCCTTGATGCTGTCATGTGCGGCTGCTTCCAGCGTGGTCGCACCGTTGAGCGCGGTGGCGCTCAGCGGGAACAGCGTGTTGTTGATCAGTGTCGACTTGCCCGAGCCGGACACGCCGGTTACGCATGTAAGCAGGCCGATCGGAATGTCAAGATCGACGTTGCGCAGGTTGTTGCCGCGCGCGCCTCTGAGCGACAGGTTGAGCTTCTTGTTGCGTGGCGTGCGCTTGGCCGGCACTTCGATCTTCACTCGGCCCGAGAGGTATTTACCAGTCAGGGAATCCGGGTGCGCCATGACTTCGTCCGGCGTGCCTTCGGCGACGATCTGCCCGCCGTGTACACCGGCGCCCGGGCCGATATCCACGACATAGTCAGCCAGACGAATCGCGTCTTCGTCGTGCTCGACCACAATCACTGTGTTGCCGATATCGCGCAGGTGCTTGAGGGTGCCGAGGAGACGGTCGTTATCGCGTTGATGCAGGCCGATGGACGGTTCATCGAGGATGTACAAGACGCCCACGAGACCCGCACCGATCTGGCTGGCCAGACGAATCCGTTGCGCCTCGCCACCGGAAAGGGTGTCGGCACTGCGATCCAGCGACAGGTAATCGAGCCCGACGTTGACCAGAAACTGTAGGCGCTCGCGAATCTCCTTGAGGATCTTGTCGGCGATCTCACCGCGGCGGCCGGTCATCTTCAGGTCGGCGAAGTACTCGCAGGCATCGCCGATCGGCAGGTTGGTCACGGCCGGCAGGGTTTTCTCGCCTACCCACACGTGTCGCGCTTCACGACGCAGGCGGGTGCCGCGGCAGTCCGGGCAAGCCTGGTGGCTGAGGAACTTGGCCAGCTCTTCGCGTACGCTTGCCGACTCGGTCTCTCGGTAGCGGCGCTCGAGATTCGGCACGATGCCTTCGAACGGGTGCGAACGCTTGACGATATCGCCCCGGTCGTTGAGGTATTTGAAGTCGACATTCTGCGAACCACTGCCGTGCAGGATGTTTTTCTGCTGCTCGGCGGTCAGTTCGTTGAAAGGCTTGTCGAGGCTGAACTTGTAGTGCGAAGCCAGCGAGCCAAGCATCTGGAAGTAATAGACGTTGCGCCGGTCCCAACCGCGGATGGCACCTTCGGCCAAGGTCAGCTCACCGTTGACCAGGCGCTTGATATCGAAGAATTGCTTCACCCCCAGGCCATCACAGGTCGGGCAGGCGCCGGCCGGGTTGTTGAAGGAAAACAGCTTGGGTTCCAGCTCACTGATCGCATGGCCGCAGATCGGGCAGGCGAAGCGCGCGGAGAAGATCATTTCTTCGCCGGGCTCGTCATCCATCGGTGCCACCAGGGCAATGCCGTCGGCCAGCTTCAGCGCGGTCTCGAACGACTCGGCCAGACGCTGTTGCAGATCGGCGCGGACCTTGAAACGGTCGACGATCACGTCGATCGAGTGCTTCTTCTGTTTATCCAGCTTCGGCAGTTCGTCGAGTTCGCAGATGCGCCCATTGACCCGAGCGCGGACAAAGCCCTGCGCACGCAGTTCTTCGAAGACCGACAGATGTTCACCTTTGCGCTCGCGGATCACCGGCGCCAGCAACATCAGTTTGCTGCCTTCCGGCTGGGCCAGCACCAGATCGACCATCTGGCTGACGGTCTGCGCCTCCAGCGGAATGTCGTGATCCGGGCAGCGCGGCGTACCGACGCGGGCGTAGAGCAGGCGCAGGTAGTCGTAGATTTCGGTGATGGTACCGACCGTCGAGCGCGGGTTGTGGGAGGTCGACTTCTGCTCGATGGAGATCGCCGGCGACAGGCCTTCGATGGTGTCGACGTCGGGTTTTTCCATCATTGACAGGAACTGTCGGGCGTAGGCCGACAGCGATTCGACATAGCGGCGCTGGCCCTCGGCATACAGCGTGTCGAACGCCAGGGACGACTTGCCGGATCCGGACAGGCCGGTGATGACAATCAGTTTGTCCCGTGGCAGGGTCAGGTCGATGTTCTTCAGGTTGTGGGTACGGGCCCCACGTATCAGGATCTTGTCCAAAGTGGCCTCGCTTGGCGGGCGGCGAAAACGTAGGAGTATACGGCCAAATACTGGATGGATGCACACTATCACTCGAAGGGCGTTTTACCGTTCATGAAGAGAGTTTCATCTATACGCGTCATAGCGTCGCGATATACCCCGTCTTCCGATGGGACTGGTAGAATCGCCGCCGGTTCACACGAGGTTTTTCCATGCACGATCCCCACAGCGAACGCATGAGTGGCAGCGAGACCCGCGCGGCGAGCGGTCTGGCCCTGGTGTTCGCCTTCCGTATGCTGGGCATGTTCATGGTGTTGCCGGTACTGGCGACCTATGGCATGGATCTGGCGGGCGCGACCCCGGCCCTGATCGGGCTGGCGATCGGCGCTTACGGCCTGACCCAGGCGATTTTCCAGATTCCGTTCGGGATCATTTCCGACCGCATCGGCCGCCGTCCGGTGATTTATCTGGGACTGATCGTCTTTGCCCTCGGTAGTGTCCTGGCCTCGCAGGCTGATTCGATCTGGGGCGTGATTGCCGGGCGGATCCTGCAAGGTGCCGGGGCGATTTCCGCAGCGGTGATGGCGCTGCTGTCCGACCTGACCCGCGAACAACACCGCACCAAAGCCATGGCGATGATCGGCATGACCATCGGCCTGTCGTTCGCCGTGGCCATGGTGGTCGGGCCGTTGCTGACCCGTGCCTTCGGGCTGTCGGGGTTGTTCCTTGCCACTGGCGGCATGGCGCTGGTCGGTATCCTCATCATCATGTTCATGGTGCCGCGCTCCACCGGGCCGCTGCAGCATCGTGAATCCGGGGTGGCGCGGCAGGCATTGCTGCCGACGCTCAAGCATCCGGACCTGCTGCGCCTCGACCTGGGCATCTTTGTGTTACATGCCATGTTGATGTCGAGCTTCGTCGCCTTGCCGCTGGCGCTGGTGGAAAAAGCCGGCCTGCCCAAGGAGCAGCACTGGTGGGTCTACCTCACCGCGCTGGTGATTTCCTTCTTCGCCATGATCCCTTTCATCATCTATGGCGAGAAGCGACGCAAAATGAAACGAGTTTTGCTCGGTGCCGTCATGACACTGATGCTGACTGAACTATTCTTCTGGCAGTTCGGCGACAGCCTGCGCGCTCTGGTGATCGGCACGGTGGTGTTCTTCACCGCGTTCAATCTGCTGGAGGCTTCGTTGCCGTCGCTGATCAGCAAGGTTTCACCGGCGGGCGGCAAGGGCACGGCCATGGGCGTGTACTCCACCAGCCAGTTCCTCGGTTCGGCACTCGGCGGGATACTCGGCGGCTGGCTGTTTCAGCATGGCGGTCTGTCGGTTGTGTTCCTTGGATGTGCCGGGCTGGCTGCACTTTGGCTGGCCTTTGCTGTTACCATGCGCGAACCTCCCTACGTGACGAGCCTGCGCTTGCCGTTGTCGCCCGAAGCGATCCGCGAAGCGGGTCTGGTCGAGCGTCTCAAGGCCCTCGTAGGGGTAACGGATGCAGTGATAGTCGCTGACGAGGCGGCTGTTTACATCAAACTGGACAAAGAATTAGTGGATCGCGACACCCTCGAACGCCTGGTGAACAACCCGGCCGGGGCTGCGTGCTAAGCCTAGGAGAACGTTATGGCCCGTGGGGTTAACAAAGTCATATTGGTCGGCACTTGCGGCCAGGATCCCGAAGTTCGCTACCTGCCTAACGGTAACGCCGTGACCAACCTGAGTCTGGCCACCAGCGAACAATGGACCGACAAGCAAACCGGTCAGAAGGTCGAGAAGACCGAGTGGCACCGTGTTTCGATGTTCGGCAAGGTTGCCGAAATCGCCGGCGAATACCTGCGCAAGGGTTCGCAGGTGTACATCGAAGGCAAGCTGCAGACCCGTGAATGGGAAAAAGACGGTATCAAGCGTTACACCACTGAAATCGTGGTCGACATGCAAGGCACCATGCAACTGCTCGGCGGCCGTCCACAACAGGGCGACCAGCAAGGCGGCGGCAACAACTACCAGCAGCAGGCGCCACGTCAGCAGGCTCCACGCCCGCAGCAGTCGGCACCCCAGCAGCGTTCGGCGCCGCCAGCGCCACAGCAGGCCGCACCGCAACCGGCTCCGGATTTCGACAGTTTCGATGACGATATTCCGTTCTGATTTGCTGCTGTATCCGCTGTAAATGAAAAGGCCCATCGCATTGCGCGACGGGCCTTTTTTGTGCCGCAAATCCAAGGTTGCGTTCGATCCCACATGGGGATTGGTGTTCTAGTCGAGGATGAGGTGGGGCAGGAAGCGACTGGAGTCTTTTGTGATCAGGCTGTTGTCCTCTCGCACGCCAATCCCGGCCGCCTCATCACCGATCACCCACGAGCCGATCAGCGTGTAGCTGTCGCCAAACTTCGGCAACGGCGCAAACTCCTGCAGGATAAATGGCGCATCGGTGTAGGGCCCGTCCTCTTTGACGATTATCCCTTCGGCGGTTTGCAGCTCGATGTTGGCGCCTTCGCGGGAAAAGTACGGCTTGCGCACCCAGCCTTTCGGCACTGCACTCTGCGGATTCGGATCGAGATGCGCGGCCAGCAGATTCGGGTGGCCCTTGTGCATCTCCCACAACAAGGGCAACACGCCTTTGTTGGACAGAATCGCTTTCCACGCCGGTTCGAAGAACTGCGTGTCGCATTCGGCAATCGCTGCGCCGAACGGTTCGTGGAAGATGAATTCCCAGGCATGCAGTTTGAACAGGTGCGGGATCCAGCGATCCTCCAGGTCGACAAAGCGACCCTCGGCCGTCAGGCCGATGTCTTCGATATCAATGTGCCGCGACTCGATGCCGACCTTTTCCGCGATCAGGCGCAGGTAATCGGTGGTGCCCTTGTCTTCGACCGAAGCTTTCATTGACGCGAAATAGAATGGACGCTTGAGCTGCAGTTCGGCGAAGGCCTGGTGCAGTTTGGTGTCGATACTGTTGAACTGGTCGGCATGGCGCGGCAGCGTGCCGCGCTCGATGCACTGTTCCAGCCAGCCCCACTGAAACGCTGCGGCTTCGTAGAGGCTGGTCGGCGTGTCGTAATTGAGTTCAAGCAGTTTCGCCGGGCCGTTGCCGCTGTAGGAAAAGTCCATGCGCCCGTACAGATGCGGGTGACCTTCCAGCCAGGATGTGCGGATCATGTCGTAGTACGAGGGCGGAACGCTCAGGCGGTCCAGCAGTTCTTCGCTGTGCACAACGCGGTCGACCAGGTCCATGCACATCTCGTGCAGTTCGGTGGTCGGGTCCTCGAGATCGTTTTCGATCTGCGCCAGGGTGAACTGGTAATACGCGCTTTCGTCCCAGTACGGCTCGTCGTCGATGGTATGGAACATAAAGCCGAGGCTCTCGGCGGTGCGCTTCCAGTCGGGCCGCTCGGCGCAGGCAATTTTCTTCATGATCAGCTGCTCGAGCGCCCGGAACTGCTGCCCCAACCACCCCAGCCGCTGCGGGCACTGGACTGGCTGCCGAAGCCGCCACGGGACGTCGAAGAAGCCACGTTGACCGGTTTGCTCTTGCTGGTTTCGTAGTCCGGTTGGCTGCGCGCCGTCGTTTCGGCTCGGCGGTACTGTGTCGAGGTGTTGTACGTCTGGCGGGTGTCGCGATCACGATAAACCGTGCGATTGGCGTTGTTGCTCATGGCGTTGCCGATCAGCCAACCGGTGAGCCAGCCACTGCCGCCGCCACCACCACTGGATTGTTGCGAAGTGGTTTGCGCATTCTGCGCGGTGGTGTCACCGGCAGGCATTTGTGCGTTGGCGATGGCGTCGAGGTTCTGTGGGACTTCAACATTTTGCGCGACCTTGAAGCCGCCGAGTTTCGGCACGAAGCGGCCATCGGAATTTTTCTGACACCAGTCAGCGGCGAAATCCGCATCGCAGTTGGCCTTGTCGTCGTACACCGGTGCGATGCGCCGGTGTTCGGTCAATGCTGCGACGTAAGCGTTGGAGCAGACCTCGGCGGCCACTTCGGCATCGACGCATTGCTCGACGCTCTGGAAGCTGCGCGGTTGATCGGCGGCGCTCACCTGGCCGGAAATGGCCATGGCCACCGAGGCGGCGAGGGACAACTGAACGTATGTGCTGCGTTTCATCGAAGGCTTCCTGCCGATCAGTTGGACGGGGTCATGCAGGCGGCATTGAGCATGCCGACACTGATTGCCACCGCAGCCACATAAATGCCAGCAGCCACTTCGCCATTGGCGATGCGCTGAGAGGTGCCCTTGAGCACCATCCCTGTTGCGACGAACGCCAGCAATTGCGCGACGGCGGCAATGACCGCCCAGAGTATGAAGTCGAGCACGTTGACCGAATAAGCGATCACGTTGCTGGCAGGAATAGCAAAACCGATGATCGCGCCGGACAGTGCGATAGCGGCGGCGGTATTGCCGGCGCGGATCAGCTCGAATTCCTTGTGCGCGGTGATGCGCGTATAGACGAATTGAAACAGCATGAACAGCAGTACGGCGCCGATCAGATAAACGACGAAACCGACCAGCGCGGTCTTGTTCAGGGAAACGGCCAACACTTCCAGCATGAAAAACTTCCTTTTTAAATGGCGCTCAAATCAGTCGTGTACAGCGAGATGCCCAGCGAAGTGCTCAGGCTGACGGTGCCTTCTTCGTCCTGTTCGACGGAGAACAGCAGCAATTCGCGGCGATCGGTCAATCCAGTGTCGCGCGCGTAGAGCATCGAATGGTGATTGATGGTGTAGCTTTCGTCCGGGTTGACCACGTGTTCGGTCATCGGTACCAGCTCGGTCTGGCCCTGTTCGGTGCCCCATTCGCGGGTGTAGGCGACGCCTTCGTGGGTGTAGTTCGGCAAACCGATCTGGCTGTTCGGGCCGGCCAGACGTTGCAGTTCGGCGTCACTGTTGACGGTCATGTAACTGAGGTAATTGAACAGCGTGACGGATTCGATCTGGTCTTCACCGGTGACGTGGATCTGCACCCAGAAATCTTCGTCGTTCATGTAATAGCGGTGCAGTTTGTTGGATTGGCCGAGGTCGACCCAGCCCGCGCTCCAGACTGCCTGATCAAAGGGTACCCGCACCGAAGTCGAGCCCTCGAGCAGCAAGGCCAGAGTCGTGTCGAAACGCACGCCTTTGCCCTGCGCCATCCCGAGCGGGCCGCTGGCCACGTTTGCAGTTGGCGCAGCCGTCTGCCAGTTGCTGGTGCCCAGCAAATCTTTAAACCATCCCATGGGTACGTTCCTTGAAGCGGGTGGACGTGTTCGTTGGCGAAAAAGTGGCGCTAGTGTACCGGGCGCAGCGGCGAACGAGCAGAGGCAATTTCACGCCGGAAATCATGTAGGAGTGAGCGTGCTCGCGATGGCGGCGGTTCAGACAACATTGATGTTGAATGTACCGGCCTCATCGCGAGCAGGCTCACTCCTGCAAGGGTTTTGCGCGGGTGTTATTGAGCGGATTTCTGCTTCAGGCGCTCAAGAATCGCATTGGCGCTGCCTTCGTTCGGCGTGATGCCGGCGTCGCGCAGTTTGCGTTCCAGATCGTTGCCGGTCGAAGCGTCGGCCAGTTCGTCGGCAGCGCTCAGTTCAGCGGCGCGTTGCTGCTGCTTGGCTTGCAGACGGTTCAGGGTGCCGACGGCGGTTTCCAGCTTGCCGTTGGCGCCACCGCTGGCGATGGAAGCGCTGACTTGAGCTTTTTGCACGCTGTCCCGGGCCTTGGCCATGTCCACTTGCTGGCGCAGGCTCTTGATCCGCGACTCGGCCTTGCTGATGTCCTTGCGCATGTTGTCGGCGTAGGCGCCGAATTCATCGCTGAGCTTCTTCTCGGCGTTCAGGTCGTTGGTCAGGGTCGAGATCGCTTCGGCGACTTCCAGCGCCAGGTCTTCGCGACCAGCGTTCAGCGCCGAGACGGCCTTGGCTTCGAGGTCCTTGATCTTGGCGTCGTACTCGCTGACGCGGTCGGCGGCCAGTTTGTGCTTGGCCATGATGGTGACCAGTTCGCGACGGGCGTTGGACAGCGCGGTGTCGGCGTCGCGGATTTCCTGATCAAGGATGCGCAGGGCCTGCTGGTCGGCGATGGCTTCGCCGACTTCATTGGCGCCGCCGCGCAGTGCGGTGAACAACTTGCTCCAGATGGACTGAGTCATTGGATATTCCCTGTTGATTACTTGAAGAAGTGTTCGAAGGCTTCGCTGGCGCGCTGCACGTTGTCGACCAGGGTTTTCACCTCGGTGACGATGTTGGTCAGGCTCGAGTCGGCGCTGAGGGCGCCAAACATGTTGTAAACGGTCTGCCCGTTGGGCATCGACTCGATGCCGATCGACGACAGCGGGAACATTTCCCGGCTGCGCAGCACGGCGTCGTTGAAGGCCTGGATGTTGCTGATCGAATCGACATCCACCAATACGGTGTCGACGATGATCTGCTGGCCAGCCAGGGCGATGTGAATCGGCAGACCGCCGAATTCGTTCATTTCCAGCTTGATGCTCGGCTCGGAGCTCTGGATCAGCGACAGCGTGATTTCTTGCGAAGCCACCTCGTCCAGAGCCTTGAGGGCGTTGAAGAGGCTATCGATGGTCCAGTTGTTGCCTGCGCTCATGTAATTCTCCGACATGAATGAGCCAGCCAGAATCGGTTGGCGTAGCTGTTGCTCCATTTGCTTGAGCAAGCTTCGGTTTTCCGGAAGCACCCAAGTTTCGTGTTTCACATAACCGGCAGCCGCCAGGCCCGCGCGCATCTGCTTCATGTAAAAGCTCGATGGTTTCTTTGCGGAGGTTTTGGCGCGCTCGCCTTTCGAGCTTGCTGCGGCGTGCGCCTTCGTGCGGCTTGTCATGGCTGAAATCCGGTTATGAATGTCTCACGCGTGGGCCACACTACAACCAATCCAAAGTGCCATCAATGACTCACGCGTGAGATTTTCATGACAGGTGCAAAAGGCCCGCAACGCGGCGGGCCAGTGGACATTGCAGTTGTTGCTAGGCGTTGCTGTGCAGGAATTCGTCAGTCGACACCACGCTGGCGTAAGCGAAACCCAGCGCCGACATGAACGCGGCGTGGACATGCGCGGCCGGCACGGTCAGGCCGTTGAACTCCAGATCACGGCTGGCGCAGGCGTCGTGAACGACCGTGACGGTGTAACCCATGTCTGCCGCTGCGCGAGTGATGCCATCGACGCACATGTGGCTCATGCTGCCGACCACGATCAGCTCAGTGATGCCTTTGTCGTCGAGGACCGCTTTCAGATCGGTTTCGCGGAACGAGTTGACGAAGTGCTTGAGCACCACCGGTTCGTCGGCACGGTTGAGCACTTTCGGATGCAGTTTGGCGCCGTCTGAACCTGGGGTGAAAAACGGCGCGTCAGGCGACGTGAATTCGTGGCGAATGTGCACCACCGAATCGCCCGCCTCGCGGAAGGCTCCGATCAGTCGGGCGGCATTGTCGGCAGCGGCGTCGGCACCGGCCAACGGCCACTTGCCTTGAGGGAAGTAGTCATTCTGGATATCGACTACGATGAGCGCTTGCTTGGCCATGGGTGTTTCCTCGATGTGCTGGCTGGAAGTGACTCCAGTATTGGCGCTGATAAGCGATTCGAGGATTGGCCGCACCGACAATAGACAGGGGAAAACTGACAATGGGCGCAGAAAACGCCGCCATCGCTGAACTCGGTGTGCTGATTTATCCCGGCGCGCAGATGGCGGCGGTGCATGGGCTGACGGACCTGTTTGCGGTGGCCAACCGGATTGCTGCCGAGCAGCAGGCTACACAATTGCCAATGCTGCGGGTCAGCCACTGGCAGGTCGAAGGCGATCAGCCGCCGGTGCGTATTTACGCCAGTCTTGCGGGCGATGAATCCAGTTTGCAGGCCGTGCTGATTCCGCCGTCGATCAGTGGCTTTTCGGCGGCGCACATGCCGACTCGGCTGATGCAATGGCTACGTGATCAGCACGCAAGCGGGGCAACGCTGGGCGGGGTCTGCGTGGGTTCGCTGATGCTCGCCGAAAGCGGCTTGCTCGATGGCCGCAGCGCCACGGTGCACTGGACCGCGGCGCAGGGCTTCAGCGAACGCCACCCGAAAATCCAGCTCAAGGCCGACACGCCGATTGTCGACGATGGTGACCTGATCACCACGGCCGGGCTGATGGCCTGGTCGGAACTGGGCCTGCGCCTGGTCAACCGCTTGCTCGGGCCGAGCATCGCCACCCGCACCGCGCATTTTCTGGTGATGGAACACAGCGACAGTGCCAGCGCCTGTGGCAGCAATTTCGCGCCGATTCTCAGCCATGGCGACGCGGCGATTCTCAAGGTCCAGCACTGGCTGCAAAGCACCGGCGCGACTGATGTTTCGTTAACCGCGATGGCTGAGCGGGCAGTGTTGGAGGAACGCACGTTTCTGCGCCGGTTTCGTGCCGCGACCGGGTTGAAGCCGACCGAGTATTGCCAACATCTGCGGGTGGGCAAGGCGCGGGAGATGTTGGAGTTCAGCAATGGCACGATCGATCACATTGCGTGGACGGTGGGCTATCAGGATCCCGGCGCGTTTCGCGCGATTTTCAAGAAGATTACCGGGCTGACGCCGAGTGATTATCGGGGGCGGTTTGGCCTGTCCCGTTAGTCAAACCAACGACCATCCAATGTAGGAGTGAGCCTGCTCGCGATAGCGGTGGGTCATTCAATGCGGTTGTGACTGACAGACCGCTATCGCGAGCAGGCTCACTCCTACAGGGGCGGTGCGATATTCGAGATCGTGCAATTTGCCGGAATTTTCTGCGCTGTCGTGCAGTTTGAAACAGGCGTGGTGCCAGCATTTTCTCGGTAACTGATTGATTTTCATAAGCTTTGCCGCGTGCAGCGATTGGCCTGATCTCTGCACCTCTCAACTGGAAACCATTGAACCAGCATAAGGGGAACGCATGACCCCGACACCGCGCAAGAAAATCGTTGTCGCTCACTCGGTGCGTCCCGACGCGCCGCAACATGAAGTACAGACCAACAAGGCCCTGGCGCGCTGGCTGGCGCAGATTCTCGGGTGCAAGTTCGGTGGCAGTTTCGATGCGGAGAAACACCGCGGTCGCGACCTGTATCTATTACCCACGCAAACCATCGTCGGCACCGCCCACGCCGAGGAACTGGGCATCAGCGGCCCGGACGATCTTTGGGGCGGTTTCGTCGAACATGATTTCATCTGCACCAAAGCCATCAGCCACGGTTTGCGCAGCCACTTGGCTAGCGCGCCGTCGGGCTGGTCGCCGCTGTTTTCCGAACGGGTGCGCAACGTTGTGCTCGATGGGCTCAGCGTTTTCGCCCTGGAAGATGCACGGCCAGCCGCGGAACATCTGCTGTATGCCGGGCCGATCCGCATCAAGCCGATTCATGCCTGCGCCGGTCGCGGCCAGGAAGTGATCGGCAGCCTCGACGCCTTCGATGAAATCCTCGCCCGGCCCGATGCGGAAAAGCTGTTCAGCGAGGGCGTGGTGCTCGAGCAGGACTTGAGCAAAGTGGTGACCCACAGCGTTGGCCAGTCATTCATCGGCGGCAAGGTGCTGAGTTACTGCGGCGATCAGTACCTGACCGAGGATGGTCAGGGCGAGGAGGTCTACGGCGGTTCCAATCTGCTGGTGGTGCAGGGTGGTTACGAAGCTTTGCTGGCGCTGGATCTGCCCGACGACGTACGTCTGGCCATCGAACAGGCCCAAGTGTTCGACAGCGCTGCGGATGAAGCCTACCCGCGCTTCTTCGCCTCGCGACGCAATTACGACATTGCCCAGGGTCTCGACAGCAGTGGCAACCCGCGCAGCGGTGTGCTCGAACAATCCTGGCGCATGGGCGGGGCGAGCAGTGCCGAAGTCGCGGCGCTGCAGAGTTTCGTCAACGATCCGGGGATGCGCGCGATTCGCGTGTCTTCGGTGGAAACCTACATCGATCAGGCGCTGCCGGTGGACGCCATCGAGGTCTATCGCGGCCCCGCCGAAAGCAGCGACTTTCTTCTCAAATATGTAACGGTCAAATCCTATGACGGCTAGAAGCGAAAGCATTCAAATCGACATTGATGATGAACAGATGAGCGGGACGTTTCTCAGCCCGAAATCGAAAGTCCCCGGCGTGCTGTTCGTGCACGGTTGGGGCGGCAGTCAGGAGCGTGATCTTGAACGCGCCAAGGGCATCGCCGGTCTGGGTTGCGTGTGCCTCACCTTCGATTTACGCGGGCACACCGGCGGTACCGGTATTCCGCTGAGCCGGGTGACCCGTGAGGACAATCTGCGCGACTTGCTCGCCGCCTACGATCGCTTGCTGGCGCACCCGGCACTCGACACGTCGGCGATCGCCGTGGTCGGCACCAGCTACGGCGGTTATCTGGCCTCGATTCTGACTTCGTTGCGCCCGGTGCGCTGGCTGGCGCTGCGGGTGCCGGCGCTGTACCGCGACGAGCAGTGGCACACGCCCAAGCGCGATCTGGACAAGGCGGATCTGCGTGACTATCGCGGCACGCTGGTGCGCGCTGACAGCAACCGCGCTTTGCATGCCTGTTCGCAATTCACCGGGGACGTTTTGCTGGTGCAGTCGGAAACCGATGACTTCGTCCCCCACGCGACGATCATGAGTTATCGCGCGGCGTGCCAGCAGACCCATTCATTGACGCACCGGATCATTGATGGTGCCGATCATGCGCTGAGCGATCCGGTGTCGCAGCAGGCGTATACCTCGATTCTGGTGGACTGGATTACCGAGATGGTGGTCGGGGAGCGGTTGAGCATTATCCAGTCCAGATGAGTTGTTGATTTTTCGGGCCCCATCGCTAGCAGGGCTAGCTCCCACTGGGAATGTGTTTCAGAACTGAGGCCGCAGCTGCTGCCATGGTTTGGATGCATTCCAACCTGTGGGAGCTAGCCCTGCTAGCGATGGCGCCGTCAGCCTCACCGCAATGCTCAGGAAGGCTTCTTCTCGATCCGCAACGCCTTCGCCTTCGCTTCCACCACCAGATACATCACCAGCGTGATCAGCAGCGGCAACAGAAAGTAAATCGCCCGATACGCCAGCAATCCCGCCACCAGACTGCCGCGCGATACCTCATGTTGCAGCAGCGCCACAAACACCGCTTCGAGCACACCAAGCCCGGCCGGGATATGCGTGATGACCCCGGCAATTGCGCTGATCAGCAGCACACCCAGCACCAGTGGATAATCGAGTTTGCTTGGCAACAGGGTGAAAATCACCGCCGCCATCAGCGACCAGTTCAACGCGCCGAGCAGTAGTTGCAGCACCGCCATGCGCAGCGAGGGCAGATTGATTTCGACGTTGCGAATCGACCACTCACGGCGTTTGGAAAACCGGCACGCGGCCAGGTAACCCGCGCTCACCAGCAACAGCAAAACGCCGATGCCCTGCAATGCGGTGCTGCTGATTTTCCAGCCCGGTGGCATGCTCACCAGGCCGCTGGTGAATACCACGCCGGCGATGGTCATGTAGCCGAACCAGTTGGTCGCCAGGCTCAGGCCGAGAATCTTGGCGATGTTGCTTTTGCTCACTCCCAGTCGTGAATACAGGCGATAGCGCATGGCGATCCCGCCGACCCAAGCGCTGAGATTGAGGTTGAATGCGTAGCTGATGATTCCCACCGGCAGGATCTGTTTCCAGGTCAGATCCTGACGAATGTAAGTGCGGCCGATCAGGTCGAAACTGGCGTACACCAGAAAGCTCAGCAGCGTCAGGCTGGCAGCGATGATCAGCGTACGCACCTTGAAGTCGGCGAGCGTTTGCAGGACCTCGGCCCATTCGATGCGCATGGCAAACATGGTCAGCAAGACGATCAGGGCGAGAAAGAACAGCAGCGTCAGCGGACGCTTCCAGCGGCTCCATTTCGAATGTTGCGCCGGTGCCGACTGCTCGGCCGAATGCGTTTCGGTATGGCTCATGTCAGGTTCCCTCGAAATGGCTTGAGCCTTGGTTTATGTGCCGGCAGCCAGCCGGCCATGGCCGGAAAATGCCGCAGGAAGTGGAACACCAGGAAACCCACAGTCATGTGCCAGATGCGCCCGCGCGGCAACTTCGCCGGGTCCATGGCTTTGCAGTGGTTGCGGCTGAGGTCTTCGAGGCGTTCGTACAGATGTTGATTGAATGCGCGATCGCGGATCAGCACATTGGCTTCAAGGTTCAGCGACAGGCTCAGCGGATCGAGATTGCTCGAACCGACGGTGCTCCATTCTTCGTCCATCAATGCGACTTTGCCGTGCAGCGGACGCTGGCAATATTCGTGAATCTGCACGCCGGCCTTGAGCAGATAATCGTAGGTCATGCGCGCGGCGATCTTGGCCACCAGCATGTCCGGCTGACCTTGCAGAATCAGCCGTACCTCGACGCCCCGGCGCGCGGCATTACGGATCTCGCGCAGCAAGCGATAGCCAGGGAAGAAATAGGCATTGGCGATCACCACCCGGTGTTTGGCGTGGCGCAGCGCCTGCAAATAAACATCTTCGATGTCGGTGTGGTGCTGGTCGTTATCGCGAAACACCAGACGCACCTGGCCGTCGTGGTCGTTGAAAGCCATTTCGGCACGCCGTTGGCGCCGGCGTTGCCACCAGAATTTCGCCCGTCCCGGACGACCGCTCTGCAGCAAGGCGAAGTGGTGAATATCAGCCACCGCCGGGCCCTGGATTTCCACCGAGTAATCCTGCTTGGCTTCGGAGCCGAAATCGGCCAGGTGATCGCCGGAGAAATTGATCCCGCCGATGAACGCGATCGTGCCGTCGACCACCACGATCTTTCGGTGCAGACGGCGGAACCAGTTGGTGCGAATGCCCAAGTGCTTGGGGGCGGGGTCAAAAATCTGCAAATGCACGCCAGCGTCGCTGAGTGCCGTGAGGTAGCTGGTGCTCAGCTCGCCACAGCCAAAGCCGTCAAGGCTCACCGTGGTGCGCACGCCACGCCGGGCGGCGTCGATGAGAATTTCTTGAAGTTCGGCGCCGACCTTGTCTTCAAAGACGATAAACGTCTCGAGGAGAATTTCACTTTTCGCCGCACGCATTGCCGCAAACACCCGCGGGAAATATTCCTCGCCGTTTTCCAGCAGTTCGATGCGGTTGCCGCCGTGCCAGCGGTACTGCACGTCAACGTGGCCGGGCTCGCGGATCGGCGGGGTGATGGTCATCGGCTCCACGGCGGATTTCTCCAGTGGCGAGCTGCTCATAGTTGGATCTCCACCGACAGCGGGACATGATCGGAAAGGTGTGACCAGGGCCGGTTCGCCAGAACTTTCGGCTGGCTGGCCTTGAGGTTGCGCACATAGATGCGGTCCAGGCGCAGGGCCGGCAGGCGCGCCGGAAAGCTGCGTGCCGGTTTGCCCTGATGTTCGGCGAACACTTCGCGCAAGCCGCACGGCTTGAGCTGCGCATCGGCACGCTGGCGCCAGTCATTGAAATCGCCGGCGACGATTACCGGCGCGTCCTGCGGCAATTCGGCCAGACGCTGCATCAGCAGATCCAGTTGCGCGTTGCGATGGCTCTCGCGCAAACCCAGGTGCACGCAGATCGCATGCACCTCGGCGCCGTCACCGGGCAAGCGCAGCACGCAGTGCAACAGGCCGCGGTTCTCGTGGCCGCTGATCGACACGTCGAGATTGTCGTGACGGATGATCTGGAATTTCGACAGCAGCGCATTGCCGTGGTCGCCATCCGGGTACACCGCATTGCGCCCGTAGGCAAACTGTGGCCAGAGGCTGTCGGCGAGAAATTCGTACTGCGGCATCGTCGGCCAGTTGTCGAAGCGCTTGTGGTGATGTTCGTGGGTGCCGTGGACTTCCTGCAAAAACACCACATCGGCGGCGACGCTGCGCACCGCCTCGCGCAACTCCGGGAGGATGAAACGCCGGTTGAGCGCAGTGAAACCCTTGTGCGTGTTGACCGTCAGCACGGTGAAGGTACGTACCGACGGCGCGCTTACCGAGCCTTCATCGGTAAAGCCGACCGGTTCTGGAATGCTCATGCCAACACTCCTTCGCCAGCGGGTTCGCCAGGGGCGGTGGCGAGGTCCTTGTCGAGATCGAAACGCTGCAGCAGGTTACGCGCGTCGTAGGGCGCGCGGACCTTGATGTCGTTGTCGAAATAGCAGAACACTTCGCGGGATTTGCGCGCGCGCGGTTTCAGGCGCGGGGCGATCAGCTGCGCATCCTGCGGTTGCCCGCCGTGATGCCAGGCGTCGATGCGCTCGGCCCAGCGCTCCAGGGCCTCGGCGCTGTAGCCGCTGGCGTAGAGCTCTTCGGCACCGTGCAGACGCAGGTAGACAAAGTCGCTGGTGACGTCTTCGCGGTACGGCCATTTATTGGCGGTGTCGGCGATCACCAGTGCGGTGTTGTGGCGCTTGAGCAAGCGTACGAATTCGGGATCGATAAAGCTGTCGTTGCGGATTTCCACCGCATGGCGCAAGGGCTTTTTACGCCAGGCTTTGACGCTGACCGGGCCACGCAGGTGCTCATCATGCTGACGGGCGAGTGCGGCGGCGGCTTCGGTGTCGCGCGGCAATTGGGCGAGGAAATTTTCGAAGCGCTCAGGCTCGAACTTGAAGTTGGGCGGGAACTGCCAGAGGATCGGCCCGAGCTTTTCCTTGAGTTCCAGCACGCCAGAAGCAAAGAAATTCGCCAGCGGTTTTTCGATTTCGCGCAAGCGCCGCACATGAGTGATGAAGCGTGGCGCCTTGACGCTGAACACGAATTCGTCCGGGGTCTCGGCGTACCACTGGGCGTAGCGTTCCGGCCGTTGCAAGGCGTAGAACGATCCATTGATTTCGATGCTGTTGACGGCGCGCGAGGCGAATTGCAATTCGCGCTTCTGCGCCAGCCCCTTCGGGTAGAAATCCCCGCGCCACGGGGTGTAGCGCCAGCCTGAAATACCGATGTGAATCGCCGCCATCCCATCCTCCCGTAGAAAGTCCTCGTGTTGCCGGTGTTTTGTGATGACTGCGACGGGGGCGGGAAAGTTTCGACGGTGTTACGGGCGGTCGGCGTGGGGGATTGTTCAGAAGCGAAGATCAAAAGCTTGCCCCCTCACCCCAGCCCTCTCCCCCAAGGGGGCGAGGGGGAAGGGAGCAGATCTTCATGACTTCAAAAGTTGCATTCGCCTTGAATTTTCAGGTTTGTGCGCCTCCAGCATGCAACGCGGTCGGCTCCCTCTCCTGGGGGAGAGGGTTGGGGTGAGGGCGCTCTTGAACTTGCCGCGCAATTACCGATCAGTTCCTTACAGGTTCACCCACAGGAGTCACGCGTTTTGACCAGGTTCAGGATCGCCGTTGTGCTGGGCGCGCTGCTGTTTCTCGGCGCCAGTGAAGTCGAGGCTGCTGCGTTGCCGGGCGTTCCGGCCAGCGCCGAAACCAGCGAAAAAGCCGCCGAACCCGAGCCGCTGGTGCAGGGCGGGCTGCTCGGTGCGATCAGTACCAGCATCGATGACGTGCAGGAAAAGCTCGACCTCAACGAAGATCTGGTCGACGCCTGGCGTTTGCGCGCCGACCGAGCTGCCGACGAAGTCGACAAACTGGTCAAGCAACCCTCGAATCGCTCGGGCTGGAGCGTTGCCGGGGATTTCCTCACTTTGTCCGGTGCCTGGCTCGGTAGTTTTGCCGTACTGACCGTACTCGGCAGCCTGTTGGCCAAACGCCTGCGCGAAGGCCGCTGGCTGCGCACACGCCAGCGCGGTCAGGACTTGCTCGGTTATCTGCTGCCGTTCACCGTGCCAGCGTTGATCTGCCTGCCACTGACCCTTTATGTGAGTCATTTTCTGCAAGCCTCGGTTGGCCGCGCCTTGGCGCTGTGTCTGGCTTACGCGACCAGCAGTGGCATCTTTTCCACCTCGATGCTGCTGTGCGTGGTCGTGGTGTTCAATGTCGGGCACAAACGTACCGCCGCGCGAATCATCCGCCAATACTGCCCGCGACCGCTGTTCCTGATCGGCTTTCTCGCCGCGCTCAGCGATGCCTTGACCAGTCCGCAGATCGCCCGGCAACTGGGCGGCAACATCACCAGCAGCATCGCCGTGTTCACTGGCCTGATCGCCTCGATCATCTTCGGCTTGCTGGTGATCCGCCTGCGTCGTCCGGTGGCGCATCTGATCCGTAACCGCTCGCTGAGCCAGCGCCTGAAACAGCCGTCGCTGCAAGAGTCGCTGCGGATTTTTTCCGGGCTGTGGTATTGGCCGATCGTGCTGATGGTGCTGGTCTCGGCGGTGAGCCTGATCGGCATCGGCGAGGATAATCAGAAAGCCCTGCGCTGCGCCTTGTTCACCACGGTCTTGCTGATCGGCACGGTGTTTCTCAGCACCGTGCTGCAGCATCTGTTCAAGTCGCGCAAGGCCGAAGCGATCCAGCGCAGCAGCGCCTACAAGGAACGTTTTCTCAGCCTGTTGCACGCGTTGCTGCGGATCGTCATCGCAATTGCCTTCCTCGATATTCTTGGGCGGATCTGGGGCGTGTCGCTGCTTGATTTTGCCCAGAGCAGCGCGGTGGGCCGGGCGATCAGCGAGGCGTTGAGCAGCATCGGCCTGATCTTTCTGGTGACGTGGCTGCTGTGGGTGGTGCTGGACACGGCGATTCAGGAAGCGCTGAAACCGCCGCTGAGCAAACGCGCAGCGCGCCAGCCGAGCACGCGGGTGAAAACCATCCTGCCGCTGCTGCGCAACGCGATCAAAATCATCCTGGTGGTGATCTGCGCGATTACCACCATGGCCAATCTGGGGATCAACGTTGCGCCATTGCTGGCGGGTGCCGGGGTGGTCGGTCTGGCGATCGGTTTCGGCTCGCAGCAATTGGTTCAGGACGTGATCACCGGGTTGTTCATCATCATCGAAGACACCCTGTCGATCGGCGATTGGGTGGTGCTCGATTCCGGGCATGCCGGTACGGTCGAAGGGCTGACCATCCGCACCCTGCGCCTGCGCGACGGCAAGGGCTTCGTGCACTCGGTGCCGTTCGGCCAGATCAAAGCGGTCACCAACCAGTCGCGGCAGTTCGCCTTCGCATTTTTCTCGGTGCAGTTCACCTATGACACCGACGTGGACAGGGCCATCGAACTGATCCGCGAGACCGGCGATTCGATCCGCGAAGACCCGTTCCTCAAGTACAACCTGCAGGGGCCACTGGATGTATTCGGGGTCGACAGGATGGACCTCAACGGCGTGGTGCTGACCGCGCAATTCCGCACGGTGTCGGGCGGACAATATGCGGTGAGCAGGGCGTTCAACCAGCGTTTGAAGAAGCTTGTGGATAACACCGCGAATGTGCATTTCGCGCAGACTTATCCACAGCAGGTGGTGTTGCCCAAACGTCAGCCGGTGGATGAGGTTGCCGGGGTGGAGGTGCCGCAGGAATCGCGCACTTGACGCAATATTTGTGGGGGCGTGACTGGCCTCATCGCGAGCAGGCTCACTCCTACAGGGGAACGCATTCCAAATGTAGGAGTGAGCCTGCTCGCGATAGGGCCATAACAGACGCCCTCAATGTCGGATCAGCTTGCTGTGCACCTGCTCCGCCGCAGCCTGATCCAGCTCCGACCAGATCTGCTGCTTGCCGGCAATCATTGCCGCCACCGCAACCCCATCGCGATACACCAGCCGATTACTCGCCAGCGCCGGCACTTTCACCCCCGGCAACAAGGTCCCGGCGAGGTTCAACGGGTCGACGCCGCAGACCATCACCAGACTGCCGTCGTGCGGGCGCCGGCGTACTTCGCGCAACAAGGGAATTGCCTCGGGCAGGGCAAACTGCTCGCCCGCCAGACCACTGACAAAGCGCCCGCCACGAATCTCGCCACGCGCTTCGAGCCGATGGAACGTGCGCAATAGCTCGCGCCAGCTCGGCAACCAGTCCGCCTCACGTTCAAGCAAGCGCCAGAACACCACGCCGTAGCGGCGCAGCAACGTCATGGCGACATGCTCCAGCGTTTGGCTGTTATCCACTGCCGTACCGCGCCGCAACAAGGCCCAGCGTCCGGCATCGTCCATGCCACCGACAAACGCGCCGCGCCCGCGTCGACTGCTGCGCTGCTGACGCTTGCTCGGCGGGGTGATCAGTGCGCGCAGGCCGGCGAAGCTGTCGGCGTTTACCAACCCGGCGCCGACCAGTTCCTGCAAGGCGATCTCCAGTTCGCTGCGCAGCAGGTGCGCTTCGTGAACCAGCTCATCGAAAAACAACGCGCCGTGCTGGCTCAAGGCGTCGAACACTTTGCGGGTTTTCGGCGACAGTTCGTCTACCGGCGTCTGTTCGGCCAGCGCACTCCACAAGCCGACCTGACTGCGCGGCAGCAACACGATCGGTGTGCTGCGCAACGCCGTGCCGCTGACCTTTTGCCGAGCGCTGAGGCGCGTCCACACCAGTTTGCCGTTGCGGCACAGATCATCCAGCCAGCTCGGCGAATAGTCCTTGAGCCGCGCCGGCAGGATGTCGCTGTCCCACGCCGAAGCCGCCGCCGCGTAGCCTTCGAACTGGCCGACAATTGCCGGCAACACAGCGCTGCCCTGACCGCGCGTCGAGGCTGACAGGTGCTGCCAGTCGAACAGAAAGCGCATGAAATCCTGTAACGCCACCGGTTCGATTTCCCGGCGCAGACGCTTGACCGTGTAGCGATGGATGCGCGCGAGCAGATGCCGTTCGCACCATTCCTCGTCATTCAGATTCGGCGTGAATTGGCCGCGCAGCACATAACCTTCGCGCTCCAGTTGAGTGAGGGTTTGAGCGACCTGCGCAGTCGGCAACGCCAGCGGTTGGGCGATGGCGAGTAACGGCAGCGGGCCGAACCCGGCGAGGCGCGCGCGGATCACTTCGAGCAAGGCGTCATCGAAACTCCACGCTGCGTCGAAGCCGGGCAATGCGTCCAGCTCGCGCTGCGGCGTGGCCTGTGGATAAAGCGCTTGCAGGCAGGTCAGGCGCTCGCGGGCCAGCCACAAAGAATGCTCGGCATCGACCTGCAGACAACACGCGCGACCGCTGCTGGCCAGGGTCTGCAGCCACTCGCGCCAGCCGTCATTGGCGGTAACTTCCGCTGCGCTGATGCAAGCCAGGCTCATCAGCGCTTCGTGCATTTCATCCACCGAATTCGCCGTTGGCCAGGCCTCTTCGCGTACTGCGGCAATCGCGTCGGCATCCAGCGCACCGAGGTCATCGGTCGATTGCGGATCGCTCCAGCGCCGGTTGATCACCGCTTGCGTGCGGCGCTCTTCCAGCGGCGCGTCATCGAGAAAGGTGTACGGCCGCGCGCTGAGAATTTCTGCGGCGAGCGGCGAGGGCGCCGGCAGGTCGCGGCTGATCAGGCGCACCTCGCCGCGTTCCATGCGTCGCAACAGCGTAAGCCAGCCTTCGCTGTCCATCGCTTCGTGCAGGCAGTCGTCGAGGGTTTGTTCGATCAGCGGATGCTCGGGGATTTCCCGTTCGCCGGCGAGGTTTTCCAGGCAGGCGATCTGATCGGGAAACACGCTGGCGATCAGGTCTTCGCTTTTCATCCGCTGCAACTGCGGCGCGACTTTGCGCCCGCCGGTAAAGCGTGGCAGCGCCAACGCGACTCCGGCGTTCCAGCGCCAGCGCACGCCGAACAGCGGCGCATCCAACACCGCCTGGATCAGAATGTGTTCGGCACTGTTGCTGTGCAGGTAGCGCCAGACGTCGTCGAGTTCAAAGCTGTGACTGGTCGACAGCGACAGCACGATTGCGTCTTCGCTGGCGGCGGCCTGCAATTCGAAATTGAAGGTGCGGCAAAAGCGCTTGCGCAGGGCCAGGCCCCAGGCGCGGTTGATACGGCTGCCGAACGGCGTGTGGATGATCAGTTGCGTGCCGCCGGATTCGTCGAAAAACCGCTCCATCAGCAGCGTGTCCTGCGAGGGCAGGGCGCCGAGGGTCTGCCGTGCGCGGGCCAGATACTCGACCAGTTGCTCGGCGCTGGCGAGGTTGAGGCCCAGGGTCTGGGTCAGCCAGTCGAGCGCCGGTTGCAAATTACCGGGGCTGGCGCCGAGCAGTTCGTCGAGCTGCGCTTGCAGGCGTGCCACCGCGGCGGACAGCTCATCGCTGCGGCCCGGGGCTTCGCCGAGCCAGAACGGGATGGTCGGCGGCTGGCCGTGGGCATCCTCGACGCGCACCTTGCCGGCCTCCACGCGCAGGATGCGGTACGACGTATTACCGAGCTGGAACACGTCGCCGGCAATGCTTTCGACGGCGAAGTCTTCGTTGACGCTGCCGATGTTCAGGCCCTGCGGTTCGAGCAGCACGCTGTAGTCGGCGTTGTCCGGAATCGTCCCGCCGCTGGTCACCGCGGTCAGTTGCGCGCCGCGCCGGCCGCGCAAGGTGCGGCTGACGGCGTCGCGGTGCAGATACGCACTGCGGATGCCCTGGCGGCCGTTGTAGCCTTCGGCGAGCATGCTCAGCAGCGCCTGATAGTGTTTTTCGTCGAGATCGCGATAGGGCGCGGCGCGGCGGAACATGGCCAGCAAGGCGTCTTCCGGCCATTCCTGACAGCTGACCTCGGCAATGATCTGCTGCGCCAGCACATCCAGCGGCGCTTGCGGTATGTGCAACGTGTCGAGTTCACCACGACGCACGCAATCGAGCAGGGCGGCGCATTCGATCAGATCGTCACGGGTGGTGGCGAACAACCGTCCCTTCGGCGTGCCGCCGACCTGGTGGCCCGAACGGCCGACCCGCTGCAGGAAACCGGCAATCGAGCGCGGCGAACTGATCTGGCAGACCAGATCGACTTCGCCGATATCGATGCCCAGTTCCAGCGATGCCGTGGCGATCAGCACCTGCAACTCACCGCGCTTGAGCCGCTGCTCGGCATCGAGGCGAAACTCCTTGGCGAGGCTGCCGTGGTGCGCCGCCACTGCGTGTTTGCCGAGGCGTTCGCTCAGGTGCCGGCTGAGCCGTTCGGCCAGGCGCCGGGTGTTGACGAAAATCAGCGTGGTGCGATGTTCGCGTGCCAGTTCGGCGAGGCGGTTGTAGACCAGCTCCCAGACGTCGTTGGCCATCACCGCCGACAACGGCACCGGCGGTACTTCGATGCCCAGATCCCGTGGGCGGGCATGGCCGATGTCGATGATTTCGCAGGGGCGCTCATGGCCGACGAGAAATTGCGCCACGGCTTCGACCGGTTTCTGTGTGGCGGACAGGCCGATGCGCGTCAGCGGCTCGCTGCACAAGGCTTGCAGGCGCTCCAGACTCAGGGCCAGATGACTGCCGCGCTTGCCGGCGGCCATCGCGTGGATTTCATCGATGATCACCGTGCGCGTGGTGCCGAGCATTTTGCGGCCTGACTCGGAACCGAGCAGCACATACAGCGATTCGGGAGTGGTCACCAGAATATGCGGCGCGGTCTTGCGCATGGCCGCGCGGTCTTTTTGCGGGGTGTCGCCGGTGCGCACGGCCGTGGTGATCTGCAGCTCGGGCAGACCCAGTTGGCGCAGTTGTTCGGTGATGCCGGCCAGCGGATTCTGCAGGTTGATCTGGATGTCATTCGACAGCGCTTTGAGCGGCGAGACGTAGACCACCAGGGTTTGATCGGGCAGGCCGTCGGGGTTTTCCAGGCCGCGATGAACAAGGTCATCGAGTACGGCGAGAAATGCGGTCAGGGTTTTGCCGGAACCGGTCGGCGCGGCGATCAGCGTCGAGCGGCGCTGACGGATCAACGGCCAGGCACGAGCCTGAGCGGCGGTGACCGCCGGGAACGTGTGGCTGAACCAGGCGCTGACGGCAGGGTGGAAACCGGCCAGGGCGTTGTCGGCGGGTAGGGGCAGATTCATGGATAAAGTTATGCGGGCGGGGGAGGGAAGATGCAAGTACCGTTCGGACCCCTTCGCGAGCAGGCTCACTCCTACAGGGGAACGCATTCCAAATGTAGGAGTGAGCCTGCTCGCGATAGCGGTAGTCGGAACAATACAAATCCTGGGATGTGCACTTTGCGGATGACGGTTGCGCACTAAACCCGCAAAATGCAACGATTCCGGCAATTATCGACGACGGTTCCACGAGATCCGTTGCTAAAGCCATCGTTCCAATCAGACTGGGCCTGCTGACTCTATGCGAATGCGCCTTATGTTACTGGGCGGCGGAAATGCCCTTGGGCAGGCGCTGATTCGCCTCGGTGCGGAGGAAGACATCGGTTTCCTCGCCCCCCGCCCGCCCGAAAACGGCTGGGATGCCGCGAGCCTGACGCAACTGCTGGACGACACCCGTCCCGATGCGTTGATCAACCTCGCCTACTATTTCGACTGGTTCCAGGCCGAGACCATCAGCGAAACCCGCATGGCCGGGCAGGAACGTGCGATCGAACGTCTGGCCGAACTGTGCCAGCACCACAACATCGTCCTCGTGCAGCCGTCGAGTTATCGGGTGTTCGACGGTTCGCGCGCTACTGCCTACAGCGAAAAAGACGAGCCGGTGCCGCTGGGCCTGCGCGGCCAGGCCTTGTGGCGTATCGAACAGAGCGTACGCGCCACCTGCCCGCAGCATGTGCTGCTGCGTTTCGGCTGGCTGCTCGATGACAGCCCGGACGGTACCCTTGGGCGTTTTCTCGCCCGCGCCGAGCAACCGGAAGAATTGCTGCTGGCCGATGACCGTCGCGGCAACCCGACGCCGGTCGACGACGCTGCACGGGTGATCATTTCGGTGCTCAAGCAACTCGATTGCGCGGCACCGCTGTGGGGCACGTATCACTACGCCGGCCACGAAGCGACCACGCCGCTGGCGCTGGGCCAGGCGATTCTCACCGAAGCACGCAGCCTGCACGCGCTGGCCATCGAAGCGCCGACCGCTCAGGCCCACGCCGCACGGCCCGACGCTGCCGAAGAGCCGCAACACGCGGTGCTGGCCTGCAAGAAAATTCTGCACACTTTCGGGATCAAGCCGCGCGCCTGGCGTGCCGCACTCCCGGGCTTACTGGACAGGTTCTACCGTCATGGCTGAAGGTATCGTTCTAATCACCGGCGGAGCCGGTTTCATCGGCTCGCACCTGACCGACGCGTTGCTCGCCAAAGGTCACTCGGTGCGGGTGCTCGACGACCTGTCGACCGGAAAACGCAGCAACCTGCCGCTGGATAATCCCAAAGTCGAGTTGATCGTCGGCGATGTCGCCGATGCAGCACTGGTGGCGCAAGCCATGCACGGCTGCAGCGCGGTCGCCCATCTGGCGGCGGTGGCGTCGGTGCAAGCGTCGGTGGACGATCCGGTGAAGACTCACCAGAGCAATTTCATCGGTACGCTGAATGTCTGCGAAGCGATGCGTCTGGCCGGGGTCAAACGGGTGTTGTACGCCTCCAGTGCTGCGGTCTATGGCAACAACGGCGAGGGCGAGTCGATCAGCGAAGACACGCCGAAAGCCCCGCTGACACCGTACGCCTCGGACAAACTCGCCGGTGAGCAATATTTCGATTTCTACCGCCGCCAGCATGGCCTGGAACCGGTGATCTTCCGCTTCTTCAACATCTTCGGCCCGCGTCAGGATCCGTCCTCGCCGTACTCCGGGGTCATCAGCATTTTCAGCGAGCGCGCGCAGCAAGGTTTGCCGATCACCGTGTTTGGCGATGGCGAGCAGACGCGCGATTTTCTGTATGTCGAGGATCTGGTCAGTCTGCTGGTGCAGGGGATTGAAAAGCCTCAGGTGGAAATAGGCGCGGTGAACGTTGGCTGGAACCAGTCGATGAGCCTCAAGCAGATGCTCGAAGCATTGAAAGTGGTGGTCGGTGAACTGCCACCGATCAGTTATGGCCCGGCGCGGGCGGGTGATATCCGGCATTCGCGGGCGGATAACGGGCGCTTGCTGGAGCGGTTTGAAATGCCGCGGCAGACGCCGATGAGTGTGGGGTTGGCGCGGTTGTTGGGGCGTGGTTGATAGCACCCTCATCGGAACGCCGCCCGCCTAACCCTCTCCCAGAGGGAGAGGGAACTGACCGAGGTGTTTGTGGGAAATACGGCGACCTGAAATACCGAGCCGAATTCCGGTTTTGAAGAGCCCCCATATCGGCTCCCTCTCCCTCGGGAGAGGGCTGGGGTGAGGGGCCTGGGCCTCAAACGCGCCCAAAATCCCCACCCATGAAAAAGGCGCCCTTCAACAGGCGCCTTTTTCACGGCCGGAATAAACAATCCATCCCAGTGGCAAGGGAACATTGTCCCCCGATCAACGGCGTACCGTCGTCGTCAGTTCCACGCCTGCCTGCCACGAAGCCTCATTCACCACCACGTGAACGTTCGGTCAATCGACTTAGAACTTATAGCCCAAACCGACCATGTAGATGAACGGATCGACATCGACGTTGACCCGAGCGCGAGTGCCCGGCGCGACGGCGTTGTTTTCGACGGTGGCGCGGGTGTCGATGTCGATGTAGCGCACCTGGGCGTTGAGCATGATGTTGTCGGTCAGCATGTAATCGGCACCGACCTGCCATGCCAGGCCCCAGGAGTTTTTCGCCTTGAAGTTGCTGAACCCGTTGGCGCTGGCTTCACTGCCGACGTGCTCGTCATAGATCCAGGTGTAGTTGATGCCGCCGCCGACGTAAGGCTGGAACGCCGATTTCGAATCCAGCGGGTAGTACACGACGCTGAGGGTCGGTGGCAGGTGTTTCAAGGTGCCGAGCTTGCCGTTGGCGGCCGGCAGGGCGGTGCCCTTGAGCTTGACGTCGTGCTCGAATGGCGTGGCGGCGAGCAGTTCGAGGCCGACGTGGTCGGTGAGCATGTAAGCGAAGTTCAGGCCCAGTTGGGTGTCGCTGCTCATGGTCGCCTTGCCGCCCAGATTCGCGCCGCTCAACGGACCCTGATCGACCTTGACGTTGGAGCTGTCGGCCTTCGGGTTGACGGTGATCGCACCGGCGCGGATCAGAATATCGCCGGCCTCGTGGGCGTGGGCGAGCGGGGCTGCGAGCGCAAGGGCAAACAGCGAGGCGCTGAGCAAGGACTTGTTCATGGGGGCTCCGAAAGGACATAAGAAAAATCTGATGCCCTATGGTACGAAGCCCGCTGATCCGGTCTTTTGACTCAGCTCAATGAAACAGTGAAGGGAAAGTTTTGCAGAGCCTTTGATGGCCCTGTCGCGAGCAGGCTCACTCTAAAATTGGAACGCGTTCCCCTGTAGGAGTGAGCCTGCTCGCGATAGCAATTGATCAGACGATACAAAACTCCCGGACTTACTCCGGCAGCTCATACGCATAAATCTTCTGCGCCTCCATCTGATACCCGGCATCCGCCAGTTCGCTGCTCGACGCCTTGACCTGCAACGGCCCCTCGACCCAGTACGGCTGATACAACTCGTCGAGCTTCACGCCGAGTTCGCTTTTTACATGCACGATCTGGTTCGACGGCGGGGGCGGCACGTGGATGCAGGCGCCGAAATACGGCACCAGCAGGAAATCCGTGGTGCGGCCTTCTTCGCTGACTTCCAGCGGCACGATGTAGCCCGGCAAACGAATGTTCTGTCCGTCGAGACTTTGCACCACCGGCGCATCCGGCAGGTCCTGCTTGGCCGCCGGGGCGGATTCGGCCGACAGCGCATCGCCCATCTTCGACAGGTCATGCAGCGGGGTCATGTTCGGTACTTCCGGTGCGGCGTCCGGCGGAATCATTTCCGACCATGTCAGGTCCTTCGGCGCTGCTGCCCAAACGGGCAGGGCAATCATCAACAGCAGCGCGAGCACGGCGCGGGGCATGGTGGACTTCCTCATAAACGGATCGACAGGCCATCGGCCAAAGATTGGCGGTAAGCACGCCAGGCCGGCACGCTGCCCATCAGCAGCGCGGCCGCCAGAATGCCACCGAGCAGCGTCCATTCATACTCGCTCGGCCACGCCAGCGGCAGATACAAACCGTAATTGGCTTGCACGTAACCCTGTGCGGCGGCGATGCCGACGTACAGCAGCGCCAGCCCGGCGATCACCCCGGTCAGCGCCAGGGCAAACGCCTCCAGCACCAGCAGGCTCGCGATGTGCCATGGCCGCGCACCCACCGAACGCAGAATCGCCATCTCGCGGCGCCGCTCGTTGAGGCTGGTGAGAATCGCCGTGAGCATGCCGATCAACCCGGTCAGCACCACAAACAGCGAGACCACGAACAACGCTTTTTCCGCGGTACTCATCAGACTCCACAATTCCTGCAGTGCCACACCCGGGAGGATCGCCAGCATCGGCTCACCGCGAAATTCATTGATTTCGCGCTGCAAGGCGAAGGTGGAAATCTTGCTGTTGAGGCCGAGCATGAACGCGGTGATCGCTTGCGGCGTCAGGTCCATGTTGCGCGCCTGATCCGCGCTGATCCGGCCGTTGCCGCGCGCCGGCACACCGTTGTGCCAGTCGATGTGGATCGCTTCCATGCCGCCGAGGCTGATGTGCAACGTGCGATCGACCGGGGTCCCGGTGCGCTGCAGGATGCCGACCACGGTGAACGGTTTGTCGTCGTGCTTGACCAGACTGATCGCCGCCACGCCGTGGGCCAGCACCAGTTTGTCGCCGAGCGTGTAGTGCAACGCTTCGGCGACTTCGGCACCGAGCACCACTTCGAACGGATCTGTCGCAAACGCGCGTCCGTCGGCCAGGGCCAAGTGCTGCTGACGGCCGTACTGGTAATGCTCGAAATAGGCTTCGGTGGTGCCCATCACGCGGTAGCCACGATGGGAGTCGCCGAGAGACATCGGGATCGCCCACTTCACTTTTGGATTGTTGGCGAAGTGCTCGAAGCTGTCCCAGCGAATATTGTTGGTGGCATTGCCGATGCGGAACACCGAGTACAGCAACAGATTCACCGAGCCGGAGCGTGCGCCGACAATCAGGTCGGTGCCGCTGATGGTGCTGGCGAAACTGGCTTTGGCTTCGGTGCGCACGCGCTCGACCGCCAGCAGCAAACACACCGATAAAGCGATGGCGAACGCAGTGAGCAAAGCGGTGAAACGGCGGTTGGCCAAGCTGGCCATGGCCAGACGAAACAGATACATCTCAGACCTCGGCAGACGTGGCGGCGCGATTGAGTTCGGCCAGGGACAGGTGACGATCGAACAGCGGCGCCAGGCTCTGGTCGTGGCTGACGAACAGCAAGCTGGAACCGGCTTCGCGGCATTCGGCGAACAGCAGACGAATGAAATTTTCCCGGGCGTCGTAATCCAGCGCCGAAGTCGGCTCGTCAGCGATCACCAGCTCCGGCTGGCCGATCAGTGCACGCGCAGCGGCGACCCGTTGTTGTTGGCCGATCGACAATGAATCGGCGCGACGGCTGAGGAGGCTTTCATCCTTCAACCCCAAGTGAGCGAGCAGGGTCGCGGCGGCCTGATCGACGCTGCCGTGGCGCTGTTTCGCTCGCTGGGCGCGCAGTTTCGAAAAGTGGCAGGGCAGTTCAACGTTCTCGCGCACCGAGAGAAACGGCAGCAGGTTGAACTGCTGGAAAATGTAGCCGGTGTGGTCGACACGAAAGGTGTCGCGGGCACCGGCGGAGAGCTCGGTCAGCTCCTGGCCGAGCAGGCGAATGCTGCCACGGCCCGGCTTCTGCACGCCGCCGAGTAAGCCGAGCAGGGTGGTCTTGCCGCTGCCGCTCGGGCCTTTGAGAAACAGGGTTTCGCCGGCTTCCAGGCGAAACGCCGGAATGTCCAGCAACGGTGGGTGACCGGGCCAGTTGAAGCCCAGGTCGGACAGTTCGATGAGTGCTTGGGTCATGTGCAACCGGTCAGGTAATTGAGTGACGCTTTTGTAGGCGTGAGCCTGCTCGCGATAGCGTCGTGTCAGTTGAGATCAAGTTGTCTGACATACCGCTATCGCGAGCAGGCTCACGCCTACAGGGGATCTTCATACAGTTCAGAACTTCAGCGACGCCGCCTTGGCCGTCACTTCCGTACCTTGCTGGCCGCTGGCGCTGATCAGTTGTACCTGAATCTTTTGTGTGGCCGGGAAGGTCTTGAACAGATTCGTCAGATCCAGCGTCTTCAGCGCACCAGGCGTAGTGCAGGTGAACTGATAGTGCGCATGGATTTCGCTGTGCTCGTGGTGATGCTCGTGGCCGTCCTTGTCCGCTTCATCTTCGTCATGATCGTCGGCATCCGGCTTGTCGCCGAACAGCGGACTTTCCAGTTCCTGACTGGCCACCTTGCAACCGGCCGCCGCAGGCAGACTGAACAGCGCCAACGGTTTTTCCAGCTGCGCACGAGCGGCAGCGACCTTGGCCTTGTCAGCGTCCGAAGTGGCCGCATGCTCGAAACCCACCAGGTTCATCGCCGGGCTTTCCAGCTCAAGCTCCAGAGTCTGGCCATCGAGCGCGGCATTGAGTCGACCCACGCCGTGCTCATGGGCGCCGAGGCTGCCGTGCTCATGATCATGATCATGATCGTGGTCATGCTCGTCAGCGGCGTAGGCAACGGCCAGCGGCAACAGGGCAAATGGCAAAGCGAGCAACAAACGACGCATGGCGAACTCCGGGGCGTAAAGTGAAAAGTTTGTTATGTAATCTTATAACGAAAGTGCGCAGAGTTTGCCCGTGTGCTTGGCGTTACACAAGTCCCGTGGGAGCATGCAGGTCGGAAAAAGGCAGGAGCGAATTCAATGTTGCGGATACGCGGAACCGTCGGCGCGCTGCCGGTGGATTTGACGGTGGAGCTGGATGACAGTGACTGGGCCAGGCTTGGTTCGGTGCTGAGTGCTCAGGCACCGCTGGCTCAGTCGGAAGTGGCTGCAGCGGTGCCGGCGGCGAAACCGCAGGGGCAGGACGATGCGTTGTGGCAAGTGGCGAAGGATCTGTTGCGCCAGGCCGGGCAGCTCAGCGGGCCGGACTTGCTTGATCAACTGGAAGGGCTGACCGGAAGTGCGGTGGCGGGCAAGCGCTTGCTGGTGCGCTTGCGCCACAGTTCGCAGGTGAAAGTGCAGAGCGGCGCGGATACGCCGCTCTATAGCTGGGTCGAGTGAGCGCTTAGTACAGCGCAGCGAAGACCTTGCGGCGATAAGCGGTCACCAGCGGATGATCGTTGCCGAGCAGCTCGAACACTTGCAGCAGGGTCTTGTGCGGCAAGCCTTCGCCGTAGCTGCGATTGCGGATGAACAGTTTGAGCAGGGCTTCCAGCGCCGCTTCGTACTGTTGACGCGCCAGTTGCTGGATCGCCAATTGATAGGCCGCTTCATCGTCCTGCGGGTTTTGCGCCAGACGGCTTTTCAGCTCGGCGGCGTCAGGCAGGTCGCGGGCCAGCCCGAGGAACTGGATCTGCGCCTTGGCGCCAGCCAGTGCGGCTTTGTGCTCGTCACTCTTGACCGCGTCGAGCACGGTCTGCGCTTCACTCAGTTCACCGCGCTCGGTCAGGCAGCGTGCATACAGAATCAGTGCCTTGGCGTTGCTGTTGTCCTCCTGGAGCATGGCTACCAGCGCTGATTCGGCGTCGGCGTAGCGCCCGTCATCGAACAGCGCCTGAGCCTGTTCGAACGGGTCGGCAGCGGCCGGTGGCGGCATTTGCACGTGAGGTTCGAGCAGCGCGCGCACCGCGGATTCCGGTTGCGCACCGGCAAAACCGTCGACCGGTTGACCGTCTTTGAACAGCACCACGGTCGGCAGGCTGCGAATGCCGAAGCGGGCGACGATGTCCTGCTCGACGTCGCAATTGACCTTGGCCAGCAGCAACTCGCCCTGATAGCTCTGGGCGATGCCTTGCAACATCGGCATCAGCGCCTTGCACGGCGCGCACCATTCGGCCCAGAAATCCACCAGCACCGGTTTGTTGAAAGAAGCCTCGATCACCGACTGGTCGAAATCGGCCGTCGTGGCGTCGAAGATGTACGGCGTTTGCTCACTCATGAGGAATCTCGTCAAAGCGTGGATGGGGCAACTATAAGGCTTGGTGGGGTGTGGCCGGAAGCGGGGCAGATTTTGAGAGGTGTACCGCTAAGCAGGACGCCATCGCTGGCAAGCCAGCTCCCACAGGGTTCTGTGTCGTATACGAAATGTTGGTTCGACTCGGTCACTGTGGGAGCGGGCTTGCCCGCGATGCTTTTAGCTAGCGCCGCGCATGGTAGAGGCTGACATGTCTGAATTCTTCGGGCTCGGCCAGATCGGGGAGGGTCATCGCCTCGAGCATCTCGATCCGTTGATACAACGGATGGCGAAAATCCCGCACCCGTGAATCGGCCACCAGCGCCTCGCGCCCGCGACTGAGAAACGCATCGAGCAGCGGCAGATTCGCCCGGTCATACAGCACGTCCGCGACCAGAATCAGATCGAAGCGATCGGCCTCGGCGAAGAAGTCGGTCGAGTAACTCATCTCGACATCATTCAACATGGCATTCGCCCGACACGCTGCAATCGCCAGTGGATCGAGATCGCAGGCCACCACTTCCAGCGCGCCGGCTTTCACCGCCGCGATCCCGGCAATCCCGGAACCGGCGCCGAAATCCAGCACGCGCTTGCCGAGCACCCACTCGGGAAACTCCGCCAGATAGCGCGCCACCGCCAGCCCGCTGGCCCAGCAGAAACTCCAGTAGGGCGGCTCGTGCAGGATGCGCTGGGTCTCTTCCTGGCTGAATTCGCGGGCCATGTTGTCGCCGTCGATCAGCCACAACTGCAAATCGGTGCCGGGCAACGAGCAGGCTTTGAGGCGGGCGTCGCCAAGCAGTTCACCCAGCGCCCGTTGCAGGTCGAGCGGTGCCGTCATGGGGCTTTGACAAATTGCAGTTGGCCCAGCGCCTGGGTGGTTGGCTGAGTAATGGTCTGCGACGGCAGGTGCAGGATCAACTGACCGGACTGGCTGGCGCGACCACGCAGCTCAACCCGCGCACCGGCCGGGAAGGCCTCGGGGTTGAAGCGCAGGCGAAACGGCAGCAGTTGATTGGTGCCGATCAGGCTCGAGCTGGCAAGCAATTGTTGCGGGCGATCCTTTTCATCGATCACCAGCAGCGCCAGCTCGACTTCGGCCCCGGCGGGTACGCCTTGCAGGGTGCCGCTCAGCTCCCGTTGATAGGCCGGCAGCGGGCCGAGTTCGGCGGCCTCTTTGGCTTTTTTCTGTGCCTGCTGTGGCGCTGGACCTGGCGTTGGCGGCTGGGGCTTGGGCGCGTCGCTGCCACAGGCCACCAGCAGGCTGAAAAGACTGAGCAATACGAGCGGACGTAACGGCATTGGAGGCTCCGGCAGAATGAATTCCATGGATCAAACGATCATGCCGTTCTGTATACCGCAAAGGCTATGGCTTGTCTTGCCACCGGGATGCGCTACCATGGCCCTCCCTTTTTTTGTTGCCAGCCACCATGCACTGTCCCTTCTGCGGTGCCAACGACACCAAGGTCATCGACTCGCGTCTGGTCGCCGAGGGCGAACAGGTGCGCCGCCGGCGTGAATGCCTGGCCTGCGGCGAACGTTTCACGACGTTCGAGACGGCCGAACTGGTGTTGCCGCGCCTGATCAAAACCGACGGCAGCCGTCAGCCGTTCGACGAAGAAAAACTCCGTGCCGGCATGCAGCGCGCGCTGGAGAAACGTCCGGTGAGCGTCGAGCGCCTCGAATCCTCTCTGGCCCACATCAAGCACAAGCTGCGTGCCACCGGCGAGCGCGAGGTCAAATCCCTCGTCGTCGGTGAGCTGGTGATGGCCGAACTGCAAAAGCTCGATGAAGTCGCCTACATCCGTTTCGCCTCGGTGTACAAGCGCTTCCAGGACCTCAACGAGTTCCGCGAAGAGATCGACCGCCTCGCCCGCGAACCGGTGCAAGAATGACCGCCGCCGAGCAGGCCACCATCGACGCGCATTTCATGGCGCGCGCGCTGGAATTGGCGCGCAAAGGTCACTACACCACCCATCCCAATCCACGGGTCGGCTGTGTGGTGGTGCGCGACGGGCAGATTGTCGGCGAAGGCTGGCATGAACGCGCCGGCGAACCTCACGCTGAAGTTCACGCGTTGCGTGCTGCCGGTGAGCAGGCCCGCGGCGCCACCGCGTATGTCACTCTCGAACCGTGCAGCCACCACGGCCGCACGCCGCCGTGCGCCGATGCGTTGGTCAATGCTGGCGTAGCGCGGGTTGTAGCAGCGATGCGCGACCCTAATCCGCAAGTCGCCGGACGCGGTTTGCAGCGCCTGGCCGATGCCGGCATCGCCACCGAAAGCGGCGTGCTGGAGGCCGAAGCGCGCGCGCTCAATCAAGGCTTTCTGAAACGCATGGAACATGGCTTGCCGTTCGTACGGGTCAAACTGGCGATGAGCCTCGATGGCCGCACCGCAATGGAAAGCGGCGAGAGCCAGTGGATCACTGGCCCGGCTGCGCGTTCAGCAGTCCAGCGCTTGCGCGCCGAGGCGGCAGTGGTGCTGACCGGCGCCGATACCGTGCTGGCCGACGGTGCGCGCTTGACCGTGCGTGCTGACGAGTTGGGGCTGGACGCCGAGCAAACCGCGCTGGCCATGAGCCGCCCGCCGTTGCGCGTGTTGATCGACGGCCGCCTGCGGGTGCCGCTGGATGCGTCGTTCTTCAAGGCCGGCCCGGCGCTGGTCGCCACCTGCGTTGCGGTCGAAGAGCAGTACGCCAACGGCCCGGAATGTCTGATCGTGCCGGGTGACGATGGTCAGGTCGACCTGCATCAACTGCTGCTGGAATTGGCCCATCGCGGCGTCAACGAGGTGCTGGTCGAGGCCGGCCCGCGTCTGGCCGGGGCTTTCGCGCAGCTTGGTCTGGTCGACGAATTCGTGATTTTCATCGCCGGCAAGTTTCTCGGCTCCACGGCGCGTCCGCTGCTCGACTGGCCGCTGGCTTCCATGAAGGATGCGCCCGAGCTGAAAATCACTGAAATCCGCGCGGTCGGCGATGACTGGCGAGTCACTGCCCGCCCTGTCCCTGCGGCGCGCGTATAATTCCCGGCCATCGCCTTAGCGCTGGCCCCGTTCTCAAGGAGAACCCCATGTTCACCGGCATCATCGAATCCATCGGCAGCATCCGTGCACTGACCCCCAAGGGCGGCGATGTGCGTGTGCATGTCGACACCGGCAAGCTCGACCTGAGCGACGTCAAACTCGGCGACAGCATCGCCGTCAACGGCGTCTGCCTGACCGCGGTTGAGCTGCCAGGCAACGGTTTTGCCGCCGACGTCAGCCGCGAAACCCTCGACTGCACCGCCATGAACGACCTGAAAAGCGGCAGCCCGGTCAATCTGGAAAAAGCCCTGACCCCCACCACCCGTCTCGGCGGACATCTGGTCAGCGGCCACGTCGACGGTGTCGGCGAAGTGGTATCGCGCAGCGACAACGCCCGTGCCGTGGAATTCTGCATCCGCGCGCCAAAGGAACTGGCCAAGTACATCGCCCACAAAGGCTCGATCACCGTCGACGGCACCAGCCTGACTGTGAATGCCGTCGATGGCGCCGAATTCATGCTGACGATCATCCCGCACACCCTGAGCGAAACCATCATGGCGTCGTATAAGCCAGGTCGTCGGGTGAATCTTGAGGTCGACCTGCTGGCGCGTTATCTGGAGCGTCTGCTGCTGGGTGACAAGGCCGCCGAGAAGACCGCCGGCAGCACGATCACCGAAAGCTTTCTGGCCCAAAACGGCTACCTCAAATAATTCAAAAGAAGGGGGTGCCTTGTGGCGCTCAATAGCATCGAAGAACTGGTTGAAGACATCCGCCAAGGCAAGATGGTCATCCTCATGGATGACGAAGACCGCGAGAACGAAGGCGACCTGATCATGGCCGCCGAGTGCTGCACGGCTGCGCACATCAACTTCATGGCCAAGCACGCCCGTGGCCTGATCTGCATGCCGATGAGCCGCGAGCGCTGCGAGTTGTTGAAGCTGCCGTTGATGGCACCGCGCAACGGTTCCGGTTTCGGTACCAAGTTCACCGTCTCGATCGAAGCCGCCGAAGGCGTGACCACCGGCATCTCCGCCGCTGACCGCGCGCGCACCGTGCAAGCGGCTGCCGCCAAAGATGCCAAGGCTGAAGACATCGTCAGCCCGGGCCACATTTTCCCGCTGATGGCCCAGGCCGGCGGCACCCTCGCACGCGCCGGCCACACCGAAGCCGCATGCGATCTGGCGCGCATGGCCGGTTACGAGCCAAGCGGGGTGATCTGCGAAGTGATGAACGATGACGGCACCATGTCCCGTCGCGCCGAACTCGAAGCATTTGCCGCTGAGCACAACATCAAGATCGGCACCATTGCCGACCTGATTCACTATCGGATGATCCACGAACGTACCGTTCAGCGGATTGCCGAGCAGCCGCTGGACAGCGAACTGGGCCAATTCAACCTGGTGACCTATCGTGATTCGGTGGAAGGCGACGTGCACATGGCACTGACCCTGGGCACTGTTTGCGCCGAAGAGCCGACGCTGGTGCGCGTGCACAACATGGACCCGCTGCGCGACCTGTTGATGGTCAAGCAACCGGGCCGCTGGAGCCTGCGCGCCGCCATGGCTGCGGTCGCCGAGGCGGGCAGCGGTGTGGTGTTGTTGCTCGGTCACCCGCTCGACGGCGATGTGTTGCTGGCGCATATCCGCGAAACCGGCGATCAGACCGCGCCGAAAAAACCGACCACCTACAGCATCGTCGGTGCCGGTTCGCAGATCCTGCGCGACCTCGGCGTGCGCAAAATGCGTTTGATGAGCGCACCGATGAAGTTCAATGCGATATCCGGTTTCGATCTGGAAGTTGTAGAATACGTGCCCTCCGAATAATGACCGGCTGTTTGCGGACTGCAATTCGCGGCAAATAATCACTGAGGGGCGCGTAGCAGACGCGTCCCGGCTCTTTAAGAGAACTGACGAATGACCCTGAAGACCATCGAAGGTACCTTCATCGCCCCCAAAGGCCGCTACGCTCTGGTAGTGGGCCGCTTCAACAGCTTCGTCGTTGAAAGCCTGGTCAGCGGTGCCGTTGATGCCCTGGTTCGCCACGGCGTGAGCGAAAGCGACATCACCATCATCCGCGCACCGGGCGCCTTCGAAATCCCGCTGGTTGCGCAGAAAGTCGCGCAGAAAGGCGAGTTCGCCGCAATCATCGCCCTCGGCGCGGTCATTCGTGGCGGCACCCCGCACTTCGAATACGTGGCGGGCGAATGCACCAAGGGTCTGGCTCAGGTGTCCATGGAGTTCGGCGTGCCGGTCGCTTTCGGCGTGCTGACCGTTGATTCCATCGAGCAAGCCATCGAACGTTCCGGCACCAAGGCCGGTAACAAAGGTGCCGAAGCGGCCCTGTCCGCTCTGGAAATGGTCAGCCTGCTGGCGCAGTTGGAGGCCAAGTGATTAGCGACGAAAGCGATCGTTTCAACCCGCGCGATCCGAAACCTGCGGATGCCGGCAAGCCCTCGAAAAGCGTCAAGCGTCGCGAAGCCCGTCAGCTCGCGACTCAGGCGCTGTACCAGTGGCACATGGCCAAGCAATCGCTGAACGAGATCGAAGCGCAGTTTCGCGTTGATAACGATTTCACCGATGTCGACGGCGCCTACTTCCGCGAGATCCTGCACGGGGTTCCGCAGTTCAAGACCGAAATCGACACCGCCCTGACGCCGTGCCTGGATCTGGCGATCGAAGAGCTCGACCCGGTTGAACTGGCGGTTCTGCGCCTGTCCACCTGGGAACTGCTCAAACGCGTCGACGTGCCGTACCGCGTGGTGATCAACGAAGGCATCGAACTGGCGAAAGTCTTCGGTTCGACCGACGGCCACAAGTTCGTCAACGGCGTGCTCGACAAGCTGGCCCCGCGCCTGCGTGAAGCTGAAGTGAAGGCGTTCAAGCGCTGATCGGCGCTTGAGCACTTTGTCTCAGCCATGGGCGAGTTTGAGCTGATCCGCAATTTCTTCGCCGCCGCGCCTTGTGCGCAGGGCGGCGAAGGCGTTGCTCTCGGGATTGGCGATGACTGTGCCTTGCTGGCGGTTCCCGCCGGGGAGCAGTTGGCCATTTCTACCGATACGCTGGTGGCCGGTGTGCATTTCGCCGACCCTTGCGATCCGTTTCTGCTCGGTCAGCGCTCGCTGGCCGTTGCGGTCAGTGACCTGGCCGCCATGGGCGCCGCGCCCGTAGCCTTTACCCTTGCCCTGACTGTGCCGACGGTGACCGCCGATTGGCTGCAAGCCTACGCCCGTGGTTTGAACCGCATGGCGCGAAGTTGCGGCGTGGCACTGGTTGGCGGCGATACCACGCGCGGGCCGTTGAGCCTGACAGTTACCGTGTTCGGCCGCGTACCCGCTGGCCAGGCCTTGACCCGCAGCGGTGCGCAGCCCGGCGACCTGCTCTGTGTCGGCGGTGAATTGGGCAATGCTGCCGGGGCTTTGCCGCTGGTGCTGGGGCAACGCGAGGCCGCGGTCGAAATCGCCCAGCCGCTGCTCGATCATTACTGGTCGCCACAGCCGCAACTGGCCCTCGGTCAGGCCTTGCGGGGCAAAGCCACAGCGGCGCTGGACATCTCCGACGGCCTGCTCGCCGACTGCGGCCATATCGCGCTGGCGTCGAAGGTGCGACTTGAGATTGAACGCGAGCGTGTACCGTTGTCGGATGCCTTAGTGGCGTTTCTCGGTCAGCGCGGTGCCGAACGTGCAGCGCTCAGCGGTGGCGATGATTACGTGCTGGCCTTCACGCTGCCGTCCGTCGAACTGCCGGCACTGCTGGCGGCCGGCTGGCCGATCCATGTGATCGGCCGCGTCAGCGACGGCCAGGGCGTGGTGCTGCTGGATCGTGACGGTCGCGATATCACCCCGCATACCCGCGGTTATCAACATTTTCAGGAGACACCGTGACAGATCACCCGAAACAGGTTCCGGCTGAATTCGTGCCGCCGTCGGTCTGGCGCAATCCCTGGCATTTCCTCGCGTTCGGCTTCGGTTCCGGCACGCTGCCCAAAGCCCCGGGCACCTGGGGCTCGCTGGTGGCGCTGCCGTTCATTCCGTTGTGGCAGATGCTGCCGGACTGGGGCTATTGGCTGATGCTCGGCATCACCATGCTGTTCGGCTTCTGGCTGTGCGGCAAAGTCGCCGATGATCTGCGGGTGCATGACCATGAAGGCATCGTCTGGGACGAAATGGTCGGCATGTGGATCACCTTGTGGCTGGTGCCGGAAGGCTGGTACTGGCTGCTCGCCGGTTTCCTGGTATTCCGCTTCTTCGATATTCTCAAGCCGTGGCCGATCCGCTGGATCGACAAACACGTGCATGGCGGCGTCGGCATCATGCTCGACGACGTGCTCGCCGGGGTGTTTGCCTGGCTGGCGATGCAGGGCCTGGTATGGCTGTTCGCCTGATCAGGGTCAGGGGCAAGTGAGGGACAGGTAAATGCTGCGACGCGGGTTGGCGATGCTGGTTTTGGCTCTGTTGGGCGCGTTCGCCCATGCGCATGAAGCGGCGCCGACGCCTGCGGTGATCCATCTGGCCAGCGAAGACTGGCAAGACTACACCGCCGCCGACGGCCATGGTCTGGCCTGGGATGTACTGCGCAAAGTGTTTGAACCGGTCGGCGTGAAACTGGACATTCGCACGGTGCCGTATACCCGCTCGATCGGCCTGGTGCAATTGAAGGAAGTCGACGCGCTGGTCGGCTCCTACCGCGATGAAGCCCCGCAGGTGCTGTATCCGCAGTGGAATTTCGATTCCGACCACATTTACGCACTGGGGCTGGCCAGCAGTCCCGAACCCACCCAGGCGACCCTGGGCAAATACCGCTTGGCGTGGGTGCGCGGCTATCGCTACGAAAACTACCTGCCTAACATCAAGCGCTATAACCAGATCGAGCGGCGCAGCGGCATTCTGTCGATGCTCAAGCAGGGGCGGGCCGATTACTACATCGATGCGCGGACCGAGGTTGAAGCCGTAGTGCGCGATGCGGCGGACCCGGCGCAGTACCGTTATTCGCATCTGGCCGAGTTGCCGTTGTTCCTCGGTTTCGCCGATACCCCGCGGGCCAGAGCGCTGATGGCGTTGTATGACCGGCGTATGGCGCAACTGGTCAAGAGTGGCGAGCTGAAGCCCGTTTTCGAGAAGTGGAAGCAGCCGTATCCGTTCACCTCGAACTAAAGCCCAACACAAATCCCTTGTAGGAGTGAGCCTGCTCGCGATAGCGATTGATCAGGCGACATCAATGTTGAATGTAAGTCCGCGATCGCGAGCAGGCTCACTCCTACAGGGAGGGCGATCAAGGTCATTGTCATCAAACTTTTTGATCGTTATCGCCGATAATTCAGCCTAAGCGTCCACAGGAACCTGCTGTTACAATGCCGGCCTGCGAATTTTCAGAATTTTTAGATCAGGAGCACACCGGTGCCTGTCGTCTTTGTTGCCGCTTGCAAGCTGCCAACGCCTTATGCGCAATTCACCATGCACGGGTTTCTCGATGAAACCACCGGCCGCGAGCACGTCGTGCTGAGCCTGGGTGAAATTGCCGACGGCGCTCCGGTACTCGGCCGTTTGCACTCCGAATGTCTGACCGGCGATGCCTTGTTCAGCCAGCGTTGCGACTGCGGCTCGCAACTGGACGCCGCCCTGCAGGCGATCGCCCGCGAAGGCCGTGGCGTGCTGTTGTATTTGCGCCAGGAAGGTCGCGGCATCGGTCTGCTGAACAAGATCCGCGCCTACGAATTGCAGGACGGCGGCGCCGACACCGTTGAAGCCAATGAACGTCTGGGCTTTGCCGCCGATCAGCGCGACTACGCCATGTGCCTGCCGATGCTCGAACATTTGGGAGTCAAATCCCTGCGTCTGATGACCAACAATCCACGCAAGGTCAAAGCCTTGACCGAGATGGGCATCGTCGTCGCCGAGCGTGTGCCGCTGCACACCGGCCACAACCCGCACAACAAACTCTACCTGGCGACCAAGGCCAGCAAGCTCGACCACATGATGGGCAACGAGCATCAGGGCGAGGTCGACCGCGCGTGACGCGCGGACAGGTGCGGCGCCGATTGTCGGTAGCCTGGTGGCAATACCTGGCGCTGGCGCTGGTACCGCTGTTCGTCATCAATGCGTTGTTCGGCGCGGGCGAAGGGCTGCTACCGGTCCTGGCGATGCCGTTGTTCATTGCCGGCGTTGCGTCGATGTTCGTCAGCCTGAAATTTTTCGGTCGCTACAAGCATGCGCTGATCGCCACGCAAAAAGCCCTCGATACGCCCGATGAACCGGCCGCGTGGATTGCGCTTGCGGCGCGCCGTCGCGCGGCGTTTCTGGTCGCCTCCCTGCCGGCGTGGATCGGTGCGCTGGCGGTGTTCGTCGGCCTCGAAGCGGTGCCGCTGATGTTGCTGGCGCTGTCCACGGCGGTGCTGTTTTACCTCTACCGTATTCCGCGTCAACTCGGCTGATGCGCCGGCTCTGGCTGGCGGTTCTGCTGCTGATCGGTGCTGGCCCGGTGTTGGCCGATCTGCGCGTGGTCAGCCTCGCCCCGTCGCTGTCCGAAATCGTCGTTGAACTCGATTCAGCCGACCTGCTGGTCGGCGTGCTCGATGCCGGGGAGAGGCCTGCCGAAATTGCGCATGTGGCCTCGGTTGGACGTTACGGCCAGCTCGACATCGAGCGTTTGCTCAGCCTCAAACCTGATCTGCTACTGCTCTGGCCCGGCAGTGTCGGCGCGGCGCAGCGTGATCAGCTCAAGCGCCTGGGTATCGCGACTTTCGTCGCCGAGCCGCATTCCCTCGAACAACTGATAAACCAAATCGAAGCCATTGCCACGCGCCTGGGACGACCGGAGCGCGGACTGAAACGCGCGGACTATTTGCGCCAACAACTCGCCGACTTGCGCCAGCGCTATCGCCGCGAGGTGCCGTTGCGAGTGTTCTATCAGGTCTGGGACAAGCCGCTGTACACCATTGGCGGCGGGCAAATCATCAGCGATGCGCTTGAGGTCTGCGGGGCGCGCAATGTCTTCGCCGACCTCAACCTGCCAGCGCCGCAAGTGAGTATCGAGGCAGTGTTGCAGCGTGATCCCGAGGTCATACTGGCGGGGGATCAGGCGCAATTGGAGGCGTGGAGGAGCTGGTCGCAGGTGGCGGCGGTGAAGCAGGGGAATCTGTTGTTGGTCATCGACAAAGGTCTTGAAAGACCGAGCGGGCAGATGATTGAGGCAACCGCGAAGCTTTGCCGGTTGATCGCGCCCGACCGTTGAAACCGCAGCGCCTGCGTTCGCGAGCAGGCTCGCTCCCACATTTGATAGGGTTTTAACCCCGAGTTTGAGTGCAACAGAGATCCACTGTGGGAGCGAGCCTGCTCGCGAAGAGGCCCGCAAACCACCAAAAAAGGATCAGAGCTCCGGCGTCCAACTCACCCCAAACATCCACACCCGGCCCTCTTCGCGATACCCATACTGGCTGCCGTCATAACTGTAATTGGCCCGGCTGTAACCCTTGTCGAAAAGGTTGTCGACCTTCAAGTTCAACTTGATCTCGCGATTCAAAGCCCAACTGCTGCGCAAGCCGAACAGTGCATAGCCACCCAGTGATTGCTGGTTGTCGCGATCGTCATAACTGCTGCTCACCGCCTGCCAGCTCGCGCCCAGGCTCAAGCGGTCGAACTGCCGATCCACATCCCAACTCAGTGTGCGCCGCGCACGGCGTGCCAGGGTGTGCCCGCTGTCGCGGTCACGCGGGTCGATGATCGAAACGCCCAGATTGCTTTGCCAGCCGAACAGGTCCTGCTTGAGCGCTGCTTCAAAGCCATTGATCCGTGCCGAAGCGACGTTTTCCGGGCGTGAATTGCTGCCGAAAATAATCGCGTCTTCCAGATCGGTGCGATAGATCGACGTCTCGAGGCGGCTGCTGTCGCTCAACTGGCTGCGCCATTGCAGCTCATAGCTTTTCGAGGTTTCCGGCTTCAGATCGGGGTTGCTGAAATCCGGGTAATACAGATCATTGAAAGTCGGCGCGCGGAAGCCTTCGCTGTAGCTCAACAACAGGTCGTTGTCCGGGTTGAGCGGCAGGGTGAACGTGCCGCTCCAGGTGTTCTGGCCGCCGAACTGCTGATTGTCGTCGTGGCGCAGGCCCAGCTCCGTGGAAAAGCTGTCGCCCTGGTAGCGATGCTGAATGAACGCGGCGCGGTTCCAGCGGCTGTCCTCGTCGAACGCTGTGCTGCTGTTGATGCGGTCTTCGTACCAGTCTCCACCGAGAATCAGGCTGTTGCGCGTATCAAGGTTCAGGTCGTTCTGCCAGTTCACCGAGTCGCGATAGGTGTTGAATACCGTACGTTCGTCGCTGAGCTTGTCGAAAGTCTTTTCACGGTTTTCGCTGTGGCCGAGCTCGACGCGGGTTTTCCAGCGTTCATTGATGCGCGCGTCGACGTAGCTGTTGAGGCTGCTAACGTTGAAATCGCTGTAGGGCTGTTGCTGCAGCGACTCGAACGTAACCGGGTCGAAGCGGCCGAACGGATTGTCGAATTCGCTTTTGCCACGGTTATCCAGCAGATTGGCGCCGACTTCGATGTCGTCGGTCAGCGCATGGCTGAGGCTCAGGCTGATGGATTGGTTGCGGTAGGCGTCGTGATCGCCGTCGCTCGGGTATGAGTCGCGAGTACGGTTGATGCCGGCGCTTTCATCGAGGCTGGCGCCAAGGTTGAAGCGGGTTTTGTCGTCGCCCCCGGACAAGCCGAGGCTGCGCTCCCAGCTCCGGTTGCTACCGAAGCCCATGTGCAGCCGTGGCTGCAAGCCTTGGCCGGTGCCGCGACGGGTGAAAATCTGGATCACCCCGCCAATCGCATCGCTGCCATAAATCACCGAGCGTGAGCCGCGCAGCACTTCGACGCGCTCGATCTGCTCGATATTCAAATGCTGCAGGTTGCTGTCGCCGGACGTCGAATTGCCGATGCGTTGGCCATCGACCAGCACCAGACTCTGCGCCGACTGCGTGCCCCGGATGTAGATACCCGGCAGGCTGCCGCGCCCGCCGGTCTGTGCCACTTGCACGCCCGGCACGCGGCGCAGCAGGTCTGGTACGTCGCTCGGTTGCAGACGGTCGATGTCTTCCCGCGTAAATACGGTATTGGCGGCGCTGCTGTCGTTACGGGCTTCGACCTGACGGTTGGCGCTGATCAGTGTGTCGGGCAGCTTCAGGGCCTGATCGCGTTCGAAGGTGTCGGCGAGGGTATTGGCGGTCGGCAGCAGGAAGAGGGGCAGGGCGAGGCGCGAGAGGTTCATCGGTGGTCCGTGAGAAATTGCAGATGTACACAAACTTTATGCTTCCACAAAACACTGTGGGAGCGGGCTTGCCCGCGAAGAGGCCAGTACATTCAACATCGAGGTTGACTGTGCCGACGCCTTCGCGGGCAAGCCCGCTCCCACAGGTATTGTGTGTTCAGCGAGTTAGCGGTCGAGCAGCGCCAGGCGCTGACGAATCGACGCTTCGATCCCGGCTTCATCCAGACCGCATTCGGCCAGCATCTGCGCAGGCTTCGCGTGCTCGACGTAAATATCCGGCAAGCCCAGGTGCAGCATCGACTTGAGGATGTTCTCGCGCGCGAGGAATTCGCTGACCGCGCCACCGGCGCCGCCCATGATCGCGTTTTCCTCGATGGTCACCAGCAACTCGTGGCTGGCGGCGATCTCGCGCACCAGGGCTTCGTCCAACGGTTTGACGAAGCGCATGTCGACCACAGTAGCATCAAGCTTCTCGGCGACTTTCAACGCTTCGGCCAGTTGCACGCCGAATACCAGCAGGGCGACTTTGCTGCCCTGACGGCGGACGATGCCTTTACCGATTTCGATTGGCGCAAGGTCTTTCTCGATGGTCGCGTTCGGGCCGCTGCCGCGCGGGTAACGCACTGCCGCCGGGCCGTTGAACAGGTGACCGGTGGTGAGCATCTTGCGCAGTTCGTTTTCATCGCTCGGGGTCATGATCAGCATGCCCGGGATGCAGCGCAGGTACGACAGGTCGAAGCTGCCAGCATGGGTCGGGCCGTCTTCGCCCACCAGGCCGGCGCGATCGATGGCGAACAGCACGTCGAGGTTCTGTACCGCGACGTCATGCACCAGTTGGTCGTAACCGCGCTGCAGGAACGTCGAGTAGATCGCCACCACCGGTTTTGCACCTTCGCACGCCATGCCAGCGGCGAACGTTACCGCGTGTTGTTCGGCAATCGCCACGTCAAAATAACGCAGCGGGAAGCGTTCGCTGAACGCCACCAGATCCGAGCCTTCCTTCATCGCCGGGGTAATCCCGACCAGACGTTTGTCGCTGGCGGCCATGTCGCACAGCCACTCGCCGAACACCGCCGAGTACTTCGGCCCGCTGGCGGCTTTCGGCGCGGCGGCCGGCGCGTCCAGTGGCTCAAGTTTGGTGATGGCGTGGTAACCGATCGGGTCGACTTCCGCCGGGGCGAAGCCTTTGCCTTTCTTGGTGACGATGTGCAGGAACTGCGGGCCTTTGAGGTCACGCATGTTGCGCAGCGTGGCGATCAGGGTCGGCAGGTCGTGGCCGTCGATCGGGCCGATGTAGTTCCAGCCCAGCTCTTCGAACAGCGTGCCAGGGACCAGCATGCCTTTGGCGTACTCTTCGGTGCGACGGGCGATTTCCCAGGCGCCCGGCAGGCGCGACAGGACTTTTTTGCTGCCCTCGCGCATGCTCGCGTAGGTGCGGCTGGAAAGGATCTTCGCCAGATAATTCGACAGCCCGCCGACGTTGCGCGAGATCGACATGTCGTTGTCGTTGAGGATCACCAGCATGTTGGCGTTGACTTCCGGCGCGTGATTCAGCGCCTCGAAGGCCATGCCGGCGGTCAACGCGCCGTCGCCGATCACCGCGATGGCCTTGCGATCGCTGTCCTGAAGGCGGGCGGCAATCGCCATGCCCAGCGCTGCGCTGATCGAAGTGCTGGAGTGACCAACGCCAAAGGTGTCGTATTCGCTTTCGGAACGACGCGGGAACGCGGCGATGCCGTCCTTCTGGCGCAAGGTGGCCATGCGCTCGCGACGGCCGGTGAGGATCTTGTGCGGATACGCCTGATGGCCGACGTCCCACAGCAACCGGTCGTCCGGCGTGTCGAAGACATAATGCAGCGCGATGGTCAGCTCGATCACGCCCAGGCCAGCACCGAAATGCCCACCGGTCTGGCCGACCGTGTAGAGCAGTTCCAGGCGCAACTCATCGGCCAGGGTTTCCAGCTCGGCTTCGCCTAACCGGCGCAGGCCGTCCGGCGTGTTCGCGCGGTCGAGCAGGGGCGTGGTCGGGCGCTTGCGGGGAATCTCATGAAACGTCGTGGGCATCAGGCGAATCGTTATAGGTATAGAAGATGCGGCAGTTTACCTGATGCATCGGCCCCTGCCCACGCGTTGGTCTTTTTTGGCCGATTCGCCGTCAGTTGCGCCGCTCGACGATATACCGGGCCAGCTCGCGCAACGGCTCGGCCGCCGCGTCAAACGGTCGCAGGGCGTGCAGCGCCTGATCACGCAGCTCCAGCGCATAGACTTTGGCCGCGTCGAGGCCGAGCAGGGCCGGGTAGGTCGGCTTGTCGCGCGCGATGTCGGCGCCCTGGCGTTTGCCAAGGGTCGCGGTATCGCTTTCAACGTCGAGAATGTCGTCCTGGACCTGAAACGCCAGACCGATGGCCTGTGCGTAAGTCTGCAGGGATTTCAGTTCGTCCGCCTCGGCCCGGCCGCTGGCGAGGGCGCCCAGTCGCACGCTGACTTCGATCAGCGCGCCGGTCTTGTGCCGATGCATCTGTTCAAGGGCTTTCTGATCGAGTTTCAAGCCCACCGAGCCGAGATCGATGGCCTGGCCGCCGACCATGCCCGCCGGGCCCGCAGCCTGCGCCAGCGCGGTGACCATTTGCAGGCGAATGTCGCTGCTGCAGTTGCTCAGGCGCGAGTCGAGCAGGGCGCTGAACGCCAGACTCTGTAAACCGTCACCGGCGAGAATCGCGCAAGCTTCATCGAATTTCTTGTGGGTGGTGGGTTGGCCGCGACGCAGATCGTCGTCGTCCATCGCCGGCAAATCATCATGCACCAGCGAATACGCGTGGATCAGCTCCACCGCGCAGGCCGCGCCGTTGGCTTGCTCGGCCTTGCCACCGAGCGCTTCGCACGCGGCGTAAGCCAGCAACGGGCGTACGCGTTTGCCGCCGTTCATCACGCTGTAGCGCATGGCTTCGTAGAGCCGCGCCAACTCCGGCAACGGCGCATTGAACAGGCTCTCCAGCGCCGCGTTGACCCGGCCCTGGCTGGTCGCCGAATACGCTGCAATCATTCTGGCTGTTCCGCGTCGAAGGGTTCCTCGGCGAGTTCGCCATCGCGCTCCAGCAGCACTTGCACCTTCTGCTCGGCCTGCGCCAGCGCTGCCTGGCAATCACGGGTCAGACCGATGCCCTGCTCGAAAGCGGTCAGCGAGTCTTCCAGCGACAATTCCCCGTTCTCCAGACGCTCGACCAGCGTTTGCAGGTCGGCGAGGGACTGTTCGAAATCCAGTGCAGCTTTTTTGCGGGCCATGGCGGCAATTTCCGGTAGACGTTAAACCGGCGCGACACTAGCAGATAGGGGGGGTATGGGCAAATGAGCGGCGCTGGCGCCGGGCGCAGACTCAATGATTCATGGATCAGTCCGGATAGTTGACCTGATAGCGTGTACTGCGGCCCCCTCCGGGCAATCGCTGCAGGCAACCCTTGTCCAGCAACTCGGCAAGATGCCGGGTCGCGGTGGCTTTCGACACCTTCGCCACCGCCTGGTATTGCCCGGCACTGATGCCCTGTTCAAAACCGCGGTCGCCGCCGTCGAGTAGCCGATTGAGTACCTTCACCTGTTCGACGGAAAGCTCCGACTCGCGGTGCGCCTGCCAGAAGCGGGTCTTGCCGAGTACGCTGTCGATGAGCGCGATCGCCTGGCACAGACTGTGCAGCAAGGTTTGCAGGAACCAGTCGAGCCACTCAGTGATGTCGAGCGTGGCTTTCTGACTCGCCTCCAGAATTCGGTAATAGCCCGAGCGATCATCGAGGATGCTTGCCGACATGGCGTAGAAACGGATCGCCTGCGCCTCACCCTGAGCCAGCGCCAGATCGGTGAGGGTGCGGGTCAGGCGGCCATTGCCGTCATCGAATGGGTGCAAGGTCACAAACCAGAAATGCGCGATGCCGGCGCGCAACAAAGGGTCCAGTGCAGTTTGATTCCGGCTCGCTTCGAACCAGTCGAGAAACTGCTCCAGTTGCCGTTCAAGACCTTTGCGCGGCGGCGCCTCGAAATGCACGGTCGGGCGATCAATGCGACCGGACACTACCTGCATTGACTCGTCGCCGCGCAGCGCGCCAACGTGCATCGCTCTCGCGTTAAGGTCGTTTTCCTGATCAGGGAACAACCATCGGTGCCACTCAAGCAAGCGCGCGCAGGTCAGCGGTTCGGCAAAGCGCCGGGTCGCATCGAGCATCAGTTGTGCCAGCCCCTCACTGCGCGGACTGACGCTAGTCCCGTCAACCAGTTCCAGGCCCAGACGTCGAGCCAATGACGAGCGCACCGAGCCGACGTTGAGTTGTTCTCCCTCGATGGCCGAAGAGGTCACGATGTTCTGCAGCAGGGCGTCGAGTTCGGTCTGCGCCCCCAGGGCATGACTGACCGACCCCGCCATGCCCATCAGCTGACCTTGCGCCTGCACGCATTCGCGCAACAGACCCGCCAGGCGTTCTGCCTGCCAGTTGAAGTCCGGCCAATCGGGTTGCTGCCAGATCCATCGAGTTGCCATTTGAATTGCCTGCGTCGGTTCGTGAGCCGGATGGAAAAGCTATTCGGCTCATTTAGTGAGCCGAATATGACGGCTATTCGGCTCATCGTCCACTGGGTTGGCGCAATTCCTACAGCAAAAGCACATGTATCCGATTGTTAAAAAACTGCCGAATCGCTAATCTTCGCGCCTTCGACGACCCGCATTCGCGGGTTCATCAGACGAAACGCAGTTCACCGCTGTGAAGCGCCGAGGATCGGGTGCAAGGTTTCGTTGGGGCATGGCAGGAGGCATCACATGCGTTCATTTCTGTTGCTGCTGATTGGCCTGGCCTGTGCGCCGGGGCTGTGGGCCGCTGCGCCGAGCGCCGAGTTGTCGGAGCCCGTGGGTGGCTGGCGCTATCACGGCTTGCTCGATCGCACGGAAAACCCGCAGGTCGCCTACCCGACGCCGCCGATCGATCGCGGCATTCAACGCAATCGCACGATGATTCAGGGCCAGCTCAAGGCCCTCGGCCATATGCGTCCGCCGCATAGCCTCGCGGTGAATGGCAATCCACTCAATCTGTACACCGACGACGAGGGCCGCTTCGCCCGGCCGTATGCGTTCGGCGCCGGTTCCAACAGCGTCGAGGTGATCAGCGCCGAGGGCCAGTCGCTCAAGCGCGTGCAATTTTATGAAGCCAATCATCTGCGCACGCCGGCGCGGATTCGACTTGTCCTGAGCTGGGACGACCCGAAAGCCGAACTCGATCTGCATATTGTCACCCCCGACGGTCAGCATGCGTTCTGGGCGCGGCCGGCGCTGAGCAATGGCGGCGGGCTCGACCCGGACGGCGTTGATGGGCCGGGCCCGGAGATGTTCACCATGACCGCGCCGCTGCACGGCGCCTATCTGGTTTACGTCAACTATTGGGGCAACTACGGCAACGGCGGCTATAACTTCGAGGAGACCAGCAACCAGAACGAGGTGATCACCTCGCAAATCACGCTGGTGCTCAACGAAAACACCGTCGACGAAAAACGCGAAACCTTCATCGTGCCTCTGCGGGCAATCGGTGATCTGCTGCTGGTCAAGACTTTCAACTATTAAGCATCCCGCCACGGATGAACTCGGATGTTGTGCACATGAGCGATAACACTGCTACTCCGGCTGCCGCTACGCCAGCGGCCAAACCTTCGCGGCGCTGGCCGTTGCTGTTGCTCGGGCTGTGCCTGGTTGCCGGCGTGGCGGGCGGTTTCGGCTGGCTGCTGCTCAAGCCCAAGGCGCCACCGGCCGAGCTGGCCAGTGACAAGCTCGGTCTCAGTCGCCCGGACGCGTTGCTGGAAACCCGCTCCCTGAGCCAGTTGCCCAAAGACCTGCTGACGGTGCCATTCCTCAAGGTCACGCTGACTGAGGATTTCGTCTTCTATTACGAAACCCACGCCGATCGCCTCGGCCTGACCGGCAGCCTGCGGCGGATCGTCTACGAGCATGATCTGAAATTGCAGGACAGCCTGATCGAGGAGCTTTTCGATCAGCCGGCCGATGTTGCGCTGTGGCGTGGCGCTGATGGTCGCTTGAAGGATTTTCTGCTGGTGATGGATCGCGGCGGGCTGGCGAAAGTGCTCGAACCATTGGCGAAAGTTGCGCTGGATGACAGCCAGCTCAGCGTCATTGGCAACCTCAAGGTCGGCGGCGACGAGGTACCGCTCTATCAGCTCAGCTACAACGCCAGCAAAGCGCTGCTATTCGCCTCGCGCGGCGACAAACTGGTGGTGCTGTCCAACCCGGCCAAATACTACGACGCGCAAAGCGGCGCCTCCGAAGAATCCGGCCACGTTTCCTCGCAAGCGCTGGCGGCGCTGCTAAACGGTGAAAAACTCTTTCCGGAAGCGTTCGGTCTACCGGCGAAAAGCCCTGAAACCAAACAGCGGCTATCGGTCAATTCCAGCGTGCTTGCCATGGGCTATCAGCGCTTTATCCCGAACTTTGCCGGGCTGCGTTTCGACATGGACGACAAAGGCTGGCACAGCTACCTGGCCATGGACGAGCTGGAGAACCAGCCGGATTTCGATTTCAAACCGGTGTGGCAGGCGATGCCGCTGGGCGCCAGCGCCTGTGTGACTTTGCCGGTGGCAGCCGAACCGCAGAAACCGCTGCTGATCAAGCTCGGCGCCGACGATGCCGTGGCACAGACGTTGACCGAGCACGTCGCCGGTGCGGCGGGTCTGTGCTGGTACGCCGACTCACGGTTGTACACGCCGCTGCTGGTCGCCAGTCTGAAAGACGAAGACAGCAGCAAGCTCGATGGCGATCTGGGCAAGCTGTTCGGCTCGATGGTCGGCGCGTTCGAGCCCAACGTTGCGGAAAACGTGTTCCCGGTGGTCGAGAAACAGGAAGGCCAAAGCCACGTCTGGCAACGTCAGGTCAGCTCCAGTTTCGGTCCGTATGCGGCGAAGACCGCGCAGAACCCTGAGGCGGTTTCCGGCAAGGCGTTCATGAACGTCAGCCTCGCCCGACACGGCTCGACGCTGCTGTTTTCGCTCGACGACAAACTGCTCGACAAGGCCCTCGGCACCCTCGACAAACGCTTCCCGCCGATGGCCGACGTATTGCCGAAAGACGTGCTAATGCCCATCTATTTCGGCCCGGATTCGATGGCCCAACTGATGCAGCAGGAGACCCTCGACAGCCTGCCGCAGGACATGGAGCCAGTGTTCTACAACGCCGCGCAGACCTATCTGCTGCCGAAACTGCGCACCCTTGGCGGCTATGGCAAATACGCCCTGACCTTGCCCGAAGGCAGTGAGCCGGACGGTCACTGGCAGTGGCTGCCGCTGGAATGGAAAGCGCTGTGACGACATTGATCCGCAGCCTCGGCCTGCTCGCGCTATTGCTCAGCGCGAGCGCCCGCGCCGTCGACGCGCCAGTGCTGGATCCGGCGCAATCGCAGGTGTTCCGCGCCTGGTTCGTGCGCATTGCCCAAGAGCAACTGAGCCAGGGCCCGAGCCCGCGCTGGTATCAGCAGGATTGTGCCGGGCTGGTGCGCTTCGCCGCCAACGAAGCGCTGAAAGTCCACGATGACAAGTGGCTGCGCAGCAATGGCCTGTCCAATCGCTACCTGCCGCCAGAGCTGGCGCTCAGCGACGAGCAACGCAAGCTTGCGCAACAGTGGCAGCAGGGCGGCGGCAAGGTCGGGCCGTACGTCAACGCGATCAAACTGATTCAGTTCAACAGTCACTTGGTCAGCCGCGATGTGTCGCAGGCGCGCCCCGGTGACTTGATGTTTTTCGATCAGGGCGACGACCAGCACCTGATGATCTGGATGGGCCGCTACATCGCCTATCACACCGGCACCACCACCCCCACAGACAACGGCATGCGTTCGGCAAGCCTGCAGCAACTCATGACATGGAAGGACACCCGATGGATACCCGACGCAGCCAACCCCAACTTCATCGGCGTCTATCGACTGAATTTTCTCTCCCAATGACCGGTGCCCGCATGTTGCGACTCTGCTCCCGAATTCCACTGCTGCTCGCACTGTTGCTGCCACTGGCGAGCGTGAATGCTGACGATTCGGTCGAACCCAGCGGCTACACACCGGTGTCCGGCGAAAGCTTCTTTCTGCTTGCCGACAGCAGTTTCGCCAGCGACGAACAGGCCATGGTGCGCCTCGAGGCGCCCGGTCGTGATTACCGGCGTTTTCGCATGGAGCCGTATGGTGGCGCCGACATTCGCGTGTACCGCATCGACAAACCGCTGGATTTTCTCAAGCGTCAGAAGAACCTGCACCGGGTGGTCAGTGACGGCCAGTTCAAGGGCGAAGGACTGTCCAACACCCTCGCGTATCTTTGGGACAACTGGTACCGCAAATCCCGTCGGGTGATGCAGCGTGCGTTCTCTTACGAGTCGCGCAAACAGGTCACCGAAGAAGTGCCGGAACTGAAAATGGGCGACGCCATGGCCGCGCCGACGCCGTACGACGCGCAGCCGCAATTTGCGCTGATTCCGGGCCTGCCGGTGGTCAGCCAGTTCCGTTATCCGCTGTGGCAGGCCAAGCCGATCCAGCCGCCGGCCGGGGTCGACCTGGCCGGCTCTTCCAGCGATTTCGTCAGTGTCGCGCCGGGCAACGTTTACATTCCATTGGGTCAGCTGAAACCGGGTCTGTACCTGGTCGAAGCGCTGATCGGCAAGTACCGCGCGACGACCATGGTCTTCGTTTCCAACACCGTGGCGGTCAGCAAGATTGCCGGTGACGAACTGCTGGTCTGGGCTGCACGCAAACACGAAGGCAGCTCGGTGCCGAAGGTCAATGTGCTGTGGACCGACGGCCTCGGCGTGATGAGCAGCGGCGCGACCGACAGCGACGGTTTGCTGCGCCTGAAACACGCGAGCCCCGAGCGTTCGTTCGTCATCGGCGAAGACGAAGAGGGCGGCGTGTTCGTCTCGGAAAACTTCTATTACGACAGCGAAATCTACGACACCAAACTGTATGCCTTCACCGACCGGCCGCTGTATCGCCCGGGCGACTGGGTGTCGCTGAAAATCGTCGGTCGCGAATTCAAGAACGCCCGCGATTCGGCATTGCCGGGCGCGGCGGACGTCAGCGTTAGCGTGCTCGACGCGACCGGTACGGAGTTGCAACACCTCGACCTCAAACTTGATTCGAAGGCCGGTACTCAGGGCCGTTTCCAGTTGCCGGACAACGCCGTGGCCGGTGGTTACGAGATCCGTTTCAACTACAAGGATCAGGCCTACAGCAGCGCCTTTCGCGTCGCCGAATACATCAAACCGCACTTCGAAATTTCCCTGAATCTGGCCAAGCAGGATTACCGCACCGGCGAGCCAGTGAAGGGCAGTCTGGTGTTGCTCTATCCGGACGGCAAACCGGTGGCCAACGCCAGGCTGAGCTTGAGCCTGCGCGCCCAGCAGTTGTCGATGGTCGACAATGAACTGCAATACCTCGGGCAATTCCCGGTGGAATTGACCAGCGCTGAACTGACCACCGACAGCAAAGGCAATGCGACTCTAGACCTGCCAGCCGCCGACAAACCGAGCCGCTACATGCTCACCGTATTCGCCAGCGATGGCGCGGCGTATCGGGTCAAGACCACCAAGGAAATCCTTATCGACCGTGGCGCCGCCAGCTTCCGGTTGAGCGCGCCGCAACGCTTCAGCGCGGCCGGCGACAAGGTCGCGTTCAACTATGCCAACGAGGGCGGCAGCGAGCCGAGCAAAGCGGTGACGCCGAGCAGCTATGGCTGGGTGCGTCTCGAAGATCAGAGCACTGGTGAAGGCAAACTCGCCGCCACCGACAAAGGCTTCAGCCTCGCGTTCGAACGTCCGGGCACCTACAACCTGACGCTGAAAGATCAGCATGGGCGCGTCCTTGGCGCCACTGGCCATTCGGTGACTGGCGATGGTGTCAAAGCCGTGCCGGGCACGGTCGAGATCGTCCTCGACAAGCCTGAATACCAGGCCGGCGATGAAGCGCTGGCGCTGATCACCTTCCCCGAGCCGGTCAGCGATGCATTGCTGTCGCTGGAACGCGACAAGGTCGAAGCCACCGCGCTGCTGGCCAAAGGCGCTGACTGGCTGACACTGGAAAAGCTCAGCGACACCCAATACCGCGCGCGCATCCCGGTGAAAGACAATTTCGCGCCGAACCTGACCTTCTCCGTGCTCTACACCAAGGGCGGTCAGTACAGCTTCCAGAACGCCGGGATCAAAGTGGTCGCGCCGCAGATCGATGTGGCGATCAGCACCGACAAAGCGGTGTACCTGCCGGGCGATACGGTCACGGTTGACCTGACCACGCAATTCGCCGGCAAGGCAGTACCGGCGCACCTGACGGTCAGCGTTGTCGATGAAATGATCTACGCGCTGCAACCGGAAGTCGCGCCGACCATCGACCAGTTCTTCTATCACCCGCGCCGTAACAACGTGCGCACCAGTGCCAGCCTGTCGTTCATCAGTTACGACGTGGCGTTGCCGGGCAGCCCCGGCGCACCGGGCAAGGCCAACCGCAGCGAGCGCGGAGTGAAAGTGCTGGAGCGGCCGCGTCGCGAAGACGTCGACACCGCCGCCTGGCAACCGGAACTGCTGACCGGCGCCGACGGCAAAACCCGTTTCACTTTCAAGATGCCGGACTCGCTGACCCGCTGGCGCATCACCGCCCGCGCCATCGCTGATGATGGTCAGGTCGGGCAGAAGAAGCAGTTTGTTCGTTCGGAAAAACCGCTGTACCTGAAGTGGAGCGGGCCGAGCAAATTCCGCCAGGGCGATCAGCCGCAACTGGGGGTGTTCGCGTTCAGCCAAGCCGAAAAACCGCTCAAGGCTGAACTGGTCACTCGTTATGCCGGCGCAGAGCAGCGTCTGCCGGTGACGTTGAACAATGGCATCAACTACCTGCCGATCCCGGCATTCTCCCTGGCTTCCGGTGAGTGGACGGCGGAGCTGGTGCAGGACGGTAAAACCGCTGACGCCTTGGCGGTGCGCCTGAGTGCAACCGGTGATGGCTGGCAGGTGACGCAAACGCAAAGCCTCGATGTCGCCAGCGGCGATACGCCGTTGAGTCTGCCGGCCGATGCCACGGATATTCGCCTGCGTCTGGATGACAGTCCGCAAGCGCTGTTCCGATCCGCCCTTGATGATCTGCTGAGCTACCCGTACGGCGGCGTCGAGCAGACCGCCAGCCGGTTGCTGCCGCTGAGCATTGCCTATCCGTCGCTGGCGTCGACCCCGCAGATTCGTGATCGCTTGCGCCTGATCATGCAGAACAGCCGCCTGCGTCTGGTGCAAATGGCCGGGCCGTCGGCGAGCTTCACGTGGTGGGGTTATGACGGTGAGCCGGATGCATTCCTCACGGCCTACGCTTACTACGCCGACTGGAACGCCAGTCAGGTGCTCGAGCTGACCTTGCCGCCGGAGCATTGGCAGCGGGTGCTGGAGGTCTACGCCAAGCAAGCGCCGAATACGCCGCTGCTGCAACGGGCGCTGATTCTGTCGTTCGCCAAACAGATGCACCTGCCGGTGAACACGCTGCTCAGCGGTTTGATCGACGATCTGGCCAAGGCCGGTGAGGGCAGTGCCGAAACCGTGCTGGACGATGGCGAAGACAGTCTCGTGATGAACGATCCGGATTCGGCGCTCGGTCTGGCGGCGGCGCGGGTATTGGCTGCCTCGATGGCCACGCAAGCGAAAGTGACTTTGCCGCAAGCGTTCAATGGTCAAGTGTCTGCGGCACAACAACGTCTGGCGGTCAGCTCACAGCCGTTCGTCGAAGCGCTGAACCTCTCGCAGCAACCGTTCGATCAGGGCCGTGCGACAGCGCTGCTGCAACGTCTGCTGCCACAGCAATCGACCCTCGAACGCGCGCTGGCACTGACCTGGCTGCAACGCAGCATCGCCCAGGCGTCGCCAACTATCGCTCTGGCACCGGGTGAAGGCTGGAAGAAACACTACGGCGCGAGCGGCGAAATGTATTGGACCTGGCAAGGCCCGACGCCGGTGCCAGGTGTGTTGAGCGTGTCCGGCACACAAGAGCGTCCGCTGCGCGCGGCGCTGAGTTTCCAGACCCAACAGCCGGCGGTCGATTCGATGGCGGTGACCATCACTCGTCGTCTGTCGCGACTGGTGCCGGGCGACGAAGCGTTCACCTTCAAACTTGAGCCGGTCGGCAGCAAAGCGTTGTCCAGCGACAGCCTGTATCTGGACGAAGTGATCCTCACCAGCAAAGCGCCGAAACCGCTGCGCTACGGCATGCTCGAAGTGCCGCTGCCGCCGGGCGCCGATGTCGAGCGCACCACTTGGGGCATCAAGTTGCAGGGCAAGGACGGTAGCGAACCGACCGCGCTGGAAAAGGCCCGTTTCGAGCCGGGACAACTGGCCTACGCGGTGCCGGTGGATGCGTTGAGCGGTGAATTGCGCCTGCGCCATCTGGTGCGCTTCTCGCAAAAAGGCCAGTTCAACCTGCCACCGGTGCGGTTCAAGCAGGTCTACGCGCCGCAGCATCAGGCTCAGGAAACCAAAGCCGCGCTCGGCCAGGTCACGGTCAACTGACATGATCCGGCGGCTGCTGTGGCTGTTGATCGGATTGATACCTGCGCTGGCAACGGCGCAGGACGAGCCGTTGCGCGTGGCTTATCAGGGCGAATTGTTGTCGCTGAGCCAGACGCAACTGATCGCGCGCGAGCCGTTGCCTCCCTCGCTGGAAGCGCCGCTTGGCAGTCTGTGGAAGTTGTTTGTCTACGCCTGGCTGGTCGATACCGGCGCGCGTGAGCCGGCTTATGAATGTCGCGGACAGTCGAAAGAAGAAGTCTATTGCTGTACCGCGGGCGGCAGGATCGAGCGCGATCAGGCGTTGGTGAAATCCTGCGGCTTGTATTTTGAACCGGCGCGGTTGGGCATTTCTGCTGCCGACTGGCGCACCTTTTGGCAGGCGCGGCAGGCACCGACGTGGTTGCTCGATCTGCCCTCGGTGCAGCCGGCGCAACGGGTGTCCGTCGTGGAGTTGCTCAAAGTGCTGGCTTCGCTGCCGGCGCAGGATCAGGCGCGGCGGGTGTTGCTCGACGTGGTGCTGAACGCGGCGGACGGCAATGTCGTCGGTGAACTGGGCGGGCGCTTGCGGGTGAAAACCTGGAGCTGGCTCGGCGATCAGGATCCGCAATCGCGCCAGGGTGGTTTCGCCGGCTGGACGGCGGATGGCGCGCCGGTCTGGGCCGGTGGCCGTGGCACCAGTCAGATGGTCTTGCGCCATTACGGTCAGGCACTGGCGACGGTTTTGCCAGCGGCATGGCCGGTGGACGCAGGGCGTTGTGTCGAAGTCGGGCTGTTTTCGAAGTACCCGCTTGCGAGGGTTTTGACGGGGGAGCGGGTGGCGACTTCCGGCCCGTTGCAGGGCGATTACCGTGTTGAATTCGCCAACGGCAACGCGCTGGATATCCACAGCGACGGCGAACTGTTTCTGCTCAACGACAAACTCGTCGCAAGGCTTGATCGCGAAGAATATGTAGCTCGCGTCCTTGAGCGCGAAGCCAAACCGGAACCCGCCGAAGCGGCCAAAGCGCTGGCCGTGGCAATCCGCACGTATCTGCTGCAAAACGCCACGCGCAACGGCGACTGCCTGAGCATCGACGACAGCAGCAACCGTCAGCGCGTCGCGCCACGTCCGGCCTCTGCCGAATCACGCAACATCGCCGCCTGGACTGCAGATATGGTCCTCGCCGGCAGCCCCGTCACTTATCACTCCGACCAACCCGGCCCGGACAAACTCGCCTGGCAACAAGCCGTCGAACAGGCCAACGCCGGCCAGCGCTACGACGCAATTCTGCTGCACGCCTATCCGCGCGCCAGCCTCAGCCGCTGGGACAACCCGGTCGCCTCCTGCGAAGCGCTGCCTGCCGCGCAGGACTGGCTGCAAAAACAGCGACGCGGCTGGCGGCCGAAGCTCGCCAGCGAAACCGGCTACAACGACGTCAGCACTTTCGCCGTGTGCAAACTTGCCTTCGGCCACCCCTTCGTCGACCGCGAACGCCAACGCATCTACGTGCGCGGCGTCCTGTCGCTGCAGGATCGCCTCGACCTGACCCACGAATACCTGCACCTGGCCTTTGAAGCTCACCCCAACGGCCAGGACGAAACCTACATCGAAGGGCTCGCCCGTCACCTTTTGCTGGAATAGACCATGACATTCCGTTATCCCCAGGTCTTGCTGCTGCTCTGCACGCTGACCGCGCTGGCGCCGGCCCATGCCGCCGACAGCGTCAAGCTCGACACCCCGGTCAGCGGCTGGCGCAGCGGCGCTCCGGAAGGCGAGGGCGAAAGCTTCCGCCAAACGGTCAACTATCCGGCCTCGTCGGTAAACACCCCGATCGGCCAGGCCAATACCGCGCGCATCAGCGGCGAAATCAAAGCCAGCGCCAAAAACAACCAGCCCGGCCGCCTGATCGTCAACGGCGTCAGCATGCCGCTGAAAATCGACGCCAGCGGCCGCTTCGACCGCCCGTTCTCCTTCCCCAACGGCAGCAACAGCGTCGAAGTGCGCAGTCCCGACGGCCAACAACGCCACCGCACCCAGTTCCTCAACACCCGCGGCGGCGCCACCCCGGCCAAACTGCGCGTACTGCTGGCCTGGGACAGCGACGGCACCGACCTCGACCTGCACCTGATCACCCCCGACGGCGCCCACGTCTGGTACGGCAACCGCGTCGCACCCAATGGCGCCGCCCTCGATGTCGACGTCACCACCGGCTACGGCCCGGAAATCGCCGCCATGCCGGCGCCGATCAAAGGGCAGTATCTGGTGTATGTGAATTATTACGGCGGTGGCTATCGCGAGGATGACGAGGGCGGGGATGAGGCGGTGCAGGCGCTGACCACGGCGCAGGTGACGGTGATCACCGAGGAAGGCACGCCGAGTGAGAAGATGGAGACGTTTCTGGTGCCGATGCGGGCGGTGGGGGAGTTGACGTTGGTGAAGTCGTTTAGTTATCCGTGAGCTCCGGCTAATCAGGAAAAACGCCGCAAAGCGCGTTGCCCTGATAACCATGCACAATCGGCCCCAGCGCCATTAACGGGCCACAGGCATAGAACGGCGCCGGCACCGTTTGTTTTGAATTGAGCAAAACGATTTCATCGCCATACGCGTCACGTCCGAAGGACTGCCCGGAATACGACGAACACACGGGCAATTTCAACGGCAAAGGAATGATCAGCGCCCAAACCGTGATGCCGCACCACTCGCGCGTAGGTGTTGATTGCACGGTTCGGGTGACCGCTGGGGGGATCGAGCGAGCGCTTAGTGCTTTGTACTCGTCAGTTCTAAGTGTGGTTTTCTCAGGCAGAGCCACGATGGCACCGACGCAGCCGGAGAGGCTAAAACCCAAAGCCACGATGAGGATATTGAATCTGACCGGCGTGTAGCGTGATGGGAGTTGCATGTTTTGACGTCCTTGTACGCGTTTTGACTTACTAAAGTGACTATCCTTCGCACCTTTGGCGGCGACTGCTCAGCCTCTTCTATTCCCTTACCGCCCATCGATCAAGCTCAAGCTTATAGATCATCCAAACTCACCTTGACTCGCTGCGGTGAGGCGAGGCGTTCGGTGACGACGGCGATGAGCGCTTCATCTTCTTCGCTGAGCAACGCCGCTTTGAAAGGTAGCTTGCCCCGCTCGGCGACGTATTGAAGCGTTTGGCGCAGAAGCTCGGAAGGCGTGACACCAAGTTTTTCCAGCGCGGCAAAGGAGCGCTGCTTGAGCTCATCGTCGATGCGGATGTTGATGGAGGCCATGAGGAAGTTACCGTAATAATGTTTGTCGTTACGCTAGCAAGGCGTCGAACGCTCGACTAGCGGAAGTGCGGCTTCCGGAACGGTGGACAGCCGATCTTCAGGCATTAAAAAGCCGGCTTGTGGCCGGCTTCTCGGGGACTGGCTTGGCTTATTTTTGGTAAGCCGCGCCAGCCTTCAAAACGTACATCCGGATCTTGCGTCCGGCTGTGGGACTTGGTCAGACGTTGGTCTGCCGCGTCTGGCGTCAACTGAGCCGCGGGAGCGGGTCGATGCGCAAATGTGGGGCGCAGGATACTGAGTTTTGCTTTGGATTCCCAGTCTGAAGTGCGGTTTAGAGCGACTGCAGTCGAACAAATTCGGGATTTGTACTGAATATCAGGGACTCATCGCGAGCAGGCTCACTCCTACAGGGGGCTATGCAGGCCCTGATATCAGAGGAACGGCACCACCGGCCGGCGCTTGCTCACTGTCGACCACCAGAACACCCAGCCCAATATGTGAATCCTCTGTTCCTCGACCTGTGCCGGGCGGAAGACTTCGTCGGGGTATTCGGCGCTGTTGTGGCTGCGCAGGCGCAGGCCGTTGCCGGGCATGCGGTGCAGGTATTTGATGCGCAGCATGCCGTCGTGTTCGATGGCATAGATCTCGCCGTCGACGACCTGGGTGAGGCCGCGGTCGATGGCGACGATGGAGCCGTCTTCGATGCGGTCGGCCATGCTGTTGCCGATCATGTGGGCGCAGATGGCGTCGTCGGGGCGGACTTCGAGCTGGTCGAGGTGGGAGCGCAGCAGACGGATGGAGAGGTCCGGGTCCTGGATGACGTGGGTTTTGTCGGAGCTGTCGAGCGGCGTTTCCTTGAAGAAGGCCAGTTCGAGATCGTTGGGGTGGATGAATCGGTAGCTGCCCTGCGGGTCGTTGGCGTCGAAATGGTCGCCATTGCTCGCCGGTGGGCTAAGGCTCGGTGATTCCTTGATGCCTTCGCCGGTTTTCAGCCATTCACTGTTGACGGACAGCAGGCGTGAGACTTCTTCCATGCGATACGCCGGGACGCCCCGGGTGTACCAGTTGTGGACATTTTGGGCTTCCGTGCCCCAGAACTTTGCGAAACCCGTCGTCGAGATGTTCGCAGCTTCCAGGAGTGCCTTGAATCTTGGACCGCTAGTGTTCTTTCTCATAAACACGGAGTCTACGGCCGTGCCAGAGCGGTTTGAATAAACCGCGCGTTCAAAAACGGGCTGAATTTTGCGACGGGATGTAAGGCGCCCTTGTGGGAAATTACACAGCTTAAAACTTTTCTGTAGTCCGCTCTAAACAGCTCGTTTAAGAGAGCTTTGAGCGGGCATAAAAAACCCCGGATCAACCGGGGTTTTCTCAAGCATCACGCAGCGAGCCGTCGCTTAGCCTTTGTAGGCGGCAACCGACTTGGTGATCGCTTCGCGGGCGGCGTCTGCGCCGGCCCAGCCTTCGATCTTGACCCATTTGCCCTTTTCGAGATCCTTGTAGTTCGCAAAGAAGTGCTCGATCTGCTGAATCAGCAGTGGCGGCAGGTCGGTGTATTCCTTCACGTCGACGTACAGCTGCGACAGCTTGTCGTGTGGCACTGCGATGACTTTGGCATCGCCGCCGCCGTCGTCGGTCATGTTCAGGATGCCGACTGGACGTGCGCGGATCACCGAACCAGGGGCAACCGGATAAGGGGTCACGACCAGCACGTCGAGGGGATCACCGTCGTCAGCCAGAGTGTTCGGGATGTAACCGTAGTTGGCCGGGTAGAACATTGGGGTGGCCATGAAACGGTCAACGAACAGGCAATCGCTGTCTTTGTCGATTTCGTATTTGATCGGCGCGTGGTTGGCCGGGATCTCGATCGCGACGTAGATGTCGTTCGGCAGGTCTTTGCCAGCCGGAATCTTGCTGTAGCTCATTGGGCGTTGCCCCCGTAGTTGACCAAAAACACTTGGCCGGATTGACCAAAAAGTGGCGGCGATTATAGGCATATTCTGCCGTCGACGCCATGGACCGAAAGTCGTGTGCAGCTTAGTCGTGCGCCTGATAGACCGGGTCTGTGGCCTGAAGTTGCCGCAACCTGCCCAACGGGTCCTGGCGGTAGAAAAGCTGCAACTGCGCGTACACCTGCGGATAGGCCTCGTGCAGCAGATCCGGGGCGCTGAAAAAGTATTCACTGGTGACTGCGAAGAACTCCGCGGGATTCTCCGCAGCGTACGGATCAATGGCGGTTTCGGCATCGGGATCATGGTCGAGCTGGCGGTTGAGATCATCGTAGGCCGCCTGCATCACCTCGGCCCAGTCGCTGACGCGCATGTCGGTGTGCAGCGGCGGCAGGCCGTTGGCATCGCCATTGAGCATGTCGAGTTTATGCGCGAGTTCGTGAATGACGAGGTTATAGCCTTCCCAGCCACCGCTGGCCATGACGCCCGGCCAGGCGAGAATCACCGGCCCCTGTTGCCAGGCTTCGCCGCTGTGCTCGCCGTCCCACTCGTGTTCGATGCCGCTGGCGTCGCGATGGCGTTGCGGGCTGAGGAAGTCGTCGGGGTAGAGGACGATCTCATGAAAGCCTTGATACCAGTTCAAATCACCGAGGTTAAGCAGCGGCAACTGCGCCTGGGCGGCGAGCAGCAGGCGTTGTTCCTGATGCAGTTCGACGCCGGGCAGGGCACTCAGGTGTTTGTCTTCGAGGAACAACACACAGGCGTCGCGCAGCCACTGGTCTTCAGCAGCGCTGAGGCCATCGAGAAAACTCAGGTGATGCCGCACCCGTTGCCAGACATCGTCGGCAATCGGGTGCTTTGCCAGAATGCGTCGGCGACGCCAGGCGCTCAACGACCACATTGATTAATGCGATTGCGCTTTGGTGCCGCCGAAACGGCTGCGCACCACGCCGATGACCATCGGCACCAGCGACAGCAGAATGATCGCCACCACCAGCAGCGACAGGTTTTTCTTGATGAACGGCACGTTGCCGAAGAAGTAGCCGAGCGTCACCAGGCCGCCGACCCACAGGATCGTGCCGAGTACGCTGAAACCGAAAAAGCGTGGGTACGGCATGCGCGCGATGCCGGCAACGAACGGCGCAAACGTACGGATGATCGGCAGGAAACGCGCCATGGTCACGGTCTTGCCGCCGTGCTTGTCGTAGAAGTCGTGGGTTTTTTGCAGGTAGTCGCGGCGGAATATTTTCGAGTTGGGGTTGCTGAACAGCTTTTCCCCGGCCGTACGACCGATCACGTAGTTGGTGCTGTCGCCGAGAATGGCCGCGAGCATCAGCAGACCGCCAAGCAATACCGGGTCCATGCCACCGCCCGCCGCTACGGCGCCGGCAATGAACAGCAGCGAGTCGCCCGGCAGGAACGGCATCACCACCAGACCGGTTTCGCAGAAGATCACCAGAAACAGGATGGCGTAGATCCATGGCCCATAGTTGTTCACCAGCAAATCGAGGTAAACGTCGAGATGCAGGATAAGGTCGAGCGGGTTGAAATCCATGGAGGCACCTGTATGGCGGCCCGACTCGGCAGGCCTGTGCGGATGACTTCGTGTAAGCCTACAGCGGGGTGTAGTTTTTCTTACAAGCCGGAAAGCTCGCGATTATACGGTCTGGCAGGAGGAAAGCGTGTCGGTTTTGTCGCGAGGAGTGTCGCCTGTGATCAATTGTCAGGCAGACCCGACGTGTGGCGAGGGAGCGCGCTCCCTCAGCACCCGGTCGGTGGCGATCAGAGCTCGTCGCTGATCGGCAATACGTAGTTCTTGAACTCGGTGTCTTCCTTGAATCCGATGGATTCATAGGTTTTTTGTGCCACTTCGTTGTCGGCGCTGGTGGAGACGCGCATGCGCACGGCTTGGGTTTCCTTGGCCATTTTTTTTGCGGTGCGGATCAGATTGTCCGCGACCAATTGCCGACGGGCGTCTTCGGCGACATAGATGTCGTTGAGAATCCACACGCGCTTGAGCGACAGCGAGGAGAAGCTTGGATAGAGCTGACAGAACCCCATGAGTTTCTTGTCGTCATCATCGGCCAGGGCCAGGTAAATCACCGATTCCTTGCGGCGCAGGCGCTTTTCGAGAAAGGCGCGGGAGGAATCCGGGTAAGGCAGGGAACCGTAGAACTCGCGATATTTGACGAACAACGGGGTCAGCAAATCCAGATGTTCGAGGGTCGCTTGAATAATCCGCATGATAGGTCTCGTCTTCAAGTGGCTGTCTTCAACTGCTCTGACGGCGATGGGAAACCCTGGCGGCCGTGCTTCGATCCTGCCTGAAACCAGCGCAGAAAGGCAATGCGGAAACGGTTCAGGCGGGCGGCGGGTCAAGCAGGAAATTACCTTTCATGTTCACCTCATCGTCCGACTCCAGCGTCTGCACTTGGGCCTCGTCCTTCAAGTTGACCCCAGACAGCTGCCGTCGACAGGCTTCACGCATCAGATACAGCAGGCGATGCGCCGCCATGCCGTAGCTCAATCCCTCGAGGCGGACATTGGAGATGCAATTGCGGTAAGCGTCGGTCAGGCCGACCTTGGGCGCATAGGTGAAATACAGGCCGAGGCTGTCCGGCGAACTCAGGCCCGGCCGCTCGCCGATCAGCATCACCAGCATTTTCGCTCCGAGCAACTGGCCGATTTCGTCACCGATGGCGACGCGGCCCTGTTCCACCAGCAGCACGGGCGCGATCGACCAGCCATCAGCGCTCATCTGTTCTTCCAGGCGCTTGAGAAACGGCAGGGTATGCCGATGCACGGCCAAGGCCGACAAGCCGTCCGCGACGACAATCGCCAGATCAACGCCGCGCGGATGGGCGCTGGCGTAATCGCGCAAGGTTTGCGCCGACTCGTCGCTGAGCTTGCGGCCCAGGTCCGGGCGTTGCAGATAAGTGTGGCGATCCGGCGCCGCGCTGTGCAGCAGCAGGCTTTCGCGCCCTTCCTCCTGCAACTGTGCGCTGAGCCCGGCATGATCGAACGGCAGGTGCACCGCATCGCGCGCCTGCGCATGGGCAAACTGGAAATCCAGCTGAGCGCTGGTCGGCAGGCTGGTGCCAGTGCGGCCCAGAGCAATGCGCGCCGGGGTCAGGCGGCGCAGTTGCAGCCACGGGTTTTGCGGGTCTACAGGCGGTTTTTCCATGCGAGTCATCCCAATTGCGCCAGCGCCTGGCGGAAGGCCGGCGGCAAATTGTTGCCAAAGCGCACCTTGCCATCGGCTTGCGTGAAGATGCCCATGTTGGCCAGCCACTGCTCGAACTCCGGCGCCGGTTTCAGGCCCAGGGTCTGCCGGGCGTAGAGGGCGTCGTGAAATGAGGTGGTCTGGTAATTGAGCATGATGTCGTCGGAGCCGGGGATACCCATGATGAAATTGATCCCGGCCACCCCCAGCAGCGTCAGCAGGGTGTCCATGTCGTCTTGATCAGCTTCGGCGTGGTTGGTGTAGCAGATGTCGCAGCCCATCGGCACCCCAAGTAACTTGCCGCAGAAGTGATCTTCGAGGCCGGCGCGGATGATTTGCTTGCCGTTGTAGAGGTATTCCGGGCCGATAAATCCTACGACGGTGTTCACCAGAAACGGTTTGAAATGGCGCGCCACGGCGTAGGCTCGCGTCTCGCAGGTCTGCTGATCGACGCCATGGTGGGCGTTGGCCGACAGCGCGCTGCCCTGACCGGTTTCGAAATACATCAGGTTTTGCCCGAGGGTGCCGCGCTTCAGACTCAACCCGGCGTCATAGCCTTCCTGCAACACATTCAGATTGATACCGAAGCTGGCGTTGGCCGCTTCGGTGCCGGCGATCGACTGGAACACCAGATCCAGCGGCACGCCACGGTTGATTGCCTCGATCGAAGTGGTGACGTGGGTCAGTACGCAAGCCTGGGTCGGAATGTCGTAGCGCTGGATGATCGCATCGAGCATTTCCAGCATGGCGCAAATCGAAGCAATGCTGTCGGTAGCCGGGTTGATGCCGATCATCGCGTCGCCGTTGCCGTAGAGCAGGCCGTCGAGAATGCTCGCGGCGATCCCGGACGGCTCATCGGTCGGGTGGTTGGGTTGCAGGCGGGTCGACAGGCGACCTTTCAAGCCGAGGGTGCCGCGGAATTTCGTCACCACGCGGATTTTTTGCGCGACCAGCACCAGATCCTGAATGCGCATGATCTTCGACACGGCCGCTACCATTTCCGGCGTCAGGCCGGGGGCCAGCAGGCGCAGACTGGTTTCGTCGGCGGCGTCGCTGAGCAGCCAGTCGCGAAAGCCACCGACAGTGAGATGGCTGACGACTGCAAAGGCCTGCTTGTCGTGGGTGTCGATGATCAGTCGGGTGACTTCATCGGCTTCGTAGGGAATCAGTGCTTCTTGCAAAAAATGCGTGAGCGGGGTGTCAGCCAGGGCCATTTGTGCGGCTACGCGCTCGCCGTCATTGAGCGCGGCGATTTCGGCGAGAAAATCCCCCGAACGTGCCGGGCTGGCCTTGGCCATGAGGTCTTTGAGGCTGTCGAAGCGGTAGGTCTGCGCGCCGACCGTGTGAGCAAAACTGGTCATTCAGCGTTCTCCGTGACGGCGCAGAGCACTCTGCGCCGTGGTTTTCGACAATCAGTGCAAGGCTTGTTCAGCTTTCTGAATCGCCGCGAATTCTTCTTCCGGCGTGCCCGCTACCAAGTGATGCCGACTGTAGAAGGCAAAGTAAGCAATTAACACTCCATAGATGATGGCGGCGCCGATCACCACCCGTGGATCGACGAGGAACCCCGCCACCACGGCGATGCACGCCAGCACCAGCGCCACGCCTGAAGTGAAAATCCCGCCCGGCGTGCGATACGGCCGATCCATTTTGGGGCGGCGGATGCGCAGCGTGATGTGCGCGGCCATCATCAGCACATAGGAAATGGTCGCGCCGAACACCGCCACCAGAATCAGCAGGTCGCCTTGACCGGTCAACGACAGCCCGAAGCCGATAATCCCGGGAATCACCAGCGCCAGCACCGGCGCCTTGCTTTTGTTGGTCTGCGACAGTTTGCGCGGCAGGTAACCGGCCCGTGACAGCGCAAAGATCTGCCGCGAGTAGGCGTAGATGATCGAGAAGAAGCTCGCGATCAGCCCGGCCAGGCCGACGAGGTTGACGAAGCTGCCCATCCAGGTCGATCCACCATAGGCCTTGCTCAGCGCTTCGACCAGCGGATTGCCGGAGGTCAGCAGCGAGTTGGCACCGGCGCCGCCGGGGCCGACGATCAGAATCAACAAAGCGAACATCAGCAGCACCAACATCGCGCCGATCAGGCCGCGCGGCAGGTCGCGCTTGGGGTTCTTGGTTTCTTCCGCTGCCAGCGGCACGCCTTCGACGGCGAGGAAGAACCAGATCGCATAGGGAATCGCCGCCCACACGCCAACATAGCCGAATGGCAGAAACGCACTGGCACCGACCGCAGTGGTCACCGGGATGTCGAGCAGGTTGGCGACATCGAAGTGCGGCACCATCGCCACCAGAAACACCCCCAGCGCCAGCGCGGCGACAGCGGTGATGATGAACATCAGCTTGAGCGCTTCGCCAACGCCGAAAATATGGATGGCGATGAAAATGATGTAGAAGGCCAGATAGATCACCCAGCCACCGATGCCGAACAGCGACTCGCAATAGGCGCCGATGAACACCGCGATGGCGGCGGGCGCAATTGCATATTCGATGAGGATTGCGGTGCCGGTGAGAAACCCGCCCCACGGCCCGAACGCGCTGCGGGCAAAGCCGTAACCGCCGCCGGCGGTGGGAATCATCGACGACAGTTCGGCGAGTGAGAAGCACATGCACAGGTACATGGTCGCCATCAGCAGCGTGGCGAGGAACATGCCGCCCCAGCCACCCTGGGCGAGGCCAAAGTTCCAGCCGGCGTAGTCGCCGGAGATCACGTAAGCGACGCCGAGGCCCACCAGCAGGACCCAGCCGGCGGCGCCTTTTTTCAGCTCGCGTTGTTGGAAGTAGTCGGTGCCGACTTTTTCGAAGTCGACGGAGGAGCCGGTCGCCGGAGCGCCAGCCGGGGATTCGCTTGGCATAGGGTTCACCTTTCTTATTGTTTTATTGGCCCGGCGGTATCGCCAGGAACCTGATCGTTCCCACGCGCAGCAAAGGAATGCCTCAACGGACGCTCCGCGCTCGGCTTCAAAGGGACGCGGAGCGTCCCGGGCTGCATTCCCACGCAGAGCGTGGGAACGATCGGTGCCGCAGAGTTAGAAGAAGCCCAACGGATTGATGTCGTAGCTCACCAGCAGGTTCTTGGTCTGCTGATAGTGGTCGAGCATCATCTTGTGCGTCTCACGGCCGACACCGGACTTCTTGTAACCACCAAACGCGGCATGCGCCGGGTACAGGTGATAGCAGTTGGTCCACACGCGACCGGCCTTGATCGCCCGGCCCATGCGGTAGGCACGGTTGATGTCGCGGGTCCACAGGCCGGCGCCGAGGCCGAACTCGGTGTCGTTGGCGATCGCCAGAGCTTCGGCTTCGTCCTTGAAGGTGGTGATGCTCACCACCGGACCGAAGATTTCTTCCTGGAACACGCGCATCTTGTTGGTGCCCTTGAGCAGGGTCGGCTGGATGTAGTAACCGGTAGCCAGGCTGCCCTCGAGTTTTTCCACCTTCCCGCCAGTCAGCAGCTCGGCGCCTTCGCCTTTGGCGATTTCCAGGTACGAGAGAATCTTATCGAATTGCTGCTCGGATGCCTGCGCGCCGACCATGGTGTCGGTGTCGAGCGGGTCGCCACGTTTGATCTGGCTGACCTTCTTCATCACCGCCTGCATGAATTCGTCGTAGATCGATTCCTGCACCAGCGCGCGCGACGGGCAGGTGCACACTTCGCCCTGGTTGAAGAACGCCAGCACCAGACCTTCAGCGGCTTTTTCGATGAAGCTCGGTTCGGCCTGCATGATGTCTTCGAAGAAGATGTTCGGCGACTTGCCGCCCAGTTCCACGGTGGACGGAATGATGTTTTCCGCTGCGCATTTCATGATGTGCGAGCCGACCGGGGTCGAGCCGGTGAAGGCGATCTTGGCGATGCGCTTGCTGGTCGCCAGTGCTTCGCCGGCCTCTTTGCCGAAGCCTTGCACGACGTTGAGCACGCCCGGCGGCAGCAGGTCGCCGATCAGCTCCATCAGCACGCAGATGCCCAGCGGCGTTTGCTCGGCGGGCTTGAGTACCACGCAGTTACCGGCGGCCAGCGCAGGCGCCAGTTTCCACGCGGCCATCAGCAGCGGGAAGTTCCACGGGATGATCTGGCCGACCACGCCCAGTGGTTCATGAATGTGATAAGCCACGGTGTTGCCGTCGATTTCCGCAGCGCTGCCTTCCTGCGCGCGCAGGCAGCCGGCGAAGTAGCGGAAGTGGTCGGCGGCCAGCGGAATGTCGGCGTTGAGGGTTTCGCGGATGGCTTTGCCGTTGTCCCAGGTTTCGGTGATCGCCAGCAGTTCGAGGTTGGCTTCGATGCGGTCGGCGATTTTCAGCAGGATCAGCGAGCGCGCCTGCACCGAGGTCGCGCCCCACGCATCGGCGGCGGCGTGGGCGGCGTCCAGCGCCTTGTCGATGTCTTCGGCGGTGGAGCGGGGGAATTCGGCAATCGGCTGACCATTCACTGGCGAGGTGTTGGTGAAGTACTGACCTTTGACCGGCGCGACGAACTCGCCGCCGATGTAGTTACCGTACTTGCTCTTGAACGAGACTTTGGCGCCGTCAGTACCGGGGTGAGCGTAACGCATGATGATGTTCTCCTTGGCTTTGTACTTATTAGAGAAACGCGCAAGTGCGCTTGCTATAAGCGTAGAGCAAGGGCCGGGCCATTGCTGTGCAGGTCAGGCAAATCAAGGCCTTGCACGGTTTGTCTCGGACGAGCGGGGCGATGCTGTGAGGGTTTCGATACAGCTGCGGTGACAATTTGTACCGTTTCTGGCACAGCCGTGACCGGCCGGTCTTGCCAGCATTGCAATGCACCGGTGGCTGGAGGATGCTGGGCGTCACCTCAGCATTGGGCCGTCGCGCCTCGGGGAGAACAATAAGAAATGCACGACAACCATTTGAGTCGCCATGCCCGTCAGGTCCTCACCGCCACCCAGGGCAAAGCGCATTTGCACGGCCCCGGTGCCGACCCGTCGATCGCCCGCTCCTGGCTGCGGTGTCTGCAGGACTATCACCTCGACCCGGCCCTGAGCATGGCGCCGACCGTGCTCGAACACGGGCGCGTGCTGGAAAGCCGCGAACGCCTGCAGCAGGTGCTGCAAATCGCCGGTACGGAAATGAGCAGCCTGCATCAACAGCTTTCCGGCGCCGGCCACGCGGTGCTGCTGACCGATGCGCGGGGGGTGATCCTCAACTGCGTTACCGCGCCGGCCGAACGCAAGATTTTCGAACGCGCCGGCCTCTGGCTCGGCGCCGACTGGAGCGAAGCCTGCGAAGGCACCAACGGCATCGGCACTTGCCTGGTCGAGCGTCAGGCGCTGACCATTCATCAAGACGAACACTTTCGCGGCCGCCACACCGGCCTGACCTGCTCGGCCAGCCCGGTGTTCGACCCGCACGGCGAATTGCTCGCCGTGCTCGACGTGTCTTCGGCGCGCCATGACGTTTCGCGCCAGAGCCAGTTCCACACCATGGCGCTGGTCAATCTGTCGGCGAAGATGATCGAGAGTTGCTACTTCCTGCGCTGTTTCGATAACCAATGGTTGCTGCGCTTTCATCTGCAGGCCGAGTCGGTCGGGCTGTTCAGCGAAGGCTTGCTGGCGTTCGATGGGGAAGGGCGGATCAGCGCGGTCAACCAGAGTGCGCTGAACCTGCTTGGGCATATGCGCGGCGGCTTGCTGGGCAAACCGGTGGAAGCGTTTTTCGATTGTTCTCTCGATGACTTGCTCGCTCGCGCCAGTGCCAATGCCAGCGCCAGTTGGCCGCTGCGCACCCGCGACGGGCGGCATCTGTTTGCCGTCCTGCGCGGCGAATCACGCAAACCGCTGCCGATCCCGGCTCCGGCGCCGGCCCCGGCGAAAATCATCGAAGCGCCGCGCCTGCCCGGCATCTGCCTCGGTGACGAGGCGCTGCAAGCGAGTTTCCGCAAAGCCCTGCGCGTGTTCGAACGCGATGTGCCGCTGCTGATCAACGGCGAAACCGGCACCGGCAAGGAAGCCTTCGCCAAGGCTGTGCATCAGGCCAGTCAGCGCTCGGGCAAAGCCTTCGTCGCGCTCAATTGCGCGGCGATCCCGGAGAGCCTGATCGAGAGCGAACTGTTTGGCTATCGCGGCGGCAGCTTCACCGGCGCACGCAAGGACGGCATGCGTGGCAAGTTGCAGCAGGCCGATGGCGGCACCCTGTTTCTCGATGAAATCGGCGACATGCCGCTGGCTCTGCAGACCCGTTTGCTGCGGGTGCTGGAAGATCGCCAGGTGGTGCCGCTCGGCGGTGAACCAGAGACGGTCAATGTGCGAATCATCAGCGCCACCCACCGCAATCTGTTCGAGCGGGTCGAGGACGGCAGTTTTCGCGAGGATCTGTATTACCGCTTGAACGGGCTGGAAGTGGCGTTGCCGGCATTGCGTGAGCGCAGTGACAAGGCGCAGTTGCTGGATTTTCTGCTGGCCGAAGAAGCGGGCGGTGAGGCGGTTGTGATTGAAGAGCCGGCGCGTCAGGCGTTGCTGGCGTTCGACTGGCCGGGCAATGTCCGGCAGTTGCGCAATGTGCTGCGGACGTTAGCGGCGCTGTGTGATGAGGGGCGGGTCGGGGTTGAGGATCTGCCCGGGATGATTCGGCAGGTGCGGCCAGTGGTTGTGGCGCAGGAGTCTTGTGAGCGACCGCTGGAAGATGCCGAACGTTCTGCGTTGCTGAATGCGTTAGAGCAGACCCGCTGGCACATGACCCGTACCGCGGAACAACTGGGCGTGAGTCGGAATACGCTTTATAGAAAGCTGCGCAAGCACGGGATTGAGCGGCGTGTCAGCTAGAAGCCCCCTCACCCTAACCCTCTCCCGGAGGGAGAGGGGACTGACCGCGCTGTTCTGGTGATTTACGCCGACCTGATTAATCGAGCCGAACTCACTATTTGAATGCGACAAAGATCGGCCCCCTCTCCCTCGGGAGAGGGCTGGGGTGAGGGGCCGCAATCTCCAGCCGAACCCAAATTGCCTGTGCGCCCAATAAGCTAAAGAGTGCCATTTCCCCCTCCCTACGCTAACCTGCGGCCATGTTTTACGAGGTCGACTATGCACATTCATATTCTGGGTATCTGCGGGACTTTCATGGGCTCAATGGCGGTGTTGGCCAAAGAGCTGGGCCATCATGTGACCGGCTCCGACGCCAACGTCTATCCACCGATGAGCACGCAGCTTGAGGCCCAGGGCATTCAGCTGACTCAAGGCTACGACCCGGCGCAGCTCGATCCGGCGCCGGATCTGGTGGTGATCGGCAATGCCATGTCCCGTGGCAACCCGGCCGTGGAATACGTGCTGAACACAGGCCTGCCGTACGTCTCCGGCCCGCAATGGCTGGCCGATCATGTGCTGCAAGGTCGTTGGGTACTGGCCGTCGCCGGTACCCACGGCAAAACCACCACCAGCAGCATGCTCGCCTGGGTGCTGGAACACGCCGGCATGAGCCCGGGCTTCCTGATCGGCGGCGTGCCGCAAAACTTCTCGGTATCGGCGCGGTTGGGCGGAACGCCGTTCTTTGTGATCGAGGCCGATGAATACGACAGTGCATTTTTCGACAAGCGCTCGAAGTTCGTCCATTACCGCCCACGCACTGCAATCCTGAACAACCTTGAGTTCGATCACGCAGACATCTTCCCGGATTTGCCGGCGATCGAGCGGCAATTCCATCACTTGGTACGCACCATTCCGAGCGAAGGTCTGGTCATTCATCCGACCACCGAGCCGGCGTTGCAGCGGGTGATCGAGATGGGTTGCTGGACCCCGGTGCAGACCACTGGTGCCGGCGGTCAGTGGCAGGTCAAACTGCTCAGCGAAGACGGTTCGGCGTTCGAAGTGATGTTCGAAGGCGTGTCGCAGGGCACCGTCGAATGGGAGTTGACTGGCCAACACAATGTCGCCAACGCCCTGGCGGCGCTGGCAGCAGCGCGGCATGTCGGTGTGGTGCCGTCGATGGGCATTGCCGGGCTGAGCGCGTTCAAGAACGTCAAACGCCGCATGGAGAAGGTCGCTGAAGTTCGCGGCATCACCATTTATGACGACTTTGCCCACCACCCGACCGCGATCGCTACCACTCTCGATGGCCTGCGCAAGCGCATCGGCGACGCACCGCTGATCGCGATCATCGAGCCGCGCTCCAATTCGATGAAGCTCGGCGCGCACCGTGACGGTTTGCCGGACAGCGTGGTCGATGCCGATCAGGTGATCTGGTACGCTCCGGCCAACCTTGGCTGGGACCTGGCCGCGACCGCCGCGCTGTGCACGGTACCGTCGATTGTCAGCGATTCGCTGGAAGGCATCATCGAGCGTGTGAAGAGCCAGGCGCAGCCCGGCACGCATGTAGTGATCATGAGCAACGGCGGCTTTGGTGGCCTGCACGGCAAACTCGCCGAGGCGCTGCAATGAACGGTTTTTCCCGGAACGGTGGCCCGGAACGCATCACGCTGGCGATGACCGGTGCGTCCGGCGCGCAGTACGGTTTGCGCCTGCTCGATTGTCTGGTGCGTGAAGATCGCGAAGTGCACTTCCTGATCTCCAAGGCCGCGCAATTGGTGATGGCCACCGAGACCGATGTGTCGCTGCCGGCCAAGCCGCAGATGATGCAGGCGTTTCTCACCGAATACACCGGAGCGGCCGCCGGGCAGATTCGCGTGTACGGCAAGGAAGACTGGATGTCGCCGGTCGCCTCCGGCTCCGGTGCGCCGGCAGCAATGGTCGTGGTGCCGTGCTCGACCGGCACGCTGTCGGCCATTGCGACCGGCGCCTGCAACAACCTGATCGAGCGCGCCGCCGACGTCACCTTGAAGGAGCGCCGCCAGTTGATTCTGGTGCCGCGCGAGGCGCCGTATTCGAGCATTCATTTGGAGCACATGCTCAAGCTGTCGAACATGGGCGTGACGATTCTGCCGGCGTCGCCGGGTTTCTACCATCAGCCGCAGACCATCGATGACTTGATCGATTTCGTCGTGGCGCGCATTCTCAATTTGCTCGGCATCCCGCAAGACATGCTGCCGCGTTGGGGCGAGCATCACCTGAGCAGCGATGAATAAGCTGCTGGCGCTGGTGTTGGTCGTGCAGCTGAGCGGCTGCGCCACGGCGCGGACGCTGGATGCGGCCAAGCCGGGTGCGCCGGTGGTGTACTCCGGAACGCGACTGGATTTGTATGCGCTCAATGGCGGCTGTTGCGCGAAAGACCGCTTCGGTGCCGAGGCGCCGAGCTATCCAGGGGTGGACCTGCCGGCCAGTGCTCTGCTCGATACGCTGTTGTTGCCGTTGTCACTGCTAACGGTTATCGGCGTTGGATTTCAAGCGACCGGCGGATTGTAGGGGAGCGCTGCGCACTCCATCGCCAGCAGGCTGGCTCCCACAGGTTTCCTGGTTGCCCACAAAAGCTGGGTTCACTGAGAATCAGTGTGGGAGCCAGCCTGCTGGCGATAGCGATATCCGGTTATTTGCCGAGCTTGCGCAACTCATCCGACTCGACCACCCGCACCCCATCCTGCTCTTCCAGCGCCAGCCGCCACATCGCTCGCGCCAACTGGCAGGCTTCGATGCCGCGATACTTGCCCGGTATCAGTTTCGACAACGGCCCGGCCAGTTGCTCGGCCAGACGCGGCTCGACTCGTTCACCCAGCAGTAATGAAGGCCGGCAGATGGTCAGTTGCGGCCAGTCCTGCGCGCGCAGTGCCTGCTCCATTTCGCCTTTGACCCGGTTGTAGAACACCGAGGATTTCGGATCGGCGCCAATCGCACTGATCACGATCAAATGCCGCGCGCCCATCTCCCGCGCGCGTTTGGCGAACGCCACGACCATGTCCAGATCCACCGCGCGAAAGGCTTCTTCCGAGCCCGCCTGCTTGATGGTGGTGCCGAGGCAGCAATAGGCGATATCGACGCGCCCGCTCAGTTGCGGCAGAAACACCTGCGGATCGCCGACCGGGTTTTCCAGGTGCGGATGTTCCGCCAGGGGGCGACGCGAAGGAGCGAGCACGCGTGAAATCGTCGGTTCGTTGAGCAAACGATCGAGTAGATGTTCACCGGTCAGTCCGGTGGCTCCGGCAAGCAATACGTGCTGAGGCGTCAAGTACATAGTGTCTCTCCCTTGATACTGTTCAGCTTAGTTGCCTTTTGTCGCCCCGTCGTTCAACGCAGCACTTTGCAACGCTTTACGGGCCTGCTGTTTGCGCAGTAGCTGCCAGTGCGACAACACGGTTTTCGGCGCCCAGATCTGCGGCTCCGAGGCTTCGAAACCGTCCGCCAGTTCGCGCTCGGCGACGGTGGCCCTGGCCAGTTTGAAGGCCTGCTCCAGATCGTCGGTCTGGTTCAGTGCCTGGGCAAACAACGCGTCGCCGAAGTAGGTGAAATTGGCTTCTTCGGAACAGCCAAACGACACCCGGTCGGCGCGCGAGGCGGTCATGATCAGGGTGCGTTCGTCTTTCAGCGCTGGAATGAAACCGCCGGAATAGCACGCAGAAATCACGATGATCTTGTCACGGTGCTTCAGTGGCGCCAGCACCGCAGCGAGTTCGTCAGCGGGCAGGTCGGCCAGTTCCATGCGCGGCTGATCGAGCACCAGCTCATGCTCGGCGGTGCCGTGGCTGGTCAGGTAGATGAACAGCAAGTCTTCCGGGCCACTGCGTTCGGCGAGGGCTTGCGCGGCGCGGCGCAGGTTTTCGCGGGTGGCCATCGGCCGGTCGCCGAGGTGGTCGCGGTGGTTGACCAGACGAATCTGGCCGAACGCACCAAAACGCGTATTGAGCATATTGGCGACGAAGTCGGACTCGCGCAGAAACACACTTTGCTTGCCGTCGCCGCCGAGGGTCAGGGTGTACAACTCGACGGCCGGAGTCGAGGCGGGAATTGCCATCAATGCTTCGTCGAGCAAACGACCTTGGGCGAGCAGACCGAGTTCAAGGGTATCGGGCAGCAGTTTGCCGTCGGCGTCGCGCACGCGCTGGCCGTTGATCCAGGTGCCGCTGAGCACGCTGCCATCGGTCAGTACCAGAGTGCCGCGCCCGGAATAGCTGTCGTTGTCGAAACCGCCGATGTAAAAGCTGCCGTCAGACAGGTTCAAGCGACCCTGGCCGGTGAAGCGCCAGTCATTGAATACGCCGATGTAATGGCTGCCGTCGGCGCCGATCAGTTCGCCCTTGCCGGTCAGCGCGCCTTCCTTGAACTGGCCGAGCCAGACATCGCCGTCGGCGTTTTCGTAGCGGCCCTTGCCGTGCAATTGATTGTTCTTGAACCCGCCGACATAGATGTCGCCATCGGCGCTGTTGAAGGTGCCGTTGCCTTCGAGTTGGCCGTTGACGAAATGCCCGGTGAACGAGTTGCCGCTGGCATCGCCGCGCTGGCCTTCACCGTTGGGTTTGCCGTGGGCGAACTGGCCCTGATAGGAGCTGCCGTCCTCCATTTCCAGACGGCCGAGCCCGGAATACTGGTCGGCACGGAATTCGCCACGGTAGGTCATGCCGTTTTCTTTCAGCGTGCCTTCGCCGTCGCGCCGGCCCTGTTTGAAGCCGCCGGTGTAGCTGCTGGCGTTGGTGGTCAGGCTGCCCTGACCGTCGAACAGCCCCTGCGCAAACTGGCCGCGATAGACCTCGCCGTTGCTGCCGTGCCATTCGCCCTGACCATGCCACTGGCCCTTGTCGAACTGCCCGGCGTACCAGCTGCCATTGGGGTAGTCGACGCGGCCCTGGCCTTGCAGCAAGCCATCGACCAGTTCGCCGCGATAACGTCCGCCGTCCGGCAGGCGCGCATCCGGTGGCAACAGCGATTCGCCGTCGCCGCAAGCGGTGAGCATCAGGGTCAAGGCAAGGGGTGCAAGACAAGCAAGTGAGCGCATAGCGGGATCCGGGCAATTAGGCGACCGAGTATGCCGCAGCTATGCGTCGCATATATAGAGAGGTGACGCGAAACAGCGTGCGCTGCTTCGCATCCGGAACGATCAGACGAAGCAGAGCGACAGGGGTTCGGCAATATAGGCCGGTTTCTCTGAGCCCTCTATCTCGAGGGTCGCGATAGCCTTGAGCAACCACTGGCCGGGCTTTTTCTCGGTCACTTCAACCAGATCGACCTTCAATCGGACTTTCGAGTCGACCTTCACCGGCTGGATGAACCGCACACTGTCCAGGCCATAGTTGACGACCATCTTCACGCCTTCCGGCAGCACCAGAATGTCTTCCATCAGTTTGGGCATCAGCGACAGCGACAGGAAACCGTGGGCGATGGTGCTGCCAAAAGGCGTTTGCGCGGCTTTGACCGGGTCGACGTGGATGAACTGATAATCACCGGTGGCTTCGGCGAACAGGTTGATGCGCTCCTGATCGATGGTGAGCCATTCGGAACGTCCGAGTTCCTTGCCGACATGATCTTTGAGCTCTGCAACGGGAACATAGGGCATTGAGACTCTCCTTGGGTTCATCGGTTTTATAGTTTTTCAGGTGGGGGATTTGACCGCCCTGCGAACCACTGTAGATCATCACGGCGATTTGCTGCGGTCAACCGACCATGCTTTTGGCGAATGCCGATCCATAGCGCAGGCGTGCTTATAATGCAGGCGACTTGCGCGGAGAGATGTCTGATGTTGCTACGTGGCCTGACCCTGCTGGTGCTGTTTCAATTGCTCGGCACGGCGCTTAATCATTTGCTGTTGCCGGTGCTGCCGGGGCCGATCATCGGTCTGCTGCTGTTGCTGGCGTTCCTGGTCATTCGCGGTGAAGTCGGTGAGCCGCTGAACCTTGCCGCCGGCAGTCTGCTGCGTTATTTGCCGTTGCTGCTGGTGCCGTCAGCCGTGGGTGTGATGGTTTACGCCGCAGCGATTGCTGCGGATTTCTGGGCGATCGTCGGCGCGCTGGTGCTGTCGCTGATCCTGTCGATGGCCTTTGCCGGTGTGCTGATGCAGCGCCTGGTCAAACGCCACGCGCCGCCGGCGGAGGAGTCCTGATGCTGTTCGATTGGCAAGGTGCCTGGGCGTCGGTCATTCATCATCCGCTGTTCGGCATCGGCATCACCCTCGGTGCCTATCAACTGGTGCTGGCAGCGTTCGAGAAAACCCGCTGGATCTTTCTGCAGCCGGTGCTGGTCTCCATGTTGCTGGTGATCGGTGTGCTGGTCGGTTGTGGCGTGACGTACGCCGAGTACCGCAAGAGCACCGAGATCCTGAGCATCCTGCTCGGCCCGGCGACGGTGGCGCTGGCGGTGCCGCTGTATCTGAATTTGCGGCGCATTCGGCAATTGTTCTGGCCGATTTTTACTACGCTGGTGATAGGCGGGGTGGTGGCGACCGGCATGGGCGTGGTGCTGGGTTGGTGGTTCGGCGCCGAGCACATGATCCTGATGACCATGGCGCCGAAGTCGGTGACCTCGCCGATTGCCATGCTGGTGGCCGAGCAGATCGGTGGCGTCGCGGCGCTGGCGGCGGTGTTCGTGCTGATCACCGGGGTTATCGGGGCGATCTTCGGCCCGGCACTGCTGACCCGTCTCGGCGTGCACAGCCCGGAGGCGCGCGGCATGGCACTGGGCATGACGGCCCACGCGGTCGGCACCTCGGTGGCGTTGCAGGAGAGTGATGAGTGCGGCGCCTTCGCGGCGCTGGCGATGAGTCTGATGGGCGTGGCCACGGCGGTGTTCCTGCCGTTGGCGGTGTCGATGGTGGTGTAAGGAAATGTCTATGAGTCTGCCGCTTTTCCCGCTGAACACGGTGTTGTTCCCCGGCTGCAACCTCGATTTGCAGATCTTCGAGGCTCGCTACCTCGACATGATCGGCCGCTGCATGAAACAGGGCGTGGGCTTCGGCGTGGTGTGCATTCTTGAGGGCAGCGAGGTTGGCGTGGCGCCGGAAGGTTTTGCCCTGGTCGGGTGCGAGGCGCGCATTACCGATTTCCAGCAACAGGACAATGGCCTGCTCGGTATCCGCGTGCAGGGTGGCCGCCGATTCACGGTATTGCGCACCGAAGTACAACGCGATCAGTTGATCCTCGCCGACGTCGAGTGGCTCGATGATGAGCCCGAGCAACCCTTGCAGGACGAGGACGCCGATCTGGTCGCGCTGCTCAAGGCGCTGGCGGAGCACCCGATGGTCGAAGCGCTCGACATGGGCTCCGACGCTGCCGGCCAGCAATCGCTGGCCAATCAATTGGCCTATCTTTTGCCGTTCGCTGAAGAAGACAAGATCGACCTGCTGCAACTCGACGATCCCCAGCAGCGGCTGGACGCGATCCAGGCCTTGCTCGATGAGTTGCAAGGCGAGTTGTTCGCTTAGTTGTTCATCTGGTTGTACTTTGAATCAACTGATCGCATTTGCCAGTATTGTCGCTCCGATGACTTTGTCCTAATTTCAAGTGGCCCGCAGGACGCGGGTAACTTGAATAAGAACAAGGAAGAAGTCATGACTGTATATGAAGATGAATGGGCATTCTGGGACGATATTGCCGGCAAGTATATTTTGAAACATGCCGAGACCGACCATAACGTCAACAATGTGATTGAAGCTGCATCGACGTATGCCGATCGCATGGTGATTGCCCGACGTAAACGAAAATCGGCAAAAGTACCCGTAGGGGATATACCTCGGATGTCTGTATCCGCCTCGACCCTCGTGGCAGCCGTCGCTGTTTGAAGTCTTTTCCTTTTTCGTTATTGCCTGCCGTGGGTATAACCGACGGCGGGACGCTTACAGGTGCAAGCCATGTCCATAAACAAAGTAAACATTAAAACCTTCAACGCACATCTTTATCTGGATGGTCGACCCGTGGTGCTCAATCAACAGCGTCTGCAAAAGTTGCTTGACCAACCGCGCATCACCAAGGGCGAGCAACTGGAAGCCGAGGTGGGCCTGGCGGATACGCGTGTCGCCAGTTTCATTACGCTGGCCGATCATGAAGACGACGAACCGCTGTTACTGAAGTTCGTCCCGCAGGGTGACCACTATGAAATCTCACTGGTGCATACCGGAGCGTTCGCCGGTGCGCGCCTTTACATAGAGGCCCGGACGCATAATCTTTTAGCCAGCACCCGTGCCGCGCAACACTTTTCCATCAGTACGTACGGCGTACCCGAAGCTTCGCTGGGCGACTTCGAGGCGGGCCCGGCCCATCTTGAGTTGAGCAGCATTGCGGCGGATGGCAAATCGAAAAGCAAGCCGTTATACCGCAATGTAAGCGGGGGCATGTACAGCTTTCTGGACGAAGATCCCAACCTGACCCGGCACAACGCGTTCAACAACAAACCGGCGACGTTCGTAATCAAAGTGGTTCGGTAATTTCGAGCTTCATGCCAATAAAAAGCGCCATTCATCATGGAATGAATGGCGCTTTATTTCACGCTCTGTAATGTTCGGCCACTGGCCAGGTTACATCGTTGGAGCTCGTTCCTCGACCTTTCGGCAACTTCAACACGACGCCGCCGGAGCGGTCTATTTCATCAATCAAACGGTCATAGGCATGGTTGCCATGTCGATCGTAATCGTTTGCTCCTGCCCACGTGGCTTTCTCGATGGCCTCGGCCCTGTCACCGGCCTGCAGAAAAACATCCTCTACTCTCGCTGCCCGATTCAGATCTGAACTCACCAGCCAGATCCGCTCGGCACTGATGCCACGCGTCGGCATCGATATCCGACCCTCAAGGGTATCGCCGTCAAAATCCCTGTTATTCAGGTACATGTTCTCCACCCGCGGGACCACCTCGATATTGCGAGTGTCGATGACATAGACAAAGCCAAGATGCTGACCACGCCGTAACAAGGGATAATCGCGCGTTTCGTCCATCTTGAAAGATGTGTCGGATTCTTCCCCTGAACTGTGTCGGAATCCACTCGAAGAGTCGCTGTCGGAGAAGTGTCCCGGGTAACGGTTGGCCTGGCTATTGTAGTGCCGAGGGTTTGAGTAATAATCGAACCCCATGTAGGACAAGGCATTGGCCACACCGAATGTCGCACTGAATGCCCGCTTGGTCGTGGACTCAGACGGGTTGCCGCGCAATTTCACCAGGCGTTTGTCTCGCGCCAGTTCAAAAGGTGTGCGCAGATCGGCGCGGAACATTGCCGGAATGTCTGTCCGGTAGAGGTAATCGTGCTGATTGCGCTTGTATCCCGCGTATTCAAGATAATCGTTGAGGAACTTTTCGTCGTAGCGTTGGGCGAGGGGAGGCAAATCGTGCTCGTGGTTCTCGCCTTGCTCTCTCAGTTTCAGGCTGAAGGGTTCGAGTTCCTCTGCAATGTGCGCAAACCTTGTTTCGTCCGACGTGCTCTGGGTCGAGCGCTTGTGCTGTTCGGCCCACTCGGGAAACGTTCCATGTTCCATTTCCAGGCGCAGCCGATTTTGCTGGGCGATGCTCAAGTTATAGCTGCGCAGGATCTCCGTTCGCTCTTTTTGGGATTTGTCCGGACAGGACCATTTCAACGAGTCGGTCAGAAATTTATGGGTGTTCGGTTCATTGAAGCGGGTAGCCCAGTCGGGGGCTTTTCCGGCGGCTTCTGCTTCGCTGCGGAACACCAGCGACCGCGCGCCCTCCAGGCGGTAAGTGCTCCAGATTTCGCCATCGCTCCAAAGCGCCAGCTTCACGGGTATAGAGATGTCGCCCCGTGCTTCATTTGGATCGACTCGTATCAGACCGCCATTTTCGTCGACAAACGCCAGACCTGCATTTCTGTCCACAACCTGCCGTTCGAACCATTTGCCAGCCGGGCCCGAGTGCTCGATCAGCCTGATTTCCTCAACCGAATAATATCCGCGGCTGTTGGCAATATGGGACTGGATGTACCGCCTGGGATCATAGTATTCAAACGGCCTGTGCAGACTCCAGGTATTGCTCTCGCCGATTCGATAGAGCGGTGGTCCCGAAGCCTCTCGCTCGGTCGATAGCCTGGCCCGGTAGGCCTTCATCATTTCGTGATACACGACCATGACTGTTTGCAGGGCGGTTGTTGCGTCATCGCTGACATCCGCGAACTTTCGACCTTTGTAGGTCCGCAGCCCTTGTGCATCGTGAGCGGAGAGCGCGCTCAAGGCGTTTTGCCGATAGCGCTCCAGTGAGGAAAAGCGGACGGGCGCGAGTGGTTCGACGATTTCGCTCATTCGTGTGACCGTCACTGCAGTCTCTGCCTGCAGTGCTCCGTCGGTCGCCCCGTCGGCGCTGCGCCGCGGTGAGTCGCCCGTTGCGCCCGTTCGGGGCCGACCGGACAAGTGAAAATCCATGTCAACGGCAGGACGAGGCGTTGATGGGCCAGGTGTTTCAGGCGTGGGCGAAGGGCGCAGAGGGCCGGTATTTTTGCGCATGAAAGTTCATTCCTTTGTGTGAGTCAGCCTTCCATTGGCTGAATGGGGGTTGGGTACAAATCAAGGCCGGTAATGCTCAGGCACTGGCCAGGTAACATCGTCGGCAAACGTCTTGTCGCCTTTGGGCAGTGCCAGGATCACGCCGTCAGCCTCGGCAATTTCTTCAATCAACCGGTCATAGACGCTGGTGCCGGAAAGGGTGTCCTCCCTCTGCCAGACCGTCCCGTCCCAGGTCGCCTGCTCGATGGCTTCAGCGCGATCACCGGCCATGGTCAGGACATCCTGAACCCTGGCAGCCTTGCTGAGATCCGAATGAACCAGCCAGATTCGCTCTGCACTGATACCCCGGGTGGGCATCGAGATATGTCCTTCCATGTGGTCATAAATACCAACGCTGGCAGAACTGTTGAGAACATCGTTCTCGGCGAGCGGGACGACTTCGATGCCTCGTGTGTCGATGGCGTAGACGAAACTCATGGTCTGGTGGGTGCGCTTTGCTTCATAGCCCTGAGTCTCGTCAAACACGAACGAACTTTCCGAATCGGACTCATCACCGAAGCGCCTTCCTTCCGAGCCTTCGTCCGTGCCGCCGCTCCAATGTCGTTCGCGTTGCCCATCCGGTGGCACCTCGCCTGGGTAGCGATTGGCCTGAGTGTTGTACTTCAACGCGTTGTAGTAACCACCCTTGTTCGTTGCATATTCTGTGGCTTTTTTCAGGCCGAACGTCGCGCTGAAGGCTCGCTTGGTCGTTGAGCCGGTATCGTTACCCTTGCGATGAATCATCCTCCCGTCTCTGGCCAACTCGAACGGCAGCCGTGTTTCGCCCCTGAACATGGCGGCTATATCCGTGCGGTACGGACGTTGTGTTTGTTGCGCAGATAACCAAGGTGGGCGGCGAAGTCCGTCAGATATTCCGGGCTGTAATAGCCGCTGATCAAATCCTCGTTGCCGGCCCGAAAACGCGGAACGAAGCCTTGAAACTCCTCTGCGATCAGCTCGAAACGTTGTGCATTGTTTTTATCGAGTGTCAGGTTTTTATGCTGTTCGACCCATTCCGGCATTTTTTCTGCGTGGCCGTCCTTCAAATCCGCGCGCAGCTTTGCCAATTGAGCATTCGTCAGGTTGTAACTGCGCAACAGGTTTCCACGGTCGCTGGAGGACAAGTCCGGAAATAACCATTTCAAGGTGCCGGTGACATGGGTGAAGTCATCCCGGGTGACGGTTCGAGCAACCGCTTTTGGCGGCTTGCCGGACGCTTGCGCCTGTTCCCGGAACTCGGAAAGTCGAGCTTCATGCAGGTAATACATATTGAGTATTTCTTCATCGGACCAGTGGGCCAGTTTCACTTTGGGCAGCGGTTTGTCTCTTGTTTGTGTCGGATCAATGTAGACCCAGCGGTGATTGTGTTCCTTCATCGCGTAGCCGAGGGCGGGTGCGTCGCTGGCGGACTCCGCAGCCCGGAACTCATGCAAACCGTCGCTATCGGGCGTTACGGAAAACACGCGGTCCTTATCGGACAGAAGGGTGAGATGCCGATCCAGGCTCCACAGGTTGTTTTGCGTAGTGCGATAAATAGGTGGACCAAGGGCCTGGCGACTGGTCGAGACCGCTCGATATTCAGCGATGTCCCGGTCGTACAGCACGTGAACGTGAGACCTGTGTTCCTCACCGGGCAGCTGCACGTCTACCCAGTTACGTTGGCGGTAGTGTCTGATGCCAGCCGCATTCGGGGGCGGCATTCTGGCGACGTATGGGTGTGTGAAATCCTCCAGCGAATAATTCGAACCTGGACGGCTATCTGAAGGGCTGCCGCGCATCATGCTCAGACCGACTGCCGCGGGAATTTGTCGGACGGTGCCGGGAATTTCCAAAGATGGCAGTGTGGTGTCAAACAGCGAGACGCTAGGGAAATAGCTCGATACCCCGCTCGATGTCGGCCCCGCTGGGTTTGTGTCTGCACCGTCTCGTGGCGATTGCGCAGAGCTGGCAGTTTCGATGGGAGGTGTTTTCGGGCGCGTGCCCGTTTTTGGTCGCATGGTTCAATCCTTTTGGAAAAAGCAGCCTGTCCGTAGGCTGAGTGTCAGAGCCGACGCAGCAGTCAAAGCCGCGTCGGCGCCCATTGGATGTTAAACGATCAGATTTTCGGGCCTGACGTGATGAACAGATCTTCAGGCCTGATCGGTTTCTGCGGATCGCTGTCGAGGCTCCAGTGCTGCTTCGTCGACCGGTAAACCGGCGTACCGGTTTTACCCTTGGCGCCAAGGTGGGTCACGTGCACGCTGGCGGCCAGTTCGTTGCGCAGTCGATGCGCGTCGAGATCCGCCAGCAGTGCGGCGACGCTGGCGTAAGCGCTGGCATTGATGACATACAACTGAAGCACTTCGAACAGCAGCGACACTTCGTAAATCTGGCCCGCGGACGTCACCACGCTGACCGACTCCACCGGTGCGTCGTCGTCGACTGTCGGCAGTTCGATCACGGCGCTGCCGATACGCAGGCGGTTGACGTCGAGCTGAATGTCGTCGCGCTTGATCGTTTCCGTCAGGGCGCTGGTGAAGATATTCCAGACCGATGCGTTCGCGGTTTTGGCTGCCGCGCCCGGTGTCGACAAGCGCACGATCGAGTCGCTGGTCAGGTACACGTCGTACGTCGAACTCTGCCCGTGGAGAACATGGATGCCGGTGTGCGGCCCGGCGGGAATCACCACTTTGCTCGGTTGCGCTGGCAATGTCAGTTTTTCACCCGCCAGTGGCCGGGTGAACAGGTAATTGCCGGTGCGCCGCTTCAGCCAGCTGCGGGTACTTTGGCTGCTGGGGCCTGGATTACGGGCGTCGTCCTGGTAGTTCAGCTCCGGCACTTGCAGGCGATAGGAAACCTCATCCTGCAGAATCAGCACGACGTCCTGGGCAAGCAGCGGCGTAGTGACTTTCAAACTGTTTCTGCCGCTGTAGCCAGTGGCCGCGGCGATAGGCTGAATGACCCCTTTGAAGGTCACGATTTTGTCTGGCAGATGCAGCGCCAGGTCGATGTCTTTGTAAGTGAGGTGGGTATTGCCGGAGACACCCTTGCGGATGTCGACTTCATAACTGACCACGACGTCCTTGATTTCAGTGCTCTTGAAATCGAGGTGAACCGCACGTGAAGTGCGTGCCGCATGACGTTTGGCGACGAACTCGATATCACCAGGAAGGCGCGACACATAATGCCGTTTGTGCCCCGGATCATTGATTTCCACCGTACCGCTATTGACGATCTGCGCAGTAGGGCTCGGTTTGCCGACGAGCGTTACCGCGACATCGACGCGTTCGATCAAGACCTCGCCCGGTTTCGTTGGCAACAGTGCCAGCAACTCATATTCGTCCTGAGTCTTGAACACCAATCTGGCGTTCTTCAACTGGCGCTCGCCGTCGATCCATTGGTAGACGTTTTCAATGGTGAGGACATGCTCGGGATCGCTGCCGTCGATTCCGCGCAGCGATCGCACCACCAATGCGGTGTCGTTGATTTCCCAGCGCTGAATAACCTCCCGCGGCCAGCCAAACTCGATCAGGCTGGCGTGTTCGCCGTCTTCGATAATCGTCGTGCGCGCGCAGGTGTCGGCGATGTAGTAACGGTCCATGCCGCTGCCACCCTCTACCCGGCAATCGATGCCGCCGATGGCGATGGTGTCGTCGCCGGCGCCGGCATTGACCCGGTCATAACCATTGGCGGCGATCCGGTTGGCCTCATCATTGCCGGTCACACGGCTGGTGCCTTTGCGCAGCGTCGAGACGTTCTCGATCGATGTCAGTTGGGCAACGTGTACGGCGGCGATATCGGCATCCAGACCGCGCAGGCTGACCTTGCCGGTCTGCAGGTTGATGTCGTGGCCGATGTGGGTGGTGTCATCGAGTGGGCGGCTGCCTTCGAACGCCAGCGTGTCTGAGCCGGCGCCGCCGTCGATAACGCTCAGGTGGGCCGGTTTGCTCGCCCGGTTCAGCTCTTGCAGTGTGACGTCGTGGTAGAACGCGTCGCTTTTGGCGCCTCCCGTCAGTGCCTTGTGACCGGCGCGGAAGGAAAACATGTTCGGCTGGTTCTCTACGCCGATCACCCGATCGTTGCCATCGCCAAGGCGCCATAACACGCCTTTGCCATCGCCGGCAGTGCCGGAGACCTTGCCCGGCAGGTCCGCTGGCAGGCCTTTGCCGGCATCGATCACATCGTCACCCTCAGCGATTGCCGCGTGGCTGTCGAGTCTGAAAGGCTGTTCGCCGCCCTGCTCATCCCACTGGTAACGCCAGAGCTTCACGGCTTTGAGCTCGACCCGGAATGCCCCGTTGATGACATGCTCGATGGAGTGTTTGTATGCGCCGTCGAGCATTTGCCGGGCAGAGAGTTGCAGTTGGCCTTCATGGTCGCGATAACCCTTGGACAGCTTGAATCGATCCATGACGTCCTTGTCCAGCTCTTGACGGGTGAAGGCGAACCAGCCCGAGCGCAGACGCTCGTGGAACGTCAGCTCGATGTAGTCGTCGATGTCATCGACCACGCGCGCGGCCTGGTAAATCACCGAGCCGGCGATCAACAGCGCGGCGGCGGCCAGGCCGAGCGGACCGGCGACACTGCCGAAACCCGCCAGCGCCGCCACGCCCAGCGCCAGGCTGATGCCCGCGCCGGCAATACTGAAACCGGCACTGACGTAGTGGTCCTGGGCTTCCTTGCCGCTGGAGGCTGCGGCGGCGTTGAACGACTTCACCGCATCGGCGATGTCAAACGGCAAGGTCAGGATGCTGGCGAACATGCCGGCGCCGCGGCCCAGGTATTTGCCAAACGAGGTATAAGGAAAACGGCTGAAAACCTTGGCGCCGCGGGCGATCGACGCAGGGCCGGCTTTGCTGAAGACTTGCTCCAGGAGCAATGAGCCCACTTCGGCGCCAATCGCGCCGCCCTGAAACCAGGCTTCCCCCGTTTCGCCGTGTTTGATCGCATCGAGCATGGCCCGGTAGCCGCTGTAGATACCGAACGCCTGCATGCCGACACCGGCGCCGCTCATCAGGTAACTTTTGCCTTTGTTGACCCAGCCAGGCGAGTTCTCCAGGGCGTCGACCGGTTGAATATCAAGCTTCTGCGCGGCCTCGCAGAAATGATTGAGGCGTCCCATCAAACTGCGTGGCTTGATACCCCCGGCGCTGAAAAACAGTTTTCCGGCATTGGACGAGCGCTGACTGGAAATTTCGAAAAACAGCAAGCCGGGGCCGTCGATGTCGGCGGTTTCGATGGCTTTCAAGCGTGCCTGGGCTTTGTCCGCATCGAAGTTGAGCCCGTCGAGAAAAGCCTGATCGACGTTCTGCATGCCGACGTTCGCCGGGCTGATGGGTTGGCCGTGAACGATTGCACCGAAGCTTTGCAATTCGACGCGACTGGTCATGACTTCGCCGATGCGTAACGGACCGAAGTGTTTGTCGAGGGTGGCCAGCGTCCGTCGGTAGGGCGCGTCCGGGTCCGCCACAGTGGCGGCAGGGAGTGGTATCAGCCGCGCGGGCTGGCGCCCGAACGGGTTGGCCGAAGCGCTGATTTGCTCCATGCCGAGGGCGCGGGCTTCGAGGGCGGCGAGGCTGGGTGTGATGAGTTTTGACACGGTATCAGTCCTTTAATGATGTGTTTAACCGGCTTCCATGCCGGGTGCTTCAGTGCAGGCCGTTGCGTACTCACGGCCAGGTAATGTCGTAGGCGAACTCGTTGCGGTTGCCGGAAAGGCTGACGATCGGTTTGGCTGCCGCTTCGACACTGTCGATCAAACGGTCGTATTCCCAGGCGTTGGCATGGCCGGCGCGGGTGGCGGCTTCGATCAGTTCGGCGCGGTCGCCGGCCTGCACGGCGATGTCATCGATTCGGGCAGCTTTGGTCTGCGTAGAATTGAGCAGCCAGATGCGCTCGGCCGGCAGTCCGCTGCGGGTAACCGAAATCAGCCCTTCGAAGTCATCGGAGGGGAACCAGGTCGGCGGCGTATCACGGGCCACCGAGTTGAACAGCATGTTTTCTTCATGCGGGACCACTTCCAGACCGCGCGTGTCGAGGATGTAGAGAAACATCTCCTGTTGTTTTGCTCGGCTGCTGCGGTAATGGCGATCGTTGTCCCATGGGATCGGGCTGGCCGGGTCGGACCAGTCGGAGGAAGACGCGCTTTCACTGTCACTGGCATCGCTGTCCGAGGACGACTCACCGGCGTCGCGGCCCGGATATTTGTTGGTCTGGCGCTCGTAACGCAGATATTCCGGGTCGGGGCTCCTTGCGTACATCTGGCCCTCGTTGAGGCTGAATGTCGCGCTCAACGGCTTGTGCGTTGTCGCCCCCGGTTCGTGGTGATAACGCGGTAACAGGGTGCGGTCGTTGGCCAATTCGAAAGGTGTGCGTTCATCGCCGCGAAACAGCGCCGGGATGTCGGTGCGGTACAGGCAGTTGTTCTTGTTGCGCTGGTAGCCGAGCTTGCTCAGCAGGGCTTCACGGACCTCGTTGGTCAGGCTGCTTTGCGGGGCGTACCAGTCGTGCCGGGCGTCGCGCTTGAGGTTGAGTTCAGTGACGGCATCGCGGCTCAATTGCTCGAGACGCTGCGGATTGCTGACATCCTCGGTCAAGCGCTTGTGAGCCTCGGCCCATGGCGGCATTGCCAGGGTGGTTTTGAGTTCGTGACGCAAGCGTGTCAGTTGGCTCGGCAGCAAGTTGTAGGACTGCAGAAAGGTTTCGCTTTGCGCGCGGGTCATGCCTGGATGCAGCCATCGCAGCGCATTGTTCAGCAGATCGTTGTGCGGATTACCCGTCTCCCGGGCTTCGACCCAGTCCGGTGGCTTGCCGCTGGATTGGGCTTCGGTGCGCAATCGTGTGATATCCGGCCCTTCGATTCCGTATAACAACCAGATCTCGTGATCGGTCCAGGACTTGAGGTGCGCAGGTTCTGCGCCGAAGCCTGTCGCTGGCGGGGTGACGCGAACAGGGTTGCCGTATCTGTCCAGGAAAGCGAACTGAGCGTCGACGGAGTGACTGCTCGAGAACGGTATGAACTCGTGATAACCCTGAGCGTCCGGCGAGCGCATCGTTCGCCGGTAAAGGATCTGATTGATGTGCGTGGGAGTCGGCGTCGGTCGCGATTGCCTGGCGACACTGGCCTCGGTACCGGGCATGGCGGGGCGTTTCTGCGCCGTCGGGTCGAGTGCCGATCCTTCGGCGCCGACTGCGGCGACCTCGCCGGGCTGTTCGCTCAGGCGCCAGGTCGAACGGCCAGCATTTTTGTACAGCCTGGGGCCGGAGGGTTTGCGCTCGGTCAGCCGTTTGCTGCGCCAGACGCCGTCGTCATCGAGGCCGACATGGGTGGTTTCGACGCCGCCGACGTGTTCGACGTCGACGAACCGCCGGCCGACGATCCAGCGAAAACCGTCTTCATCGGCCGCTGGCATGCCGCGTAGAAAGTCCTGTGGCAACCAGTATTGATCGGCCGCGCCGACCTGACGCCGCGCTGGATTTATCGTCGGCAGGGCAGTGATGGTGATGGCCGGGGAGGGTTCGATATCGGCGCGTGCATCGACATTTCGCGTCGTGCCGAAGGGGTCGACCAAACCGGGCAGGCGCCATGTTGCAGGCAGTCCGGAGGTGAGCGCTGGCGTAAAGGACGGCGGCTCGGGTGGACGGTTGGCGAGCGTTGGTTTGCGCGGTATTTTCGGACTCATGAATGACTCTTATCAATAGATAAACAAAACACCCACTGTTTCAGCCAGTGCGTGTTTTGAGTATCGAAAGTTATTGAACTGAAGAGTCAATCTAATGGTTTTTGCACAGCGTGGAATTGTTTATCGAGCTGTTGGAGAACTGATTGTGTAACCCGGTTTTTTATTGAGTCTATAAGTGCGAAAGTTGATATAAGCTTGTGAGAAAACTTACTCGTAACGGATGTTTATGTAGCAGTTAATAGCGCTGCTATTGTCGGAACTTTCCGAAAATAGCAGCGCGAGGAAATAACCCCTTGTGCAGTTTCAATCAATAAGCGTAACGCAGCAGCGTATGCGGAAGATGGCGCAGTACGAAGAATCCGAACAAGGCAATCATCGATGGCAGGATCAGCCACCAGATCTTGAACGGCACTGGGTTGAGGGAAGTCTGACGCTGGCTCAGCCATAGCATTGCGGCGCAAACGCAACTGGCGAGCATGGCGCCGGCAAGAATGTCGGTCGGCCAGTGCGCCCCCAGATAGACCCGCGACAAGGCGATAGAGAGCGCCGGGATGCAAGCGATCAGCAGCCAGGTCAGGCGCATGCGTGGCGGCTGGCCGCGACCGGCCAGCACGCCCAGTGTCAGGAACAAGGCAAACGCGCCAGAAGCATGGCCGCTGGGCATGCTGTAGGTGGTCAATGGATCACTGAGTACTTCGGGGCGCACTCGGGCGAAGAAGTATTTGGTCCCGGTATTGGCCATTGCAGTGATGAGCATGGTCGCACCGGCGAACATCGCCTGGCGCCACTGCTTGCACAACAGCAACAGCACGACCAGCAGGGCGCTGAACAGCAGCATGTTGCGGAATTCGCCGATCAGCGTCAGCGTCACGGCAATTTCGTCCAGCGCTGGCTGGCGATGTTCCTGCACCAGCGTCATCACTCCGTTGTCGAGCGCCGTCAGGTATGGGTAGCCGATGAACAGGCCGATCAGGATCAACAGGCTCATGCCGCCGATCCAGATCGTCGCGCGACGATGGCGACGCACGCTGCTGTTGACGCTCAGGCCGACCATCACCGCGATGCTGGCGGCGACAATTCCGGCCTCGAGCCAGAAACCTTCAGGCAACGGCAGGCGGAACGCCGCGCCGGTGGCCCAACCCGGGAGCAGATAGGCGAGGCTCCAGCCAGCCGCAGCGAGCAGGCTAACGGCGATAAAGCGCGGGAACGGCATGTCGCACATGCCCGCCACCATCGGCAGCATGGGGCGTAGCGGGCCGATAAAACGACCGACCAGCAGGCTGGCGATGCCGTAACGCTGGAAATACGATTCGGCCCCTGCCATCCACTCCGGATGACTGCGCAGCCCCGGCAAGCGACGGATGTTCTGATGAAAATGCCGGCCGAGAAAATACGAAATCAGATCGCCGAGAATGCCGCCAAGAAAGCCCAGGAGCAGGGTTTCGCTCAACGACAGCGCGCCGCTGCCAGCCAGCACCGCAACCGCGAACAGCAGCACGGTGCCCGGTACGATCAGACCGGCGATCGCCAGGCATTCCACCAGCGCCACAACGAACACCGCAGCCGCCAGCCACTGTGGATTGGCCGCCAGCCAACCGGTCACGCTATCGAGCCATGGGCCCATACAGAAAAACTCCATCAAAACTGCGATTGATATTCAGGGATTACCGGCCACCTGTGGGAGCGAGCCTGTTCGCGAATGCGGTGTGCCAGACGATTAAAATCGTCCGGTAGACCTCTTCGCCAGCAGGCTCGCTCCCACAGGTGGATATCATTTAATCGCGCAATCGACGCTGGCTCCAGGCAGCAGAAAATAGTCCCGGCCTTCGACCTGGCCCCGGCGCAGCGGGTTCCGCGTGCACCATTGTGCGTAGGCTGCATCGACGAAGCGATACATCAGGTGCTCGTCCCGTCCGAGCGGAATGCCCAGGCGAGTCGTTTGAATAATGTGTGAGGGCGCGGGGCCGGTGTCTTCCACCAATAACAGTTCATGATCGAAACGCTTGGCGTCCCACATCGGTACTTTCAGCCCGAGTGCCTTGCACAGCAATGTCTGGCCGGCGCAGAGTTTGTTCGCAGGGCGCGCGCGACCCTGAGCGTCGGGGTTGTTCAGGAGCATTTGCGCCATGCTCGCCGGACCGCTGATTTCATCGATCCACGGATAGGCCGATTTGATCAGCACGGCATTGCCCGGACCCTGCGCGCTGAAGTTCAGCGAATCGCCGCCACGGGCGTAGTACATATAGATATGCCCGCCATCCAGAAACAAAGCCTTACGCTTTTCCGTGTAACCGAGTGAGGCATGGCTGCCTTTTTCAGCGCAGTAATAGGCTTCGGTTTCGATGATCCGCGCGCTCAGCCACAAATCGCCGACGCGATGACGGATGACTTTGCCGAGCAGATCCTGCGCCAGTACCTGGGCGTCACGCTCGAAAAAACTGTCCGGCAGGCCCACGGGCAGGCGCGTGGGCTGAGAGTGTTGGGGCTCGTTGGTCATGATGGGCAAGGTTGATCCAGGCTCAAGAGGCCGTGATGATAACAACGCCGAGCTTAATTACGTCTGAACGACGGCCATTCCCAGCTCATTTTGACCATCCGCCTGTCACCGCTGTTAGTCGGGGGGCGTGACAGCTATAATCTGCCGCTTTCCTCTTTGCCAAGACCCCAGCAGACCATGACTGAGTCCGTTCTTGACTACATGACCCGATTGGGTCGCGCCGCCCGCAGCGCTTCCCGGGTCATCGGCCGTGCCAGCACCGCGCAGAAAAACCGCGCGCTGCTGGCAACCGCCAATGCTCTGGACGCCGCGCGTGCCGAGCTGGCGGCAGCCAATGAACAGGATTTGGCCGCCGGCCGCGCCAATGGCCTGGAGCCTGCGTTGCTGGAACGTCTGGAACTGACCCCGGCACGCATCGACGGCATGATTGTCGGTTTGCGCCAGGTCGCTGCGCTGCCGGATCCGGTCGGCGCGATCCGCGACATGAGCTACCGCCCGTCGGGGATTCAGGTCGGCAAGATGCGCGTGCCGCTGGGTGTGATCGGGATCATCTACGAATCCCGGCCCAACGTGACCATCGACGCCGCCAGCCTGTGCCTGAAGTCCGGCAACGCGACGATCCTGCGCGGCGGCTCCGAAGCGATTCATTCCAACCGGGCGATTGCTGCGTGCATTCAACGTGGTCTGGCCGAGGCCGAGCTACCCGCCGCCGTGGTGCAAGTGGTAGAAACCACCGACCGCGCCGCCGTCGGCGCGATGATCAGCATGCCCGAGTACGTCGATGTGATCGTGCCGCGCGGTGGCCGTGGCCTGATCGAGCGCATCAGCCGTGATGCCCGCGTACCGGTGATCAAGCATCTGGACGGCATCTGCCACGTTTATGTCAGCGAGCACGCCGATCTGGGCAAGGCCCAGCGCATTGCCTTCAACGCCAAGACTTATCGTTATGGCATCTGCGGGGCGATGGAAACGTTGCTGGTCGACCAGGCCGTTGCGCAGGCTTTCCTGCCGGCAATGGCCGCGCAGTTCCGCGAAAAAGGCGTCGAGCTGCGTGGCTGCGAGCGCACCCGAGCGATCATCGAGGCCGTCGCGGCCACCGAGGACGACTGGAGCAGCGAGTATCTGGCGCCGATTCTGTCGATCCGCGTGGTCGACGGGCTGGATCAGGCCATCGAACACATCAATCATTACGGCTCCCACCACACCGACTCGATCGTCAGCGAAAGCCTCGCCGACACCCGGCGTTTCGTGGCGGAAGTCGACTCGGCCTCGGTGATGATCAACACGCCGACCTGCTTCGCCGATGGATTTGAATACGGATTGGGTGCCGAGATCGGCATTTCTACTGATAAGCTGCACGCCCGCGGCCCGGTGGGCCTCGAAGGGCTGACCTGCGAGAAGTACATCGTGGTCGGTGATGGCCAGTTGCGCGGCCAGGCGACGGTCTGACTTGACCGACCTCGACCTGACAGCGCCGCACACCGGCAGCGAGTCGTGCCCACGACGCATCGGCGTTTTGGGCGGTACGTTCGACCCGGTGCACATCGGCCATTTGCGCGGCGGGCTGGAAGTCGCCGAGGCGCTGGCGCTCGATGAGCTGCGCATGCTGCCCAGCGCGCGTCCGCCGCATCGCGGTACGCCGCAGGTGTCGGCGCAGGATCGGCTGGCCATGGTCGAGTGTGCGGTGGCCGGTTTGCCGCCGCTGATGGTGGACGCCCGCGAATTGCAGCGGGACAAGCCGTCATGGACCATCGATACCCTGGAGTCGCTGCGTGCCGAAATGCCCGCCGAGACCCAGGTTTTTCTGCTTTTGGGCTGGGACGCATTTTGCGGCCTGCCCACTTGGCACCGCTGGGAAGAGTTGCTCCAGCATTGCCACATCCTGGTGCTACAGCGCCCGGACGCCGACAGCGAACCGCCGGATGCCTTACGCAACCTGCTGGCAGCGCGTTCGGTGAGCGACCCGCTGGCCCTGAAAGGGCCGAGCGGACAGATTGCATTCGTCTGGCAGACACCGCTCGCGGTTTCCGCCACCCAGATCCGTCAACTGCTGGCCAGCGGTAAGTCGGTACGTTTCCTGGTGCCCGACGCGGTCCTGGCCTACATCGATGCGCACGGTCTGTACCGTGCGTCGAACTGAACAAGGCGTGCTTCACGGATACGAATCACCGTATCGCCAAGCCGCCGAATACATGAGCAAAACGAGTTTTATATGACTGACAAAGATCTACCGAAAGTAAAGCGCAAAGGCACGTTCAAGAGCGCGCCGCTGCCGGAAGTCGCCAGCACCAACGAACCGCTCAAGGGCGATGAACTGGTCAAGCTTGCCGTCGCCGCACTGGAAGACGTCAAGGCCCAGGACATTCAGGTCATCGATGTTCGCGACAAGCAGAGCATCACGGACTACATGATCATCGCCACCGGTACCTCCAACCGCCAGATCAACGCGATGCTCGACAAGGTTCGCGAAGAGGTCAAAAAGCAGGGCGCCAAGCCGCTGGGCGAAGAAGGCAAGGGCGACAGCGACTGGGTACTGCTCGACCTCGACCTGGTCATCGTGCACATGATGACGGCCTCGGCGCGTCAGTTCTACGACCTGGAACGCCTGTGGGCCGGTGCCGAGCAGAGCCGTGCGGCCGACGCCAGGCACCACAGCCCGGAAAACACCCACGAGCATTTCACCAAGCTCAACAAAGACCAGCTGTAAGGGATTGCTGTGCGACTGCGCCTGATCGCCGTCGGTTCACGCATGCCCAAGTGGGTGGAAGAAGGCTGGCATGAATATGCCAAGCGTCTTCCGTCCGAGCTGGCGCTGGAACTGGTGGAAATACCGCTCAATACCCGTGGCAAGAATGCCGACGTGGCCCGATTCATCCGCCAGGAAGGCGAAGCCATGCTGGCCAAGGTCGGGCAGAACGAGCGGATCGTCACGCTGGAAGTCCACGGCAAACCCTGGAGCACCGAGCAACTGGCGGTCGAGCTCGATCGCTGGCGGCTGGACTCGCGCACGGTCAATTTCATGGTCGGTGGTCCCGAGGGGCTGGCGCCGGAAGTCTGCGCCCGTGCCGATCAGCGCTGGTCCTTGTCGCCGCTGACGTTGCCGCATCCACTGGTGCGCATCCTTATCGGCGAACAGTTGTATCGTGCCTGGACCGTGTTGTCCGGTCACCCTTACCACAAGTAAGCCTGCCCTCATGTCTCAGCCGATCCGCATCAAGGACCACGAAAAGGACGCCCGTCTGGTGCGCGGCCGCGTCGTATTCGGGGCCATTACGGTCATGTTGCTGATCGTTGTGCTGATTGCGCGGCTGTATTACTTGCAGGTGATCCAGTACGAATATCACTCGACCCTGTCGGAAAACAACCGCGTCCATGTGCAGCCGATTCCGCCCACGCGCGGGCTGATTTTCGATCGCAACGGCGTGGTGGTCGCGGACAACCGCCCAAGCTTCAGCCTGAGCATGACCCGCGAGCGCTCCGGCGACTGGCAGCAGGTGCTCGACGTCATCGTCGAAGTGCTGGAACTGACGCCCGAGGACCGGGTGATCTTCGAGAAGCGCATGCGGCAGGGGCGCCGACCGTTCGAGCCGGTGCCGATCCTGTTCGAGCTGAGCGAAGAGCAGATTGCCCGCATCGCCGTAAACCAGTTCCGCCTGCCGGGCGTCGAGGTGGTCGCGCAACTGGTCCGTCACTATCCGCAGGGCGCGCATTTTGCGCATTCGGTGGGCTACATGGGGCGGATCAATGAGAAAGAGCTGAAAAGCCTCGATCCGGTCAATTACAGCGGCACCCACCACATCGGCAAAACCGGCATCGAGCGTTTCTACGAGCCGGAGTTGCACGGGCAGGTCGGCTACGAAGAAGTCGAGACCAATGCCCGGGGCCGCGTATTGCGCGTGCTCAAGCGCACTGATCCGATTCCTGGCAAGGACATTGTCCTGAGTCTGGACATCAAGCTGCAGGAAGCCGCCGAAGCCGCACTCGGCGGGCGGCGTGGCGCAGTGGTAGCGCTCGATCCGAAGACCGGTGAAGTGCTGGCGATGGTCAGTCAGCCGAGTTTCGACCCCAACCTGTTCGTCACCGGGATCAGCTTCAAGGCCTACGCCGAGTTGCGCGACTCCATTGACCGGCCGCTGTTCAACCGCGTGTTGCGCGGACTCTACCCGCCGGGCTCGACGATCAAACCGGCGGTGGCGATTGCCGGCCTCGATGCCGGCGTAGTCACGGCTTCAAGTCGGGTGTTCGACCCCGGCTATTACATGCTACCCAACTACGACCATAAATACCGCAACTGGAACCGCACCGGGGACGGCTTCGTCGACCTCGACACAGCGATCATGCGGTCCAACGACACCTACTTCTATGACCTGGCACACAAGCTCGGCATCGATCGGCTGTCGGCGTACATGAACAAGTTCGGCATCGGCCAGAAGGTCTCGCTGGACATGTTCGAAGAATCCCCCGGCCTGATGCCGTCGCGTGAATGGAAGCGGGCGACACGCAAACAGGCATGGTTCCCCGGCGAAACCCTGATTCTCGGGATCGGCCAGGGCTACATGCAATCGACACCGCTGCAACTGGCCCAGGCCACGGCATTGGTGGCCAACAAGGGCATCTGGAACCGTCCGCACCTGGCCAAATCTCTCGACGGGGTGAAGCCAGTGGACGACAACCCGATGCCGAACATCGTGCTGCGTGATCCGTCCGACTGGAACAAGGTCAACCATGGCATGCAGCAAGTGATGCACGGCGCCCGCGGCACCGCGCGTAAAGCGGCGATCGGTGCGCAATACCGCATCGCCGGCAAGTCGGGTACCGCCCAGGTCGTGGCGATCAAGCAGGGCGAGAAATACGACCGCTCCAAGGTCCAGGAACGCCACCGGGACCACGCCTTGTTCGTCGGCTTTGCTCCGGCCGAGGATCCGAAAATCGTCGTCTCGGTGATGGTCGAAAACGGTGAGTCCGGTTCCGGTGTCGCCGCGCCAGTGGTGCGTCAGGTGATGGACGCCTGGCTGCTCGACAAGGAAGGACATTTGAAGGCCGAGTACGCCAGCCCAATCACTGCGGAGGCCACGGCCCGTGATGAATAATTTCGATCGCATGCTCTCGAGTGAGGATGTGATGCGTCGCCGCGCGACGTTGCTGCAAAGACTGCACATTGATGGCCCGCTGCTGATTCTGCTGCTGATCCTCGCCGCCGGCAGCCTGTTCGTGCTGTATTCGGCCAGCGGCAAGAGCTGGGATCTGCTGGGCAAACAGGCGACGTCGTTCGGCATCGGCCTGGTGGCGATGATTGTCATTGCCCAGTTCGAACCGCGGTTCATGGCCCGTTGGGTGCCGCTCGGTTATGTCATTGGCGTGGTGTTGCTGCTGGTGGTGGACATCATGGGCCACAACGCCATGGGCGCGACGCGCTGGATCAACATCCCCGGGGTGATCCGCTTCCAGCCTTCGGAATTCATGAAAATCCTCATGCCGGCGACCATCGCCTGGTATTTGTCCAAGCGCACCTTGCCGCCGCAACTCAAGCATGTCGGTATCAGCCTGATGCTGATCGGCGTGCCGTTCGCGCTGATCGTGCGTCAGCCCGACCTCGGCACCTCGCTGTTGATTCTGGCCGGCGGCGCGTTCGTGCTGTTCATGGGCGGGTTGCGCTGGCGCTGGATCCTCAGCGTGCTGGCGGCGGCGGTGCCGGTGTCGGTGGCGATGTGGTTTTTCGTCATGCACGACTACCAGAAGCAGCGCGTGCTGACCTTTCTCGATCCGGAAAGCGATCCGCTGGGCACCGGCTGGAACATCATCCAGTCGAAAGCCGCGATCGGTTCCGGCGGTGTCTTCGGCAAAGGCTGGTTGCTCGGCACCCAGTCACACCTGGACTTCCTGCCGGAAAGCCACACCGACTTCATCATTGCCGTGCTCGGCGAAGAGTTCGGTCTGGTCGGCATTTGCGCGCTGTTGCTGATTTATCTGCTGCTGATCGGCCGCGGGCTGGTGATCACCGCTCAGGCGCAAACCCTGTTCGGCAAATTGCTCGCCGGGGCGTTGACCATGACTTTTTTTGTTTACGTTTTCGTCAACATCGGTATGGTCAGTGGCCTGTTGCCGGTCGTGGGGGTGCCGTTGCCGTTCATTAGCTACGGAGGAACTTCGCTGGTGACACTGCTGTCAGCGTTTGGGGTTTTGATGTCGATCCATACCCATCGCAAGTGGATCGCACAGGTTTGAATAAGGTGAACAGTTCAATGCAAGTCATGCGTGGCTGGGCGACTCGATGCGCGCCGCTGGTTGGCCTGATGGGCCTGCTGGGCAGCGTTCAGGAAGCGCTGGCCGGCGAATACGAAGGCTCGCCGCAGGTGGCCGAATTCGTCGGTGAAATGACCCGCGACTACGGTTTCGCCGGTGAGCAATTGATGGCGGTGTTTCGTGAGGCACAGCGCAAACAGGCGATTCTCGATGCCATTTCCAGGCCTGCCGAGCGGGTCAAGCAGTGGAACGAATACCGCCCGATGTTCATCACCGACGCGCGCATCGCCCGCGGTGTCGACTTCTGGCGTCAGCACGAGGCGACCCTGGCGCGTGCCGAGCAGGAATACGGCGTACCGGCACAGGTCATCGTGTCAATCATCGGCGTTGAAACCTTTTTCGGACGTAATACCGGTAATTACCGGGTGATCGATGCGTTGTCGACGCTCGGTTTCGACTATCCTCCCCGTGCCGAATTTTTCCGCAAGGAACTGCGCGAGTTCTTGCTGCTGGCGCGTGAAGAGCAGGTCGATCCATTGACCCTCAAAGGCTCCTATGCCGGGGCCATGGGCCTGCCGCAATTCATGCCGAGCAGCTTTCGCGCCTATGCGGTGGATTTCGACGGTGACGGCCACATCAATATCTGGAACAACCCGGACGATGCGATCGGCAGCGTTGCCAGCTATTTCAAGCGTCACGGCTGGGTCTCCGGCGAGCCGGTGGTCAGCCGCGCCGATGTTGGCGGTGAGCACGTCGAAGAAGGCCTGACCAGCGGTATCGAGCCGACGAAAACGGTCGCAGAGTTGCGGGCGCTGGGCTGGTCAAGTCATGATGCGCTGCGCGATGATATGCCGGTTACCGCATTTCGCCTCGAAGGCGACAACGGCCCGGAATACTGGATGGGCCTGAAGAATTTCTACGCAATCACGCGTTATAACCGCAGCGTGATGTACGCCATGGCCGTACATCAACTGTCTGAACAGCTGGTACAAGCACGGGGCGTCAAGTAATGCAGGCATTGCCTAATCATAAACCCCTGAAGCTGGTGGCTTTCGCTGCGTTGGCAGTCCTGGTTGCCAGTTGCACGACCAGCCGCACCCCGACGCAGAAAACGCCGTCCACTGCTGTCCGCGCCCAACCGGGCCTGGACATCAACCGCGCGCACAAAGATGGCGCGCCGTGGTGGGACGTCGATGTCTCGCGCATCCCGGATGCGACGCCGACCCTGCACACTGGCCCGTACAAGGCCAACCCGTACACCGTGCTGGGCAAAACCTATTTTCCGCTGCAGGAATCCAAGACCTATGTCGCTTCCGGCACGGCGTCCTGGTACGGCACCAAGTTTCACGGGCAGAACACCGCAAACGGCGAGGTCTATGACCTGTACGGCATGAGTGCCGCACACAAGACCTTACCGTTGCCCAGTTACGTTCGGGTGACCAATCTGGACAATAACAAGACCGTGATCCTGCGCGTCAACGACCGCGGGCCGTTCTATTCCGATCGCATCATCGATCTGTCCTACGCGGCGGCGAAGAAACTCGGTTACGCCGAAACCGGCACCGCGCGGGTCAAGGTCGAAGGCATCGATCCGCAGCAATGGTGGGCCGCCAAGGGCCGTCCGGCGCCGCTGATGCTCAACGAGCCGCAAGTGGCGCAGACCAGCGCTCCGGTGATCACGGCTTCGGCCGGCACCGTCGAGCAATGGACCCCGCCGCCGCAGCAGCACGCCGCGGCCGTAGTGCCGGTGCAGATCGACGCAAAAAAAAACGCTTCTGCAACAGCGTCTGGCCAGTATCTGCAGGTGGGCGCGTTCGCCAACCCGGACGCTGCCGAACTGCTGAGGTCGAAGCTCAGCGGGATGGTGAGCGCTCCGGTGTTCATCAGCTCGATCGTGCGCAATCAGCAGACCCTGCACCGGGTACGGCTGGGGCCGATCGGCTCGCCGGGTGAAATCGCCCAGGTGCAGAACAGCGTACGCCTGGCCAACCTGGGTTCGCCCAGCGTGGTCACCGAGTAAAACGTAGACCTTGATTGACGGTTCACTTGCGGTATCGGGGGTGAACCAGGTTGTTGGCTCGTCGAAGAACAAAAGCCCGGCAAGGGTGACTGGAGTGAACGACTGAACACGCGATGGCCCGTTAGAAGGCTGTCTGAACAAGTTTTGCCTTCGGGCAAGTTTCCATTAGCGATTTCGAGAGACGGATGAACATCACCACCTTTGCCAAACGCCTGTGTCTGCTAGTCCCGCTGCTCCTCTCGCCAGCCGCTTTCGCGGCCGAGATGATGCCGTCGCCACCGCAACTGGCCGCCAAGGCCTACGTTCTGATGGATGCCAGCAGCGGCAACGTGCTGGTCGAGAACAATGGCGACCAGCGTCTGCCACCGGCCAGCCTGACCAAGCTGATGACCGCGTACATCGCGACCCTGGAAATCCGTCGCGGCCAGATCGGTGAAAACGATCCGGTGACCGTCAGCGAAAACGCCTGGCGCACCGGCGGTTCGCGGATGTTCATCAAAGTCGGCTCGCAGGTGACCGTCAGCGACCTGCTGCACGGCATCATCATCCAGTCCGGCAACGACGCCAGCGTCGCGCTGGCCGAGCACATCGCCGGTAGCGAAGATGCCTTCGCCGATCTGATGAACAAGACGGTCACCGAACTGGGCATGACCAATACCCACTTCATGAACCCGACCGGTCTGCCGAACCCTGAGCACTACTCCTCGGCGCACGACATGGCGACGCTGGCTCGCGCGATCATTCACGAAGACCCGGCTCACTACGCGATCTACTCGCAGAAAGAGTTCTTCTGGAACGGCATCAAGCAGCCTAACCGCAACCTGCTGCTGTGGCGCGACAAGACCGTCGACGGTCTGAAAACCGGTCATACCGACGAAGCCGGCTACTGCATGGTGTCTTCGGCTGTACGTGATGGTCAGCGTCTGATCGCCGTGGTGTTCGGCACCAACAGCGAAGTGGCCCGTGCCGCTGAAACCCAGAAGCTGCTGACTTACGGTTTCCGCTTCTTCGAAACCCAGACCTTCTATCAGAAGGGCACCGAACTGGCTCAAGCGCCGGTGTGGAAAGGCACCACCAATCAGGTCAAGGCCGGCCTGGCGCAAGACCTGACCATGACCTTGCCAAAAGGCCAGCTGAAAAAGCTCGCTGCCAGCATGACCATGAACCCGCAACTGACCGCGCCTATCGCCAAGGGCGACGTGATCGGTAAAGTCGAAGTCAAACTGGAAGACAAGGTCGTGCACAGCGCCGACCTGATCGCTCTGGATGGCGTCGAAGAGGGTGGTATCTTCCGCCGCATGTGGGATAGCATCCGCCTATTCTTCTACGGCTTGTTCAACTGATTTTGTGTTGACCTGCATGGCCCCGCCCCGATCCGGAGCGGGGCCATGTGCGTTACCACGGCTTGTGCTATAGAGGCCGTTACGCCATGACCGATACCGAAGTAAAGGCGCCAAAGATCGAATTTCCCCAGACTGATTATCCGATCAAGGTGATCAGCGATACGGGCGTCGGCAACAAAGACAGGATCATCGACATCGTCAAGAAACACGCGACCATCAACGATGAGCGCATCGACGAGCGTCAGAGCAGCAACGGCAAATACACCACTATCCAGCTGCACATCGTCGCCACCGATCAGGATCAGCTGTACAACATCAACAGCGAACTGCGGGCTTCCGGCATCGTGCACATGGTGTTGTGATGCCCGGCACGCTGGGCTTTCGCGAACTTGGCCGGATGGCTTACGAGCCGGTCTGGCATGCCATGCAGCGCTTCACCAACGAACGCGGCAGCGCTGCCGCCGACGAAATCTGGCTCGTCGAGCACCCGCCGGTGTTCACGCAGGGCCAGGCCGGCAAGGCCGAGCACTTGCTGCTGCCGGGAGATATCCCGGTGGTGCAGGTCGATCGCGGCGGGCAAGTGACTTATCATGGTCCCGGCCAACTGGTGGCCTACCTGCTGCTGGACGTACGCAAACTGGGTTTCGGCGTACGTGATCTGGTCACGCGCATGGAACAGTGCCTGATCGAACTGCTGGCCAGCTACGGGGTGACCGCAGCGGCCAAGCCGGATGCTCCCGGCGTTTACGTCGAGGGAGCGAAAATCGCGTCTCTGGGTTTGCGCATTCGCCACGGTTGTTCCTTTCATGGCCTGGCCCTGAACGTGGATATGGACCTGGAACCGTTTCGACGAATTAATCCCTGCGGCTACGCCGGACTGGCGATGACCCAGCTGAGCGATCACGCAGGATCGATTGAATTTGCCGAGGTAAGTGCCCGGCTGCGTGCGCAGCTCGTCAAACACCTCGACTATGCTGAGCAGACGACCCTCACGGGCGGAATCGACTGATATGACTACTGATGCAGTGCAAACCATGATCCCGACGCTCGACGTGACCGAGCGCCCGGCCCCGCGTCCCAAGGTCGAAGCCGGCGTCAAGCTGCGCGGCGCCGAGAAGGTTGCACGCATCCCGGTGAAGATCATTCCGACCACCGAACTGCCGAAGAAGCCCGACTGGATTCGTGTGCGCATCCCGGTATCGCCGGAAGTCGACCGGATCAAGAGCCTGCTGCGCAAGCACAAGCTGCACAGCGTCTGCGAAGAAGCCTCCTGCCCGAACCTCGGCGAGTGCTTCTCCGGCGGCACCGCCACGTTCATGATCATGGGCGACATCTGCACCCGTCGCTGCCCGTTCTGCGACGTCGGCCACGGTCGCCCGAAGCCACTGGATGTCAACGAGCCGGAAAGCCTGGCGATCGCCATCGCCGACCTCAAGCTCAAGTACGTGGTGATCACCTCGGTGGACCGCGACGACCTGCGTGACGGCGGTGCCCAGCACTTCGCCGACTGCATCCGCGAAATCCGCAAGCTGTCGCCGAACGTGCAGCTCGAGACCTTGGTCCCGGACTACCGTGGCCGCATGGACATCGCCCTGGAAATCACCGCTGCCGAGCCGCCGGATGTGTTCAACCACAACCTGGAAACCGTACCGCGTCTGTACAAGGCCGCGCGTCCGGGTTCGGATTACCAATGGTCGCTGACCCTGCTGCAGCGCTTCAAGCAGATGATGCCGCACATTCCGACCAAATCCGGTTTGATGCTGGGTCTTGGCGAAACCGACGAAGAAGTCATCGAAGTCATGAAGCGCATGCGCGAACATGACATCGACATGCTCACTCTCGGTCAGTACCTGCAACCGTCGCGCAGCCACTTGCCGGTGCAGCGTTTCGTGCACCCGGACACCTTCGCCTGGTTCGCCGAAGAGGGTTACAAGATGGGCTTCAAAAACGTCGCCTCGGGCCCGCTGGTACGCTCTTCGTACCACGCCGACGAGCAGGCGAAGCTGGTCAAGGCCGAGCTGTTGGGTTCCTGATCCGCATCAAATGAAAATGCCTGCCGAGGTTTCGCCCGGCGGGCATTTTTTTTGCCTGAGATCCGTCCTTGCGTCAGGCTTGAAGTCAGTGTTGGCCGCACCCCTCACCCCAGCCCTCTCCCCGAGGAGAGGGAGCCGATTCCCTTGCCCTTCAAAACTTCATTCAACTCGGTCATTGATTTCAATGTGATGTAACGAACACCTAAGTCAGTTACCTCTCCCTCCGGGAGAGGGTGAGGGTGAGGGTGAGGGGCTTTTGTTTGTGTCTCAAGCTGACTACTGTGTGCATGATTTACTCAGGGAGCCCCAAGGATGACCATTCGACCAACTCACACGCTCTGCCCGCACCGAGCCGTGCCCGCGCTGCCGGCAGAAGGACTCATCGGCGTCATCGCGCCTGCCGGCCCAGGCACGCTGGACACCGAAAAGGCGCTGCAATGGATGCGCGCCCGTGGCTATGGGCTGAAGGTGTTTCCCGGTGTTTACGAGAAGGACGGTTATCTGGCCGGCAGCGATGACGTGCGCCTGCGCGACCTGCACGCGGCATTCGCTGACCCCGAAGTCGACGCGATCATTTGCCTGCGCGGCGGTTACGGCACGCCGCGATTGCTCGACCGGATCGACTACGACTTGCTCAGCCGCCACGCCAAGCCTTTCGTCGGCTACAGCGACATCACCGCGTTGCATCTGGCGATCAGTCGCTATGCCGGTTTCGTGACCTTTCACGGGCCGTTGCTCAACGCCGATCTGCTGGGGGACAAGGAGCCGTCGACCGTCACTTCATTCTTCGCCATGTTGCGCGGGCAGTCGAAGGCGGGAAGTGTGCTCAGCCACCCAGTGGCTTATCCGTTGACCACCGTCGAGCCGGGCGTCGCTCACGGGCGTCTGCTGGGCGGCAATCTGGCGATGATCGCCGCAACGTTGGGAACGCCTTATGAAATCGATGTCGAAGGGGTGATTCTGCTGATCGAGGACATTAACGAGCCGTTGTATCGCATCGACCGCTTGCTGACGCAGATGCGTCTGGCGGGCAAGTTGGTGAAATTGCGAGGGGTGTTGGTGGGTGATGTCGCGGGGGTCGATATTCAGGCCCTGAACCGCTTGCTCAAGCAGACCTTCGAGCCGCTGCGGATTCCGGTGCTGTCAGGCTGGCGCAGCGGGCATTGCGACCCGAACCTGACGCTGCCGATGGGCGCGCTGGTGCGCCTGGATGCGGGGAAGCAGGAGTTGATGCTGGAGCAGGATGTGGTGATCAAGGTTTAGAAATCGGTCGCCTGACACTAAGTCTTCGCGAGCAGGCTCGCACACATTTGGTCTGTGGCGCTCACATAACCCCTGTGGGAGCGAGCCTGCTCGCGAAGGCGACATCAGTCCATACAACCTACCCACTACTGGGCGCGCAGGCTTTCCAGCAATTTGTGCGTCGGATAACCATCCGCCGGCCAGCCCAGTGACTGCTGCGCGCTGCGAATCGCCTTGCGTGTGTTGGCGCCGATGATCCCGTCCGCCGTGCCAGCGTCAAAGTTGCGCGCGCTCAACAAGGTCTGCAATTCCATCCGCTCGGTGCGGCTCAGGGGCAGGTCGTCTTTCGGCCAGGTTCCGTTGATCAAGCCGCCGCCATTGAAACGCTCCGACAGCAGGCTCACCGCCAACGCATACGACGACGAGTTGTTGTACTTGAGGATCGCCCGGAAGTTGTCGAGGATCAGGAACGCCGGCCCGCGATAACCGGCCGGCAGCAGCAAGGCAGCGGACAGTTGCTCAGAGCCGACCGGCACTTGCGCACCGTTCGGCAGGTTCACGCCCAACTGACGCCATTCGGCGACGCTTTTGCGAATCGCACCGTCAGCCAGGGTGTAATCGAAGGTGCTCGGCAATTGAACTTCGAAGCCCCACGGTTGGCCACGCTGCCAGCCCGAACTCTGCAAATAATGCGCAGTCGAGGCCAGCGCATCGGCGGGGCTGCCCCAGATGTCGCGACGGCCATCGCCGTCAAAATCCACGGCGTGGGTGTTGTAGGTGGTCGGAATGAATTGGGTCTGGCCCATGGCGCCGGCCCAGGAGCCCAGCATTTTCTCCGGAGTGATATCGCCCTGTTGCAGGATCTGTAGCGCGGCAATCAGTTGCGCGTGGGCAAAGCCCGGACGGCGTCCTTCGTAGGCGAGGGTAGCCAGCGAGTTGATCACCGACTTGCTGCCCTGGAACTGGCCGAAGTTGCTTTCCATGCCCCACACCGACACCAGCGCCTGGCGATCAACGCCATAGCGTTGTTCGATGTCGCGCAGGGTGTCGGCGTATTGATTGACCAGCGTCTGGCCTTTGCGCACGCGCAGCGGCGACAGCGCGCCGTCGAGGTATTCCCACACCGGGCGGGAAAATTCCGGCTGACTGCGGTCGGCGCGAATCACGCTGGCGTCGAAGCTCACATCGGCAAACGCACGATCGAACAGCTCAGGGCGAATCCCGGCGGCCAGGGCATCCTTGCGGAAACCCGCCTGCCATTCGGCAAAGGTCTGGGTGGGTTGCAGATCGAGAGGGTCGGCGGACGGCACTACCGGCGGGATGATCGCTGGGGCCGTGGCGACAGGAGCGGCTTGCAGGGGTTGCGCATCAGCGGCGGTGGGTTTTTCCGCACAGGCGACAAGCAGAATGAAGCTGGAGGCAGCGATCAATTGGCGAACAGGCCAACGATTGGAAAGACTGAAGGGCATGCACGGTTCCAGGGAATACGAATCAGGTGCAGACCTTAACATGACCGAGGGGTGCTGCGCTTCAGGCAGCCAGAAAGTAAGAAGCCTCCCAGCTGTCAGACTGGAAGGCTTCGCGGCGGTAGCTGCCTTTGCCCTTGGAAGGTCGTTCCTGACGACTGCGGAACAAGGGCTGGGCGACGATGGATTTGGCCTTGTTGGGGCCATGCTTTGCTGGCTTTTTGCTCATGAGGATCTCTCGGTGAGGTGGGTTTTGCGGGGGAAATAATCTGCCGATGTTGTGTATCTGTCCAGTACCGCTTGTGTACAAATGTGAAAGCGCTTTCGCGAGCAGGCTCGCTCCCACAGTGGACCGGGTTCCACTGAGAGAGCGCGGTCAAATGTGGGAGCCTGCTCGCGAATGGGGGCTATGCGGTTGAAGGCCTTACTCGGCGGGGAGTGACAGCCGCTGTCCTGCCATCAACAGCGCCAGACGACTCAGGCTCATCCACGGCGAACCCGCGGCCTGGCCTTTGATCTGCGCATCGATGCGCTGGGCTTCGAGCAACAGTTGCGCCCAGCGTTGCGCCGAGTAGCGTTGCAGGGCTTTGCTGACCAACGGCTTGCGCTTGTCCCAGACCGGCGGTTTTGACTGGCTGAAGCATTTGTCCAGCGGCGTGCCCTGGCTGTATTGCAAGGCAATGTTGGCCAGCAGCCGCAGCTCACGGGCCAGGGCCCATAGAATCACCGGTGGTTCGACCCCTTCGCCACGCAAGCCTTCAAGCATGCGCAGCGCGTGGGCCGGCTCACCGTTGAGCACGGCGTCGGTCAGGCCGAATACGTCGAAGCGGGCACTGTCCGCCACGGCGGCCTGCACGGTTTCGACGGTGATCTGACCGCCCTCGGCCATCAGCTTGAGCTTTTCGATTTCCTGCGCGGCGGCGAGCAGGTTGCCCTCGACGCGCGCGGCGATCAGTTCGACAGCGTCCTGACTGGCCGACAAGCCGGCCTGGGACAGACGCTGGCGAATCCAGCTCGGCAACTGATTGGCGTCCACCGGCCAGATCTGGATGAATTGGGTCTGCTGGCCTTCAACCAGGGCCTTGCCCCATTTGGTCTTCTGCGCACTGCCGTCAAGCTTGGGCAGGCTGATCAGCAGCACGGTGTCTTCAGCCGGGCGTGAGCAATATTCGATGAGCGCAGCAGCGCCCTTGTCACCGGGCTTGCCTGAAGGCAGGCGCAGTTCCAGCAGGCGCTTTTCGGCAAACAGCGACATGCTCGCGCCGGCCAGCAGCAACGTGCCCCAATCGAAATTGGCGTCGGCGGCGAACACCTGGCGTTCGTCGAAACCTTGCTGGCGCGCAGCACTGCGAATGGCGTCGGCGGCTTCCTGGCACAGCAGCGGGTCATCGCCGCTGATGATATAGACAGGCGCGAGTGCGCCTTGCAGGTGTTTGCCGAGTTGAGCGGGAGCGAGCTTCATAAGAAAAGTCGATCGGGGCGCTTGAGCGCCCCGAACAGCTTACTGCTGCGGTATTTCGAGCGGCGACTGACGCGGGGTTTCCGCTTCAGCCTTTTGTGCCGCTTCCAGCGCATCGGCTTCGGCCTTGGCGCGGTCGTTGGCGGCTTGCTGCAGTTGCTGCAACTGGCCCGGCGTCAATTGCTGCAGGCGCAGCATCATGCGTTGCACCAGCTCGCGGCGGGTTTCGCGACGGGCGTCGTTGGCTTCCTGATCGGAACCGACGAGGTTGTTGCCGTCGTGAATGAACACCTTTTGTACTTCCAGCTTGTCGCTCAGCAATTGCAGGTTCTTATCGCCACGGATTTCGTAGCTCAGGATCGTGCTGACCTGATATTCACCGGTCCGGCCTGCGCCGGCATAGCTGAGAATGCGCTGGCTCTCCTGCTCGTCAGCCAGGAACAGCTTGTACGGCGCACCGCTGTAAACCTTGACGCCGCTCGACTCGAGCAACTGACGCAGTTGCGTCACGGTTTCGCCGTAGCTGTTGCGGGCGCTCAGATCGAGTTCCTTGATCGACAGTTCGTTGGTGCCGGTACCGCGCAGCTGGAAGCCACAGGCGCTCAACAGAACGGCGAGGCCCATCACCAGCAGATTGCGTTTGATCATTGTGTTGCTCCCCTTGAAACCAGGTGGGCCGACCTTGCGGCCCGAAAGGTTTTATCCGGCGTCAGGCGGACCTGACGCTCGATCCAATTAGCTGGCGACGATATTGACCAGTTTGCCCGGCACCACGATCACTTTGCGAATCGTCAGGCCATCGACGAAGCGCAGCACGTTTTCGTTGGCACGCGCGGCCGCTTCGACTTCTTCGCGGGTCGCGCTGGCCGGCATTTCAATCTGCCCGCGCAGTTTGCCGTTGACCTGAATCACCAGGGTCAGGCTGTCCTGCACCAGCGCGGATTCATCCACTGCCGGCCAGCCCGCGTCGATCACCGCACCCACGTGACCGAGCTGATTCCACAGCTCGTGGCTGATGTGCGGAGTGATCGGTGCCAGCAGCAACGTGACGGCTTCGAGGCCTTCGTGGATCAGCGCGCGATCCTGTTCGGTGGCTTGTGCGGCTTTTTCCAGCACGTTCATCAGTGTCATCACCTGAGCGATGGCGGTGTTGAATTTGTGGTTCTGGCCGACATCATGGCTGGCCTGCTTGATCGCGAGGTGAATCGCGCGGCGCACGGCTTTCTGCTCGTCGTTCAGGCTGGCGATGTCCAGTTTGCCCGGCAGGCCTTGAGTGACATGAGCCTGCGCCAGACGCCAGACGCGCTTGAGGAAGCGGTGCGAGCCTTCCACGCCGGAGTCGGACCATTCCGCGCTCATGTCAGGCGGCGAGGCGAACATCATGAACAGGCGGCAGGTGTCGGCGCCGAACTGGTCGATCATCGATTGTGGGTCAACGCCGTTGTTCTTTGACTTGGCCATTTTCTCGGTGCCACCGATTTCCACCGGCAGGCCGTCGGATTTCAGTTTGGCGCTGATGACCTTGGCCTTGCTGTCGCGCTCCAGTTCCACATCCGCCGGGTTGAACCAGGTGTAGGCACCGTTGGCTTCGCGACGGTAGTAGGTTTCGGCGATCACCATGCCCTGGGTCAGCAGGTTCTTGAACGGCTCGTTGGAGCTCACCAGCCCTTCGTCACGCATCAGCTTGTGGAAGAAGCGCGCGTAGAGCAGGTGCAGAATCGCGTGTTCGATGCCGCCGATGTACTGATCGACCGGCAGCCAGTGGTCGGCCGCGGATTTTTCCACCAGCCCACCGGTGAAGTGCGGCGAGGCGTAGCGGGCGTAGTACCACGACGACTCGACGAAGGTGTCCATGGTGTCGGTTTCACGTTTGGCAGGCTGGCCGCATTTCGGGCAGCTGCATTCGTAGAACTCGGGCATGCGCGCCAGTGGTGAACCGGCGCCGTCCGGCACCACGTCTTCGGGCAGGACTACCGGCAGTTGATCTTCCGGCACCGGCACGTCACCGCAGGTATCGCAGTGAATGATCGGGATCGGGCAGCCCCAGTAGCGCTGGCGGCTGATGCCCCAGTCGCGCAGGCGGAACTGGGTGCGCGAGGCGCCCAGTTGTTTCTTGATCAGAGCGACTTCCATGGCGTCGAACGCGCCGGCGAAATCGAGGCCGTCGAATTCGCCTGAGTTGATCAGCGTGCCGTGCTCTCCGTAGGCATCTTGCCACGGGGCCGGGTTGCTTTCGCCGGAACTGGTGCGCACCACCGATTTCACCGGCAGGTTGTACTTGTGGGCAAATTCGAAATCGCGCTCGTCGTGTGCCGGTACGGCCATGACTGCGCCGTCGCCGTAGTGCATCAGCACATAGTTGGCGACCCACACCGGCAGTTTTTCGCCGGTCAGCGGGTGCTCGACGAACAGGCCGGTCGGCAGGCCTTTTTTCTCCTGCGTGGCAACGTCGGCTTCGGCGACGCTGCCGCCCTTGCACTCAGCGATGAACGCTTGCAGCTCAGGGTTGTTTTTTGCCGCCAGAGTGGCCAGCGGATGCTCGGCCGCCACGGCAACATAGGTCGCGCCCATCAAGGTGTCCGGACGGGTGGTGAAGACTTTCAGGGTGCCGGCTTCGCCGATCGAATCGACGTTGTACGGAAACTGCACTTCCATCCCGCGCGACTTGCCGATCCAGTTGCGCTGCATGGTTTTGACCTGTTCCGGCCAGCCATCCAGTTCATCGAGGCTTTCGAGCAGCTCATCGGCGTAGGCGGTGATCTTGAAGTAGTACATCGGGATTTCGCGCTTTTCGATCAGCGCGCCGGAACGCCAGCCGCGACCGTCGATCACCTGCTCGTTGGCGAGAACGGTCTGGTCGATCGGGTCCCAGTTGACGGTGCCGTTCTTGCGGTAGATCACGCCTTTTTCGAACAGGCGCGTGAACAGCCATTGTTCCCAGCGGTAGTAGTCAGGCTTGCAGGTGGTGACTTCGCGCGACCAGTCGACCGCCAGACCCAGGCTGCGCAGCTGGGTTTTCATGTAGGCGATGTTTTCGTAGGTCCATTTGGCCGGTGCGACGTTGTTCTTCATCGCGGCGTTTTCTGCCGGCATGCCGAACGCGTCCCAGCCCATGGGTTGCAGGACGTTCTTGCCGAGCATGCGCTGGTAGCGGGAAATCACGTCACCGATGGTGTAGTTGCGCACGTGCCCCATGTGTAGCTTGCCGCTGGGGTAAGGGAACATCGACAGGCAGTAGTAGGTTTCCTTGCCTGGCTGTTCACTGACTTCAAAGGACTTTTGCTCGTCCCAGAACGACTGGGCGGCGGCTTCGATCTCACGGGGTTGATATTGTTCGTGCATGGCTACTTTTTGTACTGGATAGGGGTGGCCTAATCCTCTTCGACGGCGACAGGCGGGGTGGCCCGGATGCGCTGGAAGTGGAATGACAGGAAGCGCCGTAGCATACATGACCGCGCTTGGCCTAGGGAAACCCTGATTCAGCAGTTTGGCCCGCCCGATTCGGGGGCGAGGGCCGTTTGTCGCGGCGTGCCGCCGGTTTGTGCATCGAAGCTAAGCTCTAAGTGGGGAGTGAGTCTTATCTTCAATGAGGTGAGGGATGGTGGAGCAACGGCAGAAAAACGTGACGAAACCCGAGTTGTACGAAAGGTTGATCGATCGTCTGGGCATGGCCCTGGACGCTGTAAAAACCGCTGACCGGCTGCGCGATGAGCGCCCCCTGGAGCTGGAGTTGCGTGGCTTGAGTCCCGCCGAGTTCAAACTGGTCAAGGCTTATCTGGACCGCAGCGAGCGGGAAATGCAGGGGTGCCTGTCACAGGCAGTCAAGCAGTTGGATGCAGCACATTCGGCCAAGGTCATCTGGCTCAAGGACCGGGCACTCGGCAAAGACACCGTCAAGGTTCGTTCGTCGCGGGCCAGGTAAACGCATGGCAGGTCAGGAAACGGATCTTTTTCAACGGGATCCGGCCTATTGGTTGTAACGCATCAGCAACACTCTTAGGCTTCGGGCATCTGTGGAGATGCCCGATGCCCTTTCGTTATCTGATCAAACAACTGCTGTTGCCGCCCGGCATTCTCTTGCTGCTGTTGCTGGCCGCCTGGTGGCTGCGTCGTTCGCGGCCGCGCCTCGCTGGCCTTTGTTTCGCGCTCGGCCTGGGCGGCCTGTGGCTGATGAGCCTGCCGGTGGTTGTGCAGTGGGGCGCCAAGGCGCTGGAGCGCGAGCCGCCGCTGGCCCGCGGGGCGTGGACGACGCTGGCGCAGCGGGCCGATGCGATTGTCGTACTCGGTTCCGGTCGCGAGCGGGGCGATCTGGCGTGGGGTGAAGACCAGCCGACCGGTATCGGGCTCGAGCGCCAGCGCTACGCGGCACGTCTTGCCAAAGCCTCCGGTTTACCGATCCTGACCAGCGGCGGCTTGCATTACGGTACGCCGCCGACCGAGGCGAAGTTGATGGCGGATTCGCTGCGCGATGATTTCGGCGTGGCAGTGCGCTGGCAGGAAGGCGAAAGCCGTACCACGTGGGAAAACGCCCGATTCAGTGCCGATATATTGCTGTCGCAAGGCATCAAACGCGTGGTTGTGGTCACTCAGGCCTGGCACATGCCGCGGGCGGTGTGGAGCTTCAAACAAGCGGGATTCGAGGTGGTACCGGCGCCGGTCGGCTTTCTGGGCACCGACAACGCTCGACCGTTTGGCGGCTGGTTGCCAGAGTTCAAATCGATCTGGCAGAGCGGGCAGTTGCTGAACGAGGCGGTGGGACAGGTGGGGTATTCGTTGTTTTACCGAGGTGAGGCCAGCCCTGATTGACTGGCTGCTGCTGACATCCTCTTCGCGAGCAGGCTCGCTCCCACCTTCAAATGCATTCCAATGTGGAAGCGAGCCTGCTCGCGAAGCTTTTAAAGGGTTTTCGACATCCGGTTAGCCATCAGCGCCCAGCCGAACAACAGCAGGCACAGCGCAATCAACGGCCATGAACGCCATTGCAGATAGGGCGTCAGGTCGTGCATCGGCACCACATCACCGTACAGTACGCCCTGTTCGAACTGCGGAATCTGCGCGGTGATCTGGCCGAACGGGTTGATCAGCCCCGTCACGCCATTGTTGGTGGCGCGAATCATCCAGCGGCCAGCCTCAAGTGCGCGCATCTGCGCCATCTGCAGATGTTGCAGCGGACCGATGGAGGTGCCGAACCAGGTATCGTTGCTGATCGTCAGCAGCAGATCGCTGCGCGCCGACAGCCCGGCCGCAAACTCCGGGTACACCACTTCGTAACAAATGAACGGGGCGATCTGGTAACCCTTGGCTTGCAACAGCGCCTGATCGGACGGGCCACGGGCGAAGTCGGACATCGGCAGGTCGAAGAATGCGATCAGCCCGCGCAGGATGTCCTGCAACGGTACGTATTCGCCGAACGGCACCAGTTTCTGCTTCAGGTAAGTGCCATCGCCTTCGCCGACTACGGTGATGCCGTTGAAGAAACGTCTTTCCTTGTGCACGGTCTGGCGGATCGGCACGCCGGTAATCAGCGCCGATTTACGCTCGGCGGCGAAGTTACCCATCATGCTCAGGTATCCCTCGGCGGATTCCTTGAGCACCGGCACAGCGGTTTCCGGCCAGATCAGCAGGTCGACCGGTTTCGAGCGAAAGCTCAAGTCCCGGTACAGCGCCAGTTGCGCGTTGAGTTCAGCCGGGTCCCATTTCATGCTTTGCGCGACGTTGCCCTGAATCGCCGCGACGCTCAGTGGCGCGCCCGACGGACTGGTCCAGGCATGACCCTTGAGCGCAATGCCGGCCACCCAAGGCCCGACCAGCAGCAACAATCCAGCGGCGACAAAAGCTTTGCGACGAGTCTGCAGCAAGCGCCGTGCGTTGTAGATCAGCGCGGCGGTCAGTGCCAGAACGAACGACACCAGCCACATGCCGCCGACCGGTGCGAGCCCGGCCAACGGGCCGTCGAGCTGGCTGTAACCGGAGTACAACCACGGGAAACCGGTGAGGAACCAGCCACGAAACGCTTCCTGCCCGACCCAAAGCGCAGCAAACGCCAGGGCATCGGCCACTGGCGCCTCATTGCGGCGCAGCCAGCGCGCCCACAACCAGGCAGGCAGGGCGAAAAACCACGCGATCGCGGCGGTGAACAGCAGCATCAGGAACCCGGCGAGCAGCACTGAAGCGCCGCCAAAATGGTGAATGCTGTAATAGATCCAGCTGGTGCCGGCGCCGAACAGGCCAAAACCGAAGCACCAGCCACGACCCAGCGCCTGACGCGGACTTAGCTCGCGCAAACCGGCATAAAACAAGCCGACCGCCAGCAAAGCCAGCGGCCAGATGTTGAAAGGCGCAAGCGCGAAGGTGGTGATTGCACCGGCCGCCACGGCCAGCAGGTTACCGGGCCAGCCGGGGCGGGTAGTCCAGCGCAGGGGGTATGTCATCAGCTATTTCCTGTATCGCGCCGGGCCTGCTGTTACGTAGGGCAAGGCACGAGGAGTGTGGTTTGGTTTTTCAAATGAGCGACGAGTAACGCAGCCCTACGTAACAGCAGGCCCGGCCCTTCGGGTTGTGCCTGAAAGCGGGCCATGCTGCGTTGCAGTCCTTGGAAAGGGAATGCCATTCCCTACGGACTGCGCCTTGCCTGGCCCGCTTTCAGGCGCAACGCGATGCAGGAAATAGCTGATGACATACCCCAATCCTTAGATTTTCTTACCGGGCGATAGGGGTCAGACGCAGCAAATGAATCCGACGGCTGTCGGCATTCAGAATGCGGAAACGATAGGCGCCGATTTCAGTGATTTCGTTGCGTTTTGGCAAGTGGCCGAACGCGCTCATCACCAGACCGCCGACCGTGTCGAATTCGTCATCGGAGAACTCGCTGTCGAAGAACTCGTTGAAGTTCTCGATCGGCGTCAGCGCCTTGATCAGGAAGTCACCGCTGGGCAGCGGCTTGATGTAGCTGTCTTCTTCGACGTCGTGTTCGTCTTCGATATCGCCGACGATCTGTTCCAGCACGTCTTCGATCGTCACCAGACCGGCCACGCCGCCGTATTCGTCGATGACGATGGCCATGTGGTTGTGGTTGGCACGGAATTCACGCAGCAACACGTTCAGACGCTTGGACTCCGGCACGAAGGTGGCCGGGCGCAGCAGGTCCTTGATGTTGAAGCTGTCGCCGTTCTCCTTGAGGATCAGCGGCAGCAGATCCTTGGCCAGCAGCACGCCCATCACGTCGTCATGGCTTTCGCCGATGACCGGATAGCGCGAGTGGGCCGAGTCGACCACGGCAGGGAGAAATTCGCGGGGTGTCTGGGTTGCCTTGATGCTGATCATCTGCGAGCGCGGGACCATGATGTCGCGTACTTGCAGGTCAGCCACCTGAATGGCGCCTTCGACGATGGCCAGCGCTTCGCTGTCCAGCAGTTTGTTCTGATGTGCATCACGCAGCAGCTCGAGGAGCTCCTGACGGTTCTTCGGCTCGTGGGCAAAAGCCTGGGTGAGCTTACCCAGCCATGACTTCTGCCCGTTGCTCGATCGATCTTCGCTCATAGCGATTACTCTGAATCCTTTGTTGTAACAGTAGGGGATGGTTCGGTTTCGTCGTCCGCGTACGGATCGGGAAAGCCGAGTTCAGCAAGTAACTCGCGTTCCAGTGCTTCCATTTCTTCGGCTTCGTCATCTTCTATATGGTCGTAACCGAGCAGATGCAAGCAGCCGTGAATGACCAGATGTGCCCAGTGGGCGTTAAGTTCCTTGCCCTGTTCGGCGGCTTCGCGTTCAACCACGGCGACGCAGATCACCAGATCGCCGAGCAGCGGGATATCCAGCAGCTCGTCCGGGACGTCCGCGGGGAACGACAGGACGTTGGTTGCGTAGTCCTTTTGCCGCCAGGTGTGGTTGAGCACGCGACCTTCGTCTTCGTCGACCAGACGAATGGTCATTTCCGAATCGGCGGTGCGCTGGCGCAGGGCCAGTTCGCACCACTGACGGAATTGGGCTTCACTCGGCGCCGACGCTTCGGTGGCGATTTGCAGATCGAGCTCAAGCATCGCGCGCGGCTTCCTTGGGTGCATCGGCGCGGCTTTCGAAGCGCTCGTAGGCTTCGACGATCCGCTGCACCAAAGGATGGCGCACCACGTCCTTGGGCTGGAAGTGCGTGAAGCTTATGCCCGGCACATCTTTGAGCACTTCGATCACATGATGCAGGCCGGACTTGGTGCCACGCGGCAGATCGACCTGGGTGATGTCCCCGGTGATGACCGCGGTGGAACCGAAGCCGATCCGCGTCAGGAACATTTTCATCTGTTCGACGGTGGTGTTCTGGCTTTCGTCGAGAATGATGAAGCTGTTGTTCAGCGTGCGACCGCGCATGTAAGCCAGCGGTGCCACTTCGATCACCTGACGTTCGATCAGCTTGGCCACGTATTCGAAGCCGAGCATTTCGTACAGCGCGTCATAGAGCGGGCGCAGGTACGGGTCGATCTTCTGCGACAGGTCGCCGGGCAGGAAGCCGAGTTTTTCACCCGCTTCAACCGCCGGACGCACCAGCAGGATGCGCCGGATCTGCTCACGCTCCAGCGCATCGACGGCGCAGGCCACGGCCAGATAGGTCTTGCCGGTGCCGGCAGGGCCGATGCCGAAGTTGATGTCGTTGCCGAGGATTTCCTTGACGTAGCGCTGCTGATTCAGGCCGCGTGGGCGAATCATGCCTTTTTTCGTGCGCAGGGCGACGGACGGTTCGGCGGGCGCGGGGTTGTCCAGTTGCTCGACAGCCGATTCCTGCAGGAACAGGTGAACCATGTCCGGCGACAGCTCGGTCGCCTTGGTTTCCCGATACAGACGGCGCAGCAGGTTTTCCGCAGACGTGGTGAGCTTGGGGTCGCCGATCAGTTCGAATTGATTGCCGCGGTTGCGGATCTCGATGGCCAGGCGATGTTCGATCAAGCGCAGATGCTCGTCGAATTGCCCGCACAGATTGGCGAAGCGGCGAGCCTCAAAGGGCTCGAGAATGAAACGATGTGGTTCGATGGGTGCGTTCAAGGTCGTATTTAGCCGCCCTGGGGCAATTGAGGTGAAATCAAGGATAACGCCAGAGGCGTGGGGGCGAAAGCTCTTAAATATCTCAGCTTCAATCAACATCCCTGTGGGAGCTGGCTTGCCAGCGATAGCGGTTCAGCAGGCGAATTGACTTTCCGACTGATGGCCCCATCGCTGGCAAGCCAGCTCCCACAGGTTCTCCAGTGCCGCTGATCTTGTTACTGGATTAGTGAGCCGCGCAATGAGTGCGGTTGCGCCGCGTCGATGTGCACGTCGGCGAACTGGCCGATCAAGGTTGGATTGTCGCAGCGGAAGTTGACGATACGGTTATTCTCGGTGCGCCCCTGCAGTTCGCCGGGGTCTTTCTTCGAATAATCGGTTACCAGAATGCGCTGGATCGAACCGACCATTTGTCGGCTGATTTCGAACCCTTGCTGGTTCAGGCGATGTTGCAGCGCATTCAGACGTTCTTTTTTCAGCTCTTCCGGAGTGTCGTCAGCCAGGTCTGCGGCCGGGGTCCCGGGGCGCTGGCTGTAAACGAACGAGTAGGAAAAGTCGAAGCCGACATCGGCGATCAGCTTCATGGTCTGCTCGAAATCTTTCTCGGTCTCGCCGGGGAAACCCACGATAAAGTCCGAGCTGATGCAGATTCCCGGCACCGCCGCGCGCAGTTTGCGCAGTTTGGATTTGTATTCCAGCGCGGTGTGGTTGCGCTTCATTGCCGCGAGAATCCGGTCGGAACCCGACTGCACCGGCAAATGCAGGTGCTTGACCAGCTCCGGCACCTCGGCGTGGGCCTGGATCAGGCTGTCGGAAAACTCCAGCGGGTGCGACGTGGTATAGCGAATGCGGTCGATGCCATCGACGGCCGCGACCACGCGGATCAGCTCGGCCAGATCGGCCATGCGCCCGTCATGCGTAGCGCCGCGGTAGCCGTTGACGTTCTGGCCCAGCAGGGTCACTTCACGCACGCCGTGTTCGGCGAGGTGAATGATTTCGGCGATCACGTCGTCGAACGGCCGGCTGACTTCTTCGCCACGGGTGTAAGGCACCACGCAGAAGGTGCAGTACTTGCTGCAACCTTCCATCACCGACACGTAGGCGCTCGGGCCATCGATGCGCGGCTCGGGCAAGTGGTCGAATTTTTCGATTTCCGGGAACGACACATCGACTTGGGGCAGCTTGCTGCTGCGCGCGGCGTCGATCATTTCCGGCAGGCGGTGCAGGGTCTGTGGGCCGAAGACCACGTCGACGTATGGGGCGCGATCGCGGATCGCCGCGCCTTCCTGACTGGCGACGCAACCGCCGACCGCAATGACCATGTCCGGGTTGGCCAGCTTCAGTTCGCGCCAGCGCCCGAGCTGCGAATACACCCGATCCTGGGCGCGCTCGCGGATCGAGCAGGTGTTGAGCAGAATCACGTCGGCGTCTTCCGCGCGAGCGGTGACTTCCAGGGCCTGATGTTCGCCCAGCAGATCGACCATGCGCGAGCTGTCGTACTCGTTCATCTGGCAACCGTGGGTTTCGATGTAAAGCTTCTTGGCCATGGATTAGTGTCGTCACGTGATTCGAAGAACCGCGCATTATAGGGAACAAGCCGTCAGGTTCCTACCGCTGTGCGTCCGGTGGCTATGCTATAGTTCGCGCCCCCATTTTTACCCCGATGTTATCCGCCCGCCATGACCAAACGCGAAGCTCCAATCTACAAGGTGATTTTCCTCAACCAGGGCCAGGTGTTCGAAATGTACGCCAAGCAGATCTATCAAAGTGATCTGTGGGGTTTTCTGGAAGTGGAAGAGTTCGTCTTTGGCGAGCGCACGCAAGTGGTCGTCGACCCGAGCGAAGAAAAGCTCAAGGCGCAGTTCGAAGGCGTGGTGCGCAGCTTTGTGCCGATGCATTCGATCGTGCGTATCGACGAAGTCGAGCGTCTGGGTACACCGAAAATCAGCGAAGCCCGCGGCGCGGTCGGCAATGTCATGCCGTTCCCGATGCCGATGCCCGAGAAGTAACCCTCAAGACCGCGTCGCCTCCTTCGCGAGCAGGCTCGCTCCCACAGGGAAGTGCATTCCAATGTGGGAGCGAGCCTGCTCGCGATGGGGCCGGCCGCAGCGCTACAAGAATCAGGGAAGGGGTGAGAACGGCGTACGCCCATCGGCGCTCTGCAATTCCATCAGGTATTTGCGGAAGATCTGCCCGAGCACCTGGGTCGCGGTTTCGAGGTCTTCGCGGGACATGTTCTCCGAGACTTCATCGGCCGTGTCCAGCGCCTCTTCGGCACCGTTGACCGCCGCCATCTTCAGCACGATGTACGCCTGGATATTGTTGGCCTGCACACCTTCGCCGTGGAAGAACATGGTGCCGAGCTTGAACTGTGCCTGAGCGTGGCCTTGCAGCGAGGCCTTTTCGAAATAGCTCATGGCTTGATTGAGGTCGCGCGGCGCGTTCTTGCCGTCGTAGTAGAACTCACCCAACTCGTATTGTGCTTGCGCATCCCCTTCGTCCGCCGCTTTCTGGCAGGCGGCCAGTGCCTGCGTGACGTCTTGCGGCTGAGTATTGAGGGTGCAACGACCCATCGCCGGGATCAACAACGAGTTGCCGCCTGCTTGTGCATGCGCGAGCAGGGGCTGAAGGAGCAACAGGCAGCCCAATGCAAGGGTGCGGCCGGTGCGGTTCATGGGAATCGACTTACCTCTGAAGGGCGCGCGGACCCGTCGGGGGATCCAATAAGCGCGCATTATGAAATAAGCAGGGCCAACCTTACAAAGTCTTTACTCGTTTTTCTGCTGCGTGGGGGATATATCGCCCACTTTCTACAAGATTTTTAGCAGCGGCGTGGGAAAAACGGCAGGGGTGTAGGTGAAAGCTGACGCTGGCGATAGCCAACGTCAGCGGTACGGCGGTTATTTCAGTGCGGCAAAGGCACGCTCGGCGGCGTCCAGCGTCAGTTGCAACTCGGCTTCGCCGTGGGCGATCGAAGTGAAACCGGCTTCGAAGGCGCTCGGAGCGAGGTACACGCCACCTTCGAGCATCAGGTGGAAGAAGCGCCCGAACAGTGCAGCGTCGCTGGCCATCACGTCGTCAAAGGTGACGATGTCGTCGGCGCCGCTGAAATACAGGCCGAACATGCCACCGGCCTGTGTCGTCACGAACGGAATGCCCGCGGCATCGGCGCGTTGTTGCAGACCGTCGAGCAGGCGCGTGGTGTAGTCGGTCAGTTCGGCATGGAAACCCGGACGGCTGATCAGACGCAGGGTGGTCAGGCCAGCGGCCATCGCCAACGGGTTACCTGACAGCGTACCGGCCTGGTACACCGGGCCCAGCGGCGCGATGCGTTCCATGATTGCGCGCTTGCCGCCGAAGCAGCCGACCGGCATGCCGCCGCCGATGATCTTGCCGAAGGTGGTCAGGTCCGGGGTGACGCCGTAGTACGCCTGCGCACCGCCGAGGGCGACGCGGAAACCGGTCATCACTTCGTCGAAAATCAGCACCACGCCGTGCTTGTCGCACAGCGAACGCAGACCTTCAAGGAAACCCGGAGCCGGTGGCACGCAGTTCATGTTGCCGGCGACCGGCTCGACGATGATGCAGGCGACGTCTTCACCGACTTCGGCAAGCATCTGCTCAACCGCTTCGATGTCGTTGAACGGCAGGGTCAGGGTGTGTTTGGCGAACGCCGCCGGCACACCGGCCGAACTCGGTACGCCTTGGGTCAGCGCGCCGGAACCGGCCTTGACCAGCAGGCTGTCGGAGTGGCCGTGGTAGCAACCTTCGAACTTGATGATGCTGTCGCGACCGGTGTAACCACGGGCCAGACGGATCGCGCTCATGGTCGCTTCGGTGCCGGAGCTGACCATGCGCACCATGTCCATCGACGGCACCAGCGAGCAGACCAGATCGGCCATCTCGGTTTCCATCGCGGTCGGCGCGCCGTAGGACAAACCGTGTTGCAGCTGATTGCGCACAGCATCAAGTACGTCCGGATGGCTGTGGCCGAGAATCATCGGGCCCCACGAGCCGACGTAATCGACATAACGCTTGTCGTCTTCGTCGGTGACGTAAGCGCCTTCAGCGTGTTTGAAGAACAGCGGCGTACCGCCGACGCTTTTGAACGCGCGAACCGGCGAGTTGACGCCACCGGGAATGTGTTTCTGGGCATTGGCAAACAGGGTTTCGGAACGAGACATGATCGGGCTCTCAATCTTCAGGCTTTGAACAATTCATTGAACGCGCGGGCGCGGCGGGTCACTTCGGCGGTGTTTTCAGCACCGAACAGGCCGTGGACCACCGCCAGCAGATCGACCCCATGGGCCACCAGTGGCGCGGCGTTGTCGAGGGTGATGCCGCCAATCGCGCAGACCGGCAGATGCAGTGTACGTTTGGCTTCGTCGAGCAGCTCGAGGCTGCAACTCGGCGCGCCGGGTTTGGTGCTGGAGTTGAAGAAACGGCCGAAGGCGACGTAGCTTGCGCCTTCTTTGGCGGCTTGCCCGGCGAGGGCAAGCTGGTCGTGACAGGTCGAACCGATGATCGCTTTCGAACCGAGCAGGGCGCGGATCGGCGACAGCGGGCCGTCGGTCTGACCCAGATGCACGCCGACATTGAGGCGCGCGGCCAGCTCGGCGTCATCGTTGATGATCAGCTGGGTCTTGTAGCGCTCGCACAAATCGCGCAGCGCTTCGGCCTCGCGCAAGCGGCGGGCTTCGTCGCTGCTTTTGTCGCGGTATTGCAGCAGGGTGACGCCGCCTTCCAGCGCCGCCTCCACGTAAGACAGAAACTTGCCGGCCAGCAGTGTGCTGTCGGTAATGGCATACAGGCCACGTAGTTTCATCGGGCAGACCTCACGACGTTACGAGCAGAAATCCAGCGGCAGGCGACGCGGGACGAACTGGCCTTTGCCCAGTTGTTCGGCATCGCGCAGGGTGCGCCAGGTGTAATCCAGTGCACTGCGCACGGCGCTGGCCAGGTGTTCGCCCTGGGCCAGGCGCCCGGCGAGGGCGCTGGCCAGGGTGCAACCGGAGCCGTGATAGCTGCCGGGCAGACGCTGGCAAATAAAGGTTTCACGCAGACCGTCGCGGCTGTACACGCGGTTGTGGATTTCAGTTTCGTCGCCATGGCCGCCGGTGATCAGCAGGTTTTTGACGAATGGCAGGAGTTTTTCAGCGCACTCGTCCGCGGTGCCATCAGGCAGTTCGGCGAGGATGCGCGCTTCGGGCAGGTTGGGCGTGGCGATGATCGACAGCGGCAGCAGCCGCTCGCGCATCGCATAACCGACTTCGTCCTTGCCCAGGCGTCCGCCGCCGCCGGCGCGCAGCACCGGGTCGCAGACCACCGGCAAATGCGGGTGCGCCGAGAGCAGTTCGACAACGGTGTCGACCATCTCCAGCGAACCAAGCATGCCCAGCTTCACCGCCGCGACTTCGGAGTCGTTGAGCACGGCATTGGCCTGGGCCAGTACCCACTCACGGTCGAGGACGCGAAAGTCTGTGACATTGACCGTGTCTTGCACGGTCAGGGCGGTGACGGCCGGAGCCGCATGGCAACCTTGCGCGAGCAGGGCTTCGATATCTGCCTGCAGGCCGGCGCCACCACTGGGGTCGTGGCCGGAGAGACAGAGGACAACGGGGCGGGAGCTGTAGATATTCATGGTGCGCGAGCTTACCACCAAAGCTGATTTTCGGGTTCAGTGCCGTTGCTCCTGGCCGATATCCCGGACAGAGATTCCGACCGCATTGTCACAACTTGACCGACTCAACAGCTCTAGTCCGCAGCTTTGCTCTGAAACGCCCGTTCTAGAGCCTTTGTAGGAAAAGTTTCGATGGTGCTTAATGGCCATCAGCGGCTATGCTAGGCTGGATCCAAACCAATAACAGGTAATACCGGTTTTACGTCTACTCAAAGGGAATGGGGGGCTTCCTGACACAACCGGACGAGCCACGCTGGGGCTTCAATGCGCTATTTGCTGATGTTGCTGTTCTGCTTGCCCCTCATGGCGAGCGCCGTCGAGTTCGACGAATTCACCCAGAGCCTGCCACTGGGCCGATCGCTGCAAGTGTTCGAAGACCCGAGCGGTCAGGCGAGCCTCGCTGACGTTCGCGCGCAGGCAACCGCCGGCCATTTCAAGGCCCACGACAAGGCCACGCTCAACGCCGGTTACTCGCGTTCGGCGTTCTGGCTGAAGATCGACCTGCATTATCGTCCGAGCAACCCCGCCGCCCAGCGCACCTGGTTGCTGGAGCTGGCTTACCCACCACTCGATCATCTTGATTTGTACTTGCCCGATGCTGCTGGCGACTATCGCCTGGTGCGCCAGACCGGCGATGCCTTGCCCTTCGCCAGTCGCGAGATCCGCCAGAACAATTACCTGTTCGACCTGCCGTTCAAACCCGATCAGCAACAAACGCTGTACTTGCGTCTGGCCAGCGAAGGCTCGATCCAGGCGCCGGTGACGTTGTGGTCGAGCACCGCTTATCTCGAAGACCAGCCGGTGCGCCTGTATGTGCTCGGCATCATTTATGGCGTATTGCTGGGGATGCTGGTCTACAACCTGTTCATCTACCTGAGCGTGCGCGACACCAGTTACCTCTATTACATCTTCTACATCGGCTCGTTCGGCCTCTATCAGTTGTCGGTCAACGGCGCGGCGGTCGAGTATTTCTGGCCGGACAACCCCTGGTGGGCCAACGCTGCCACGCCATTCTTCATTGGCTGCGCCGGCCTGTTCGGCAGCCAGTTCGCCCGCAGCTTCCTGCAGACCCGCACCCACAGCCGCTGGCTCGATCGCTTGCTGATCGGGCTGATTGCCTTCAGCGCCGTGGTGATCGGGCTGTCGCTGATGACCAGCTATGCGCTGGCCTTGCGTCTGGCGACGACACTGGCGCTGACCTTCACCGTGGTGATTTTCGCCGCAGGGATTCTCGCCTGGTGGCGCGGTCTGCGGGTGGCGCGCTATTTCATCATTGCCTGGTCGGCGTTCCTGCTCGGCGGCATCGTCAATACGCTGATGGTGCTGGGCCTGCTGCCGAACGTGTTCCTGACCATGTACGCCAGCCAGATCGGTTCGGCCATCGAAGTGGCGCTGCTGTCACTGGCGCTGGCCGACCGCATCAACGCCATGCGTGAGCAGCAGGCACAGACGCTGTACGACGCCGGACAGAAGCTCGAAGTGCTCAACCAGCAACTGGCGCACAGCAACAAGCTCAAGGACGAATTCCTCGCCACTCTGACCCATGAATTGCGCACGCCCATGAACGGTGTGATCGGCTCGCTGGAATTGATGCAGACCGTCGAGATGGACCCGGAGCTCGAGCAATATCAGCAGACGGCCGCCGGTTCCGCACGGGACATGATGCGCATGGTCAACGGCATCCTCACGCTGACCGAATTGCAGGCTGGCAAGCTCAAGGCGTCCTCGGGCACTTTCAGCCTGCGCGCCGTGATCGAGGCACTGCGCGTGCAATTCGAGGGTAACGCGGCGAGCAAGTCGCTGGACTTCAAGGTCGATGTGCTGCCAACGCTGCCGGATCGCCTGCACGGCGACAGCGCCAAACTCGCGCAATGCCTGGAGTGCCTGCTGGATAACGCGATCAAGTTCACTCGCGTCGGTGGTCTGGCGCTGCGCGTGACCGGCAAACCCTCGACGGATAATCGTCTGGCGCTGTCGTTTGCGGTCATCGACACCGGCATCGGCTTTACCGATCTGGGCGAGGCGACGATGTATCAGCGCTTCTTCCAGCTCGACGGTTCGATGACCCGCGAATACGGCGGCCTCGGTGTCGGCCTGGCGATCTGCCGGCAACTGGTTGAGCTGCTCGGCGGCAAGCTGACCCACCGCTCCGAGCCGGGGCGCGGCAGCCGTTTTCAACTGGATGTCGAGTTTGAATTGCCGGTGATCGAACCGGCGCTGGAGTTCTCGTCCACGCAGAAGCAGATTCGTTTGCCGCAGGACTGCACGGTGTTGCTGGTGGACGACAACAGCGTCAATCAATTGGTGATGCGCGGCATGCTGCTCAAGCTCGGCTTTCGCGTGCGCACCGCCGACAACGCGACGGCGGCACTGGCCTGCTTGCAGCGCGGAAGCTTCGACGCCGTACTGATCGACTGCCAGTTGCCGGCCCACGACGGCGCCTCGTTGTGCTGCCAGATTCATGCGTTGCCAGGCTGCGCGCACCTGCCGGTGTTCCTGCTCGCCCTGCAGGCCGAGCGCGACCTGTGCGCCACCGGCGTGTCCATCGATTACCTGAACAAACCGGTGAAATTCGAAGAGTTGCAGTCGGCGCTGGAGCGTCGCGTGCTGTGCTGAGAGCAGGGTAAAAGCGCCGCAAATTCGGCGGATATGCCACTTTGATCGGCGTGGGGCCGGTGCTTAACTGACTTCCTGCCGAATCAAGGAGCCGCCGCGATGAACCTGCATCAGTTCGCCGAAACCCACGAAGTCACCAATCAGCCACCGTCGCTGGACGGCACCAATCTGTACCGCCTCGATCTGCCGTTGCAGGAATGGTCGCGCCGGTTTGGCGCCGGCTGGGCCGAGTCGCGGATCGAGGCCTACGGGGCGCTCGCCGGTGGCCCACTGATGGAGGCCGGCTTCCTCGCCAACCAGAACAAACCGGTGTTTGCCAGCCATGATCGCTACGGTCATCGCATCGATCTGGTGGAGTTTCATCCGGCGTATCACCAGTTGATGCGCAGCGCGATCGAACACGGCCTGACCTCGCTGCCGTGGGCTCACCCGCAGGACGGCGCGCATGTCGCCCGCGCCTCCATGACCTATCTGCACAGCCAGGCCGAGGCCGGCAGCGGTTGCCCGTTGACCATGACCTTCGCCAGCGTGCCGGCCCTGCGTTTGCAGCCGGATCTGGCCGAGCAATGGCTGCCGAAAGTCCTTTCCACCGAATACGACCCACGCAACGTCGGCATGGAGCACAAGGCCGGCGTGACCATCGGCATGGCGATGACCGAGAAGCAGGGCGGCACCGACGTGCGCGCCAACACCACCAAGGCTTATCCGGTCGGCGCCAGTGGCCCGGGCCAGGCGTATGAACTGGTCGGGCACAAGTGGTTCTGCTCGGCGCCGATGTGCGATGCCTTCCTTACGCTGGCGCAGACCGACAAGGGCTTGAGCTGCTTTCTGCTGCCGCGCCATCGCCCCGACGACACGCGCAATCAGTTCTACATCCAGCGTCTGAAAAACAAACTCGGCAATCAGTCCAATGCCTCCAGCGAAGTCGAATTTCGTGGTGCGCTGGCGTGGATGATCGGCGAAGAAGGCCGCGGCGTACCAACCATCATCGAGATGGTGGCGATGACCCGTTTCGATTGCATGGTCGGCTCCAGCTCGCTGATGCGCCAGGCGCTGACCCAGGCCAGCCATCACTGCGCGCATCGCAAGGTCGGCGGCAAATTGCTCAGCGAGCAGCCGTTGATGCAGAACGTGCTCGCCGATCTGGCGCTGGAAAGTGAAGCCGCGCTGGCGCTCAGTTTGCGCATGGGCAAGGCGCTCGATCATCTGGATGATCGCCACGAAGCGCAGTTTGCGCGGCTGGTGACAGCGGTGGGCAAATACTGGATCTGCAAGCGCGCGCCGGGAATGATCAACGAAGCCGCCGAATGCATGGGCGGTGCCGGTTATGTCGAGGACAGCATTCTGCCGCGGCTGTACCGTGAAGCCCCGGTGAATTCGACCTGGGAAGGTTCGGGCAACGTGCAGTGCCTCGACGTGCTGCGCGCGTTATCGAAAGAGCCGGGTGTGCTGGATGTGTTGTTCAGTGAACTGGGCGATGGTCATGGCGACAAACGTCTGGCCGCGCATATCCAACAATTGCAGGCGCAGTTCAAGGACACCCGCGACATTCAGTATCGGGCGCGGCAGTTGACCGAAGATATCGCCCTCGGTTTGCAGGCCAAACTGTTGCTCGAAGGCGGTAACGCGGCGGTCAGCGATGCGTTCATTGCCAGCCGCTTGAGCGGTGGCGGCCGCGTCTACGGCGCGTTGCCGCGTGGGCTGGATGTCGAGGCGATCGTCGCACGTTCGATCCCACAAGGTTTCTGAAACCCCACAAATCCCCGGTAGGAGTGAGCCTGCTCGCGATAGCGGTGTGACAGTCAATGCAATATCGACTGATAAACCGCTATCGCGAGCAGGCTCACTCCTACAGGGGCTGTATACGACCGACATATTGTGCACTTGCCAACATGCCACTGTTCCCGTGACGCGACGATGCAGGCAAGATGAAGCTCTGCAAGTCAGAACACAGGAAGCTGATCGTGACCGAAGCGTTTATTGTCGTTCAAACCGCCGAACAAGCCGTGGATCGTCTGGCCGAGCTGCATGAGCGGGCCACCAGTGCGTTGAATTCGGCGCTCAAGCGTTACCTCAAGGACCGCGTCGAACCCGACGCCGAACAGCGTGCCCTGTTTCGTTATCCCGAACTGCGTCTGACCTATCACTGCCAGGGCGAAGTCCCGCAGACCACTCGCGCCTACGCCAAGGTGCAGTTGCCCGGCACCTACAGCGTCACCGTCACTCACCCGGCGGCATTTCGCAAATACCTGCTGGAACAACTGACCCCGTTGATGCACGACTTCACCGTGACCGTCGAGGTCGGCGTCAGCCAGCAGAACATTCCGTACCCGTACGTGGTCGAGCAGGGCGATGAGCTGGCCGGTTCCGGCGTTACCGCTGCGGTGCTGGCGCGGGTGTTCCCCAGTACCGACCTGTCCGCGGCCACCGATGGTATCGCCGATGGTCTCTACGATTGGGAAAACACCGATCCGCTGCCGTTGGCGCTGTTCGACGCCGCGCGTGTGGATTTCTCGCTGCGCCGTCTGGTGCACTACACCGGCAGCGACTGGCGCCATGTGCAACCGTGGATTCTGCTGACCAACTATCACCGCTACGTTGACCAGTTCATCGTTCATGGCCTGGAGCAACTGCGCAACGACCCGCGATTCGTGCGCATGGTCCTGCCGGGCAATGTGATCATCGAGAAGGGCATGGACCACGGCGAAGCCTCGGCCATCGCCGCCGGTGTGGTCTGGCACCGTTATCAGATGCCGGCCTATCACCTGATCGCCAACGATGGCCACGGCGTGACGCTGGTGAACATCGGTGTCGGCCCGTCCAACGCCAAGAACATCACCGACCACCTCGCGGTGCTGCGTCCGCATTGCTGGCTGATGATCGGCCACTGCGGCGGCCTGCGTCAGTCGCAGACCATTGGCGACTATGTATTGGCCCACGCGTATATGCGTCGCGACGGCATCCTTGACCGCGTAGTGCCGCCGAACATTCCGATCCCGGCGCTGGCCGAAGTGCAGCTGGCGCTGCAGCAGGCGGCGGCGAACGTTACCGGCGAGAAGGGCGACGACCTGAAAAAACGCCTGCGCACCGGCACCGTGCTGACCTACGACGACCGTAACTGGGAACTGCGTTGGGCGCAGGAACGGCCGTTGATCAACCTGTCCCGTGCTGTCGCTGTGGACATGGAAAGCGGCACGATTGCGGCGCAGGGGTATCGCTTGCGGGTGCCGTACGGCACGTTGCTCTGCGTTTCGGACAAACCGTTGCACAGCGAAATCAAGCTGCCGGGTTCGGCCAACGCTTTCTATGAACGCGCGGTCAGCCAGCACTTGAAGATCGGCATCGAAGCGGTGGATCTGCTGCGCACCGAACTCAACTCGCTGCACTCGCGCAAGCTGCGCAGCTTCGACGAGCCGCCGTTCCGGTAACGGTTAGTCGTGGTCATTTGGCGGTCGGGGCACTAGCATTGTCAGCCCTGATCGCTAAATGTTTTTCTCTTCTTATGTCCCGTCCTACTCGACCACCTTCCCGCCGCCCTGGTGTGAAGCCTCAATCGTCCTCGCCGCGCCGTGTTGCCAAAGCACCACCGGCCGAGCCGAAACTGATCCTGTTCAACAAGCCGTTCGATGTGCTGACGCAATTCAGCGACGGAGAGGGGCGAGCGACGCTCAAGGATTACATTGATGTGCCCGGCATTTACCCGGCCGGACGCCTGGACCGCGACAGCGAAGGCTTGTTGCTGCTGACCAATGACGGCCAATTGCAGGCGCGCATTGCTGATCCGAAACACAAACTGGCGAAGACTTATTGGGTGCAGGTCGAAGGCGTGCCGACTGCCGAGCAGTTGCAGCGTTTGCGTGACGGTGTCGAGTTGAACGACGGCATGACCTTGCCCGCCGAAGCGCGGCAACTGGATGAGCCGCAGTTGTGGCCGCGCAATCCGCCGGTACGCTTTCGCGCGACCATACCGACTTCATGGCTGGAACTGGTGATTCGCGAGGGGCGCAACCGTCAGGTGCGGCGCATGACGGCGGCGGTCGGCCTGCCGACGTTGCGTCTGGTGCGGGTCAGGATTGGTGACTGGACGCTTGATGGGCTCGATCAGGGCCAGTGGAAAGAAGTGCCGGCGCGCTTATAGAGCGCCGGATTCGATCAGGCCGATCACCACACTCTTGATGATGAACGCGGCCACGCCCAGGCCCAGCACGAAAAACAGAATGAACGAGCCGAAGCGCCCGGCCTTGGACTTCTTCGCCAGATCCCAGACGATGAAACCCATGAAAATGATCAGGATGCTGACCAGGCCGGTCATCATCCATTCTTCTAATAATGCTGGATCCATTGGCAATCTCCGGCGCGGGGCAGGCTGAAAGGGCGGCGGGGAGTATACGGCATGGTGGGTGGGGTGGCATTGATCTGGGTCTGATCCGCAATGGTTGCCCTCACCCTGGCCCTCTCCCGGAGGGAGAGGGGACTGACCGGGGGATGGTTTTGATCTACGCCGACTTGATCTGGCCGCTGTGAATCCATAATCGACTCGATCTCTCAGGTCGATGTATAGCGCCAGACATCTCGGTCGGCCCCCTCTCCCCTTGGGAGAGGGCTGGGGTGAGGGTAGCTCTTTCAACTACGCAAATGAGTCAGTGGCAGTTCAGTACTGTTCAGCACCTGATTCAGCACAAAACTCGACCGCACACTGGTAACCCCCTCGATACGGGTCAAATGCCCCAGCAACAATTTCTGATAGTGATCCATATCCGGCACCACCACCTTCAACTGGTAATCCGCATCCACGCCCGTCACCAGACTGCACTCCAGCACCTGCGGCAACGTCCGGATCGCCGCTTCGAAATTCTCGAAACGCTCCGGTGTGTGCCGGTCCATGCCGATCAGCACATAGGCCGTCAGGCTCAGCCCGAGCATCTTGCGATCGAGCAGCGCAACCTGGCGCGAGATGTAGCCGTCGTCTTCCAATTGCTTGACCCGACGCGAGCAAGGCGAGGGGGACAGACCGATGCGCTCGGCCAGCTCCTGGTTGGAGATGCGGGCGTCGCGTTGCAATTCCGCCAAAATACTCAGGTCGTAACGGTCGAGTTTGCTCATCAATCTGTCCTTGGCTGTAACTATTGCGGCAGATTATCTATCCAGGGTTAAAAATTGCGCAAGTGGTGTTTATTTGAGCAATCTTCGCAATCATCTGTCGCGGCGTCCGGCCTATTCTTATCACCAGAATCACTGCTCGGTAACACAGTCCACGCGGCCCGCCCAATCCGGCCCGCCGCGGCCGCCACCCCCACCGGGGTTGTGCCGGCCCCCGAGCTGCACACTGTCCAGAAGACGGCGTGAGGTGAGCCGACGTCAAAAGCGTCGAGCCAGAACGCAATTCTCTAAAAGGGAGGCCGACGGGTCTCCCTTTTTTCTTGCCGGCGATTTCATCTTGCCGCCTCAATAAATAAGTCGCGCGACTGATAACCTGTCGCAGAACCCGGTGGGCCTGTTGCGAGTCTTAGCAACAGGCCCTCCCAATGACAGGCTCCCCGCAGTGAGGAACAACATGAATTCGCGCATCTGGCGTCTGGCCGGTGTTGGTTTGCTGTGTGTGAGTGTCAGTGCGCAAGCGCTGGCCGACGAGCCGCAAAATCGTGGACCCGATGGCGACGGTCGGGGCCAGCAGCATCAGGGCAACGGTCAGGGCCGTGGCGGTGATCAACGCGGGCCGGGCAATGAGGCGCAGAACCCGCCGCGGCCGCAGAACAACGAAATCATTCGTGGTGACAACAGCCGCCAGTTCGAGCACAACGGCCAGCCGCACAACAATGACGGTCAATGGCAGAACCGCAACCGCCCCGATGATCGGCCAGAACCGCCGCGGCAACCGGGCAATAACCTGCCGATTCAGCCACGTCCCGACACTGTGCGCCAGACCCAGGAACCGCGTCAGGGTTACTACCGCGACGAACGCCCGCAGAACGGTTACCACAATCAGCAGTGGCAGACCCAGAACCGGCCCGATGACAACCGCTGGCCGGGGCGTCCGAACGGTCATGGCAATGGCTGGGGCCCGGGTCCGCAATACCGTCCGGGGCATGTGATCGATCGTTTTCCGGATCGCGACTACCGCGTGCCGTATCGTGGTCAGGATTATTTCTATTCCGGTGGTTACTGGTATCGCCCGCAAGGCCCGCGCTACATCGTCGTGCAGCCGCCGCGCGGGATCCGCATCCAGTATTTGCCTGATTACGCCCGCGAAGTATGGATCGGCGGCTCGCTGCTGTTCCTCGCCGCTGGCTCTTATTACGCCTATCAGCAAGCGACGCAGGATTACGTCGTGGTCGAACCGCCAGTGCAGCAACCGCCGCAACCACAGGCTCAAGGTTATGACGTCGAAGCTTATCCAGCGAATGGCCAATCGCCGGAGCAGGTCCAGCAGGACGGCTATCAGTGTTACCAATATGCGGTGCAGCAAAGCGGTTTCGACCCGCGCACCGCGACCTACCAACCGGCGCCCGAAGTGGTTCAGGCGTACCGCCAGGCCCAGGGCAACTGCCTGAGCAGTCGCGGCTACCAAGTCAGATAGAAGCAGCTGCAAGCTTCAAGTTTTCAGCTGCAAGCTTGAAGCTTGAAGCTAATAGCTTGTAGCTGCCTTTATCGGATCTGCATGCACCAGCACTTCGGCCCGTGGGTAGGCCTTGTGGATGGCGTCGGCGGCTTGATCGCTGATGCCGTGAGCGACTGACAGCGTCAACTCTCCCGGCAGCTCGAGATGCAACTGCACGAACCAGTGGTTGCCGGAGATGCGCGTGCGCAAGTCATGCGCGCCCAGCACGCCTGGCACGCTGCACGCCAGTTCAAGCATGTGCTGGCTGACGTCGGTCGGCAGTTCCTCGTCCATCAACACCGAAAAACTCTCGCGGGCGATCTGAATCGCGCTCCACAGGATGTAGGCGGCAATGCCCAGGCCGAACCACGCATCCAGTTGCTCGAAACCGAACCCGGCCAATACCAGCGCCAGCAGGATGCTGCCGTTGAGCAGCATGTCCGAGCGATAGTGCAGCGAGTCGGCACGCACGGCGTTGGAGCCGGTCTGCTTGATCACTCGGTGCTGCAACACCAGCAATGCCGCGGTCAGCAGCAATGAAAAAACGATCACACCGATGCTCAGCCATGGCGCGCCCAGAGGCTGCGGCGCCTGTAAACGCTCGTAGGCCTGAAACGCGATCAGCAGCGCACTGCCACCGATGAACAATGCCTGTGCCATCCCTGCCAGGGACTCCGCTTTGCCGTGGCCATAACGGTGATCGTCATCCGCCGGGCGCAGCGCGTAATGCACCGCGAGCAGATTGAGCATCGAGGTGACGCCGTCCAGCGCCGAGTCGGTGAGGCCGGCGAGCATGCTCACCGAACCGCTGAGCCACCAGGCGATGGCTTTGGCGATGATCAGCGTGCACGCCACCGCCACCGAGGCGCGGGTCGCCAGGCGCAGCAGGCGGGCGTGTTCGGGGCTGGAGGTCATCGATCTTCCTTTTTATGCCGCAGGTTGCAGGCCGAACATCGCCAGTTGCTGAGTGCTGCCCTTGTGCTGGATCAGGCGCGGGTCGTCGAGAGGAAAGTCTCGCCCCAACTCGCTTTCGAGAATCGCCTGCAACTTGAGATTATCGACCTGACCGTCCGAGCCGATGGCTTGCTTGAGCTTGGCCGGATCGATCTGCGCGGTGTGGCCCGGTTCGAAATAGATCGCGCCGGTAGCGAAGTCGACGGCAAACGCGATCAGCCCGGGGATGATGTAGAACAACAGGCCGACAGCGTCGAGCGCGGCAATCGCCGGGTCGATCTTGCCGTCGATCTGGCCGCGACGGTCCGGGTAGAAAATCGACCCGCACGCAGTGATCTGCGTGAGCAGGGTGGCGACCAGAACACCGCCGATCAGGCGAAAAGGTAAGCGCATGGAAATGTCTCCTGAGAGCTGAACAATAACGGCTAGTGTTTTGAGTTCAGACTACGCCAAACAGTTCGCCGTTATACTCGCCGATCTGTTTGGGAGCCAGCATGATTTCTTTGCCGATCGACGATGTTTTACCCGCGCTGCGTGAAGCCCTCGCGTCACGCCACGAAGCCGTGCTCGAGGCGCCGCCCGGTGCCGGTAAAACCACCCGCGTGCCGCTGGCCTTGCTTAGTGAAGCGTGGCTCGCCGGGCAGACCATTCTGATGCTTGAACCGCGCCGACTGGCGGCGCGTGCCGCTGCAGAACGTCTGGCCAGCGAGCTGGGCGAGCAGGTCGGTGAGACCGTCGGTTATCGCATTCGTCTGGACAGCAAGGTCGGCCCGAAGACGCGCATCGAAGTGGTCACCGAGGGCATTCTCACCCGCCGTCTGCAGGATGACCCGGCGCTGGAAGGCGTCGGTCTGCTGATTTTCGATGAGTTTCACGAACGCAGCCTCGACGCCGATCTGGCGCTGGCGCTGAGTCTGAACGGTCGCGAACTGTTTCGCGCTGAACAACCGCTGAAGATTCTGCTGATGTCGGCCACGCTCGAAGGCGAGCGTCTGGCTGGGTTGCTGAATGACGCGCCGATCCTGCGCAGCGAAGGGCGGATGTATCCGGTAACGATGCGCTGGGGCCGACCGTTTCAGCCCGGTGAGTACATTGATCAACGCGTCACGCAAACCGTGCTCGAAGCGCTCCACGATGAAACCGGCAGCCTGCTGGTGTTCCTGCCGGGGCAGGCGGAAATCCGTCGCGTGCATCAGCAATTGGCCGATACCGTCGGTGAGCGCAGCGATGTCTTGCTCTGCCCGCTGCACGGCGAACTCGACCTCAATGCCCAGCGCGCGGCGATCGATCCGGCGCCGCCCGGTCAGCGCAAAGTGGTGCTGGCGACCAACATCGCCGAGACCAGCCTGACCATCAACGGCGTGCGCGTGGTGATCGATGCCGGGCTCGCGCGAGTGCCGCGTTTCGACCCGGGCAGCGGCATGACCCGCCTCGATACTCAGCGCATTTCCAAGGCCAGCGCCACCCAGCGTGCCGGCCGTGCCGGGCGACTCGAACCGGGTGTCTGCTACCGCTTGTGGTCGCAGGATCAGCACGAACAACTCGCCGCTTACGGCAGTGCCGAAATTCTTTCGGCGGATCTCGCCAGCCTGGCCCTGCAACTGGGGCGCTGGGGCGTAACGCCAAATGAACTGGTATGGCTGGATGTGCCGCCTGCGGCGGCGTATGCACAAGCGCAGGATTTGTTGCAGCGCCTCGGTGCGCTCGACGGCGAGGTGCTGACCCCGCATGGCCAAGCCATGGCCGAACTGCCGGCGCATCCGCGCATCGGCCATTTGCTGTTGCGCGGTCAGGCGTTGGGCCTGGCGAACATGGCTTGTGACGTCGCGGCGCTGCTCGGCGAGCGCGATATCTTGCGCGGCGCCGGCGCGGACTTGCACAGTCGTCTGGCCCTGCTTTCGGGCGAAGAGCGTGCGGCGCGTGGCGCCCAGGGCGGGGTGCAACGCGCTCGGCAACTGGCGCGGCAATATCGCGGTTACCTGCGTGGCAAGGCCAGTGCGCCGGTCAGCGATCCCGAGCATCCGCGCTGGCTCGGCGCGTTGCTGGCGTTGGCCTACCCGGATCGCGTGGCGCAACAACGGCGTGCCGGTGGCGCGGAATATCGTCTGGCCAACGGTCGTGCCGCGCTGTTCGCCGAAGCCGACAGCCTGATGAAAGAGCCATGGATCGTCATCGCTGACCTCGGTAGCCGCCAGGGCCAGCGCGAGGAGCGGATTTATCTGGCGGCGGATTTCGATCCGGCGCTGTTCGATTCGGTTTTGGCCGAACAGGTACACAGTGTCGATCAACTGGATTGGGACGAACGCGAAGGCGTGCTACGCGCCGAACGCCAGCGCAAGGTCGGCGAGTTGATCCTCAGCCGCGAACCGCTAACCGGTCTGGATGAAACTGCGCGCAGTCAGGCGCTGGTCAATCTGGTCCGACGCAAAGGTCTCGAGCTGTTGCCGTGGACCCCGGAATTGCGCCAGTGGCAGGCACGGGTGGCGCTGCTGCGCCAGCTCGATCTGAGTCATCAGGACGACAGCCAATGGCCGGATGTCAGTGACGCAACGCTGCTCGACACTATGGGAGACTGGCTGATGCCGTATCTGGGCAAAGTCTCGCGACTCAGCCATTTTGCCAACCTCGACCTGTCGAGCATCCTGCGCAATCTGCTGCCGTGGCCGCTGCCGCAAAAGCTCGACGAGCTGGCGCCGCACCATTTGAGCGTGCCGTCGGGCTCTTCGATTCGCCTGGATTACAGCGAGTCGCCGCCGATTCTCGCGGTGCGCTTGCAAGAGCTGTTCGGGCTCGCCGATACACCGCGAATTGCCGGCGGGCGGCAAGTGGTCAAATTGCATCTGCTGTCGCCGGCGAGGCGGCCGGTGCAGGTGACGCAGGACCTGGCCAACTTCTGGCGCAGCACTTATGCCGAAGTGAAGAAGGATCTGAAGGGGCGTTATCCGAAGCATTACTGGCCGGATGATCCGCTGGTGGCCGAAGCCACGGCGCGGGCAAAACCGCGCGGCACCTGACGCCGATGGCAGCGCGCCATTAGCCCATCCGTGCTAATTGCCCTTGTTTGTACAGGCTCGCAAAATCGCGGCCTGAACAATAACAAGTGTTGCTGCCCGCAACTTGTGCCCAAGGAACGGAACTGCCCATGACCTCTTTCTTCAAGTTCAAGAAGTTGCTCTTCTTGTCGGCTGCGCTGCTGGCTGCCTCCGGTTCGGCAATTGCCGAAGAGCCCAATCCGATTGGCGACTGGTGGATTATCTACGGCAACGGCGTTGCCCAAAAAAACATCATGTACGTAGCGGATGCGACGTCGGTGGTGCCTTCGGAAAAAACCAAAGGCGCGACCATGGTCGCGGTGACCCTGGTCTACGAAGAGCCCGGCAAACCGATGATCGACGTCTACAACCTCGAAGCCCAGTGTTCTACGGGCAAGGTACGTTTTATCAACGGCCAGTCCATCGAACGTCTCGCTTACACCCTGCGTCATCTGAAAGTTGCCAATCAATGGCAGACCCCGAAAGAGTTCTGGGTTCAGCAGGCGCTGAAGTTTGCCTGCGCGCCGGGCAACCGAGCTAAAAACGACATGGCCGCGGTGGGCAAGATGGAATACTTGCAGATGATCGAGATGCTCCAGCAGATGTTCTTCAAGCTCGCGCCGATTCAGCAAAAGAGCCAGATGATGGACAACATCGACAGTTTGCTCGAACTTAAAAAATAAGCCGGGACTTCACATGACTTGTACACGCTTATTGCTGACAACCCTGTTGGCAGGATTGCTCTTGGCCGGCTGTTCCACCATCGCGCAGAGCCGTTGGGAAGGCCGCGACCTTCAGGAGGCACTGAATCTGTTCGGTACGCCCGATTCGATGCAAAAGGAAACCGGCCCGAACGGCGAACCCTTGGCCGTGCTCACCTGGTTCAAGTCCGCGAGCTGGACTACCACCGAAGCGGCCGGCACGTCGATGAACCATACCGGCAATGGCATGGTTTACACCGAGCACTACCAACAGGTCGGACACAGCTCCACCTGCAAGTTGCAGGCAAAGGTCAATCAACAGAAAAAGATCGCCCAGTTCCTGATCGAGGATGGGCGGATACTGCACGGCAAGTGCGCCAATGTTCGCTATGTTCCCGGCTATGTCCCTCCGGGCCTCTGAAGCGATCGACGATTATGGTGATGTGAAAACCGTCTCGACCCAGCCTTGCAAGGTGTATTTGCGATAGATCTGTTCGGGCACGTCGACGTATGGGGCTGAAACGAACGCTGATGGAATCACCGGATCAGCCTCGTCGATCACCAGAATGTTCGCCGGGTTGTAGAAGTCATAATCGACCACGCTGGGGTTGGTGGTAATGACTTTCTTGCGTGCGGCCATGGCTTCGAAAAAACGAAAGCTCAACCCGGCCTGACCGGGTTTGGCGATGTCGAGAATGATCCGCGAGCGCTTGACCAGCGCGCCGACGGCGTCCAGTGGCAGGCGTTGCTCGAAAAACGTGATGCCCGGATGCGCGCCCGGGACCGGTTTGCACTGCACCAGAAACTTGTAGTCGCTGACGCCTAGTCGGTCGAATGCCCTTGCCAGGCCTTCGAGCGCCGGGACACGGTCCTTGCCGGCCATGACCACGAAGGCGCTGTAGTCGCCGTCGCCAGCGCTCGCGTCGTAGTCGTCGTAAATGAAGTTGTGCAGTTTCTTCAGGCCATATTGCTGCGCATTCTGCGGATCGAACGAAAACACCTCGTCGTACCCGGCAAGTTGTTCCCGGGTCATCGGCCAGCGGCTGAAACTGTCATAGAGGTAGGCGATCTTGCGCGAGGATGCGTCCAGGCCGATAGCCAAATGCTCTGGGTCTATTTGTGCCGGGTTGATAACGAGGGCAACGTCAAACGGCCCGTGTGCCTCTACTGCCTTTTTGAACTGGCGTAATTTGGCCCAGCGTCTGAGCGGGCGGCGCAGAATTTTCGGCGCCCGGTTGAACGCATCGGCCATCAACGCCGTATCGATGAAGCACACAGCGTTGTCGGCCCGTAAATGATCTGCCAGCTTGCGCGCATAACCGCCAATATCCTTGCACACCAATAATATTTTCATGGCTTTCCATGTCGTGAATCGGGGGCCGTCGACTACACCGGTCGTTCGTCGTGCAGCTAAGGCGCGGCGGGTAACAGGAAGCGCGCAATCACCGGCAGGTGATCGGAAATGCGCAACGTATCATCCTGGCGCACTCGCGCTTCGATGCGTTTGATCTTCGGGCTATGGAACAGGTAGTCGACGGTACGATCCGGGCCGTTCAGGCCGGGGTCATTGGGATAATGGGTCAGCCACCTGGCGCGATCGATGCCGCTGGCTTCATTGTTGGTCGGGATCATCGGGTACTTGTCCCAGAGCAGGTGCAGCTCGCTGTCGGCCGAGTAGGGACTGCGCTGCTCGGTCGAAAGGCGCCGGTACTGACCGAGTGGCAGCAGGTTGAAGTCGCCGCCGATCAGCCATGGCAAGCCCTGGCTTTCGTATTTGTCGAGCACCTTGGCCACCGCAGTCATTTGCGCCTGCAAGGTCGCGTCCGGTTGGCTGGCGTGTTCCAGATGAGTGTTGAACACGGTCAATTGCCCGCCATCGCTCAGCGGTAGTTTGCTGACCAGCAAGGCATCCTTGGGCTGGAACTGACGGCTGATGACATTGGCTGAAGCCACTGGCAGTTGCAGGCGTTCGGCGTGCTCGATGCGATAGCGGCTGAGCGTCGCCAATTGCCGGCCGACGCTGCCGAAAACCTGCGGCTCGGGGACGAAGTCGGCTTTCCAGTCAAACGCGCTGACGCTGCACGGGTACAGATCGGCGACCCGTTCCTGCAACAGTTTGAGCTGGTTTTGGTAGTCGCTGGCCTTGGCGCCGTCGTCGAGTTCCTGCAACAGCACCACGTCGGGCTGCTCGTCACGAATCACCCGCGCCACTTCGTCGAGGCTGAAGGCCATGTCTTCGGCGGTCGGTGCTTCGTCGTTGCCCTGGGCCAGGTCATTCCAGAATACGTAACGCTTGCCGGCGAGGTATTGCACGTTCCAGGTCATGACTTTCAGCGCCTGGCCCGGCACCAGCGTCGGCGCGGATGTGGTGCAATTGACCGGCAGGGTTTCGCGGGCGTCGGGACGCCAGGTCAGGCTGAAGATCAGCGCGCCAATCACGACGATGGCCAGTACAACCAACAACAACGAGTAGCGCAGTAGACGGGTCATGGCTCGGCTTATAGCGTTACAGAAAGTGGCCCCGAGCATACCTGACGGGCGGCGCGATGCCCAAGCGCTGCGCGGTCAGATCGTTCTGTCACGCTTGTCAGGCAATTCGCTGATCAGCATGAACAGGCGGAACAGGACGACGCTGGTGAACAGTTGCAGGAAGCTGTGCGCACTGTCGATCAGCATTGCAATCAACGGATTTTGCGGCTCGGGATACACCGCCAGCGTTGCGCCTTTGAGCAACCACAGCGGTGTCATCACGCAAAGGATGCACAGCAGGATCCGCCAGAAATGCCCACGGGTCAGGCGCAGGCTTTCCTTCATCGCCTGCAATGGGCCCATGCCGCGCAGCACCAGCAGGTACTCGCCAAACGCGAGCATGACCATCAGCATCAGCCCCGGCAGGAAGTATAGCGACAGGCCGAGCAGAATAAGGAGGGTATTGAGCGCCGTCAGCAGGGCGAAGCGCGGCCACAACGTCGCGGCCATCGCCAGCAGGTCGCGGTTGCGCGGCGACTCGCCACGGCTGCGGGCATCGAGAAACAGGATCAATGCAGCGGTGTACAACGGATAAACCAGCAGACCGACAACGATGCTGACTGCAGAAAAACTTTCGGGCCCGCTGGCGTGATCGACCACCTGCTGCAAAAACGCTTCGAAAATCACCAGCGGCAGGCACAGCTGCACGATGCTGCCCAGATGGCGTTTGAAAAAATACAAAGAGTCGCGCAGTACTTCGAGGGCATTCATCAGTCGGTATCGCAGGTCGAAAACAGTGGCTCACTTTAACCGATGCAACGCGGGGCGACACAAACGTAAACATTCGGTAAAGGGCATTGAAACGTTTTGTCACTGTCTCCATTACAGGAGAGCACCACGCCCAGAGTGGGCGAGGGCACGTTATTACCGGCAATCTACGAGGTCGCCATGAACAGCGAAGAGCAAACCCTGATCGATGGACTGTTTTCCCGGCTGCAGCAGGCCGAAACGGAGGCAGCCCCGCGTGACGTCCAGGCCGAGGCGCGGATCAAGGAACACCTGACGCGCCAGCCGGCGGCAGGCTATTTCATGACCCAGGCGATTCTGGTGCAAGAGGCGGCGCTCAAGAGCCTCAATGAACAGAACCAGCAACTGACCCAGCAAGTGCAGCGTCTGCAGGCCGAGTTGCAGTCGGCCAAGGCGCAGAGTGCCGCACCTGCCGCGAACGCGGGCGGTGGGTTCCTGTCGAGTATCTTTGGCGGCGGCAGTTCGCGCCCGTCACCAGCGCAAAGTGCCGCCCCGGCAGCCCCCGGTGGCTGGCGCGAACCGGCGCCGCAACAGAGCTACCAAGCTCCGGCACCACAGCAGAACTTCGGCGCCGCTCCGCCCAATTATGCGCAACAAGGCGCGCCAGCGGCGGGCAACAGCTTCCTCGGTGGCGCGCTGAAAACCGCGGCCGGTGTTGCCGGTGGCGTGATGCTCGCGCAAGGCATCAGCAGCCTGTTTCATCACAACCAGCAGCCGCAGGAAATCGTCGAGGTGATCAAGGAAGAACCGGCCCAGGTCGCCGACCAGAGCAATAACGGCTGGGGCGATGACCAGCGCGTGGCGGATAACGGTTTCACCGACACCGATTACAGCAACGACAGCTCGTCGTTCTTCGATGACGACGATTCCTTCGTCTGACTCCACCATTCGTCCGGAGCCCCGTGGGGCTTCGGGCCGATTATTCGCGGAACCTTCCCTCGGGCTGGCATACTGAGCGCCTTTTCGGGCCCTGGCGCCTGATCCCGCTTCGTGCGCGTGCGCACCCACAGGAACTCCGGTGAAAAAAATCGCAGTGTTCGCCGACGTGCAGAACCTCTACTACACCGTGCGTCAGGCCTATGGTTGCCATTTCAACTACGCCGCATTGTGGGCCGACATCAGCAAGGACGGGCAGATCGTCGAGGCCTACGCCTACGCGATCGACCGCGGCGACAGCAAGCAGCAGCAGTTCCAGCAGATCCTGCGCAACCTCGGTTTCACCGTGAAGCTCAAGCCCTACATCCAGCGCAGCGACGGCTCGGCCAAGGGCGACTGGGACGTGGGCATCACCCTCGACATCATGGACGCAGCCGACCACGTCGACGAAGTCGTGCTGGCCTCCGGTGACGGCGATTTCGACATGCTGCTCGAACGCATCATCAGCAAGCACGGCGTGCAAGCGGTGGCCTATGGCGTACCCGGCCTGACCGCCAACTCGCTGATCCGCGCCGCCAGCCGCTACGTGCCGATCGAAGGCGCGCTGTTGCTGAAGAATTAAGCTCAAAGATTGATTTGAACGGAGTTGAACCCGGTTTGGAACGCATTGCAGTCATCGACTTTGAAACCACTGGCCTGGCGCCGAACAGCAACTGCCGGGCCACGGAAATCGCCGTGGTCATGCTGGAAAACGGCCGCATCGTCGAGCGTTACCAAAGCCTGATGAACGCCGGTGTGCGCGTCCCGGCGTTCATCGAACAACTGACCGGCATCAGCAACGCCATGCTGCGCAGCGCGCCGTCAGCCGAACGGGTGATGGAAGAGGTCAACGAGTTTGTCGGCTGCACACCGCTGTTGGCGCACAACGCTTCGTTCGACCAGAAGTTCTGGGATTTCGAACTGGGGCGAATCAAGCGCACACGCTTGCAGAACTTTGCTTGCTCGTTGTTGCTGGCACGGCGCTTGATGCCGGCGGCTCCCAATCACAAACTCGGCACCCTTACGACCTTCGCCAGCCTGCCACACACTGGCCAGGCTCACCGGGCCATGGCCGACGCCGAAATGGCAGCCAATCTGATGGCGCATCTGGCCGACGAGTTGCGGCACAAACATGGCGTGCGCGAGCTGAACCATGACCTGCTGTGCAAATTGCAGAAAGTCCCTGCGGCCAAGGTCAACGAACACCTGCTGCGCTATCGCTGATCCCAAGACCGACAACGAACCCCTGTGGGAGCCAGCCTGCTGGCGATAGCGGTGTGTCATTCAATCTATCTTTCGGCTGAACTGACGCCATCGCCAGCAGGCTGGCTCCCACATGGAAATACGCCGTTTCAGATTGGTTTGCCGTTGGCTTCGAGGTCAGACTTTCGAAACCGCGGATAAACCCGCCGATCTCCGTGTTTTCAAAAGTGTACCGGCGCGATAAACAGGTTTTGTAACTTATTTTTGCTGGCGCGCCTTTCTAGAATACTCAATTTCCTGACACTGACTGTCGAGCTGCCCATGTCTGCCTTGCGCCGTTTTTCCTTGCCGCTGATTGCCGCGTTTTTCGCGTTGTATGTGATCTGGGGATCGACCTATCTGGTGATCCGCATCGGCGTTGAATACTGGCCGCCGCTGATGCTGGGCGGGGTGCGCTTTGTGATTGCCGGCACGTTGATGTACGCCTTCCTGCGCTGGCGCGGGGCGCCGGCGCCGACCTGGGCGCAGTGGAAGGCGGCGGGGCTGATCGGGATTTTACTGCTCAGTTTCGGTAATGGCGCGGTCAGCGTGGCCGAGCACACCGGTGTGGCGTCCGGCGTGGCGGCGCTGGCGGTGGCGACGGTGCCGCTGTTTACCTTGTTGTTCGGTTATTTCTGGGGCGCGCGTAACACCCGTCTCGAGTGGGCCGGGGTGGCACTGGGGATTATCGGCATCGCCATGCTCAACATGGGCTCCAACCTGCAATCCAGCCCGCTTGGCGCCGCCTTGCTGATTTTTGCCGCGGCGACCTGGGCGTTCGGTTCGGTGTGGAGCAAATATCTGCCGTTGCCGCAGGGGGCCATGGCCAGCGCGGTGGAAATGCTGGTCGGCGGTGTTGTGCTGTTGATCGGCAGCGCGGTGAGCGGTGAACACCTGCAAGCGCTGCCGCCGGTCGAAGGCTGGCTGGCGCTGGCCTACCTGATTTTCTTCGGCTCAATCATCGCCTTCAATTCCTACATGTACCTGCTCAAGCATGTGCGCCCGGCGGCGGCAACCAGTTATGCCTATGTCAACCCGGCCGTCGCTGTACTGCTGGGGATCGTGTTTGTGGGCGAGACCATTGGTATCGAAGAAGCGCTGGCGATGCTGGTGATCATCAGCGCCGTATTGCTGATCAGCCTGCCGCAATGGCGCCGGCCGAAGCAAGTGCCGGTCGAGGAGGCACAAGCCGATCCGACGGAAGCGCGGACGAATTAGGGTAAACTGCGCGGCATTGCATCCCCGCGTCATTTTTTCCTACGGTACTCCCATGACTTTCGCCTCCCTTGGCCTGATCGAACCCTTGCTGCGCTCCCTTGAGACGCTCGGCTACCAGACCCCGACGCCGGTGCAGGCGCAAGCCATTCCGGCCGTGCTGGCCGGCCGCGACCTGATGGCGGCGGCGCAGACCGGCACCGGCAAGACCGCCGGCTTCGCCTTGCCGCTGTTGCAGCTGCTGGCCATGGAAGGGCCGAAAGTCACCGCCAACTCGGCGCGTGCGCTGATTCTGGTGCCGACCCGCGAACTGGCCGAGCAGGTCCACGAAGCCGTGCGTCAGTACGCAGAAAATCTGCCGCTGCGCACTTATGCGGTGTACGGCGGTGTCAGCATCAACCCGCAGATGATGAAACTGCGCGGCGGCGTCGATGTGCTGGTCGCCACGCCCGGTCGCTTGATCGACCTGTTCCGCCAGAACGCGCTGAAACTCAATCAGCTGCAAACGCTGGTGCTGGATGAAGCCGACCGTATGCTCGACCTTGGCTTCTCTGAAGAACTGGCGAACATCTACCGCATGCTGCCGAAAAAGCGCCAGACGCTGTTGTTCTCGGCGACGTTCTCCGATGACATTCGTCTGCTGGCCGGGCAGATGCTCAACGATCCGCTATCCGTCGAAGTCAGCCCACGCAACGTGGCGGCCAACACGGTCAAGCAATGGATCGTCACGGTGGACAAGAAGCGCAAGGCCGAACTGTTCGTGCACCTGATGCGCAAGAACAAGTGGAAGCAGGTGCTGGTATTCGCCAAGACCCGTAACGGTGTCGATGCGCTGGTGGAAAAACTCCAGGGTCTGGGCGTCAACGCCGACGGTATCCACGGCGACAAACCACAGGCGACCCGCCAACGTGCGCTGGACCGCTTCAAACTGAGTGAAGTGCAGATTCTGGTGGCGACCGATGTGGCCGCCCGTGGTCTGGACATCGAGGATTTGCCGCTGGTGGTGAACTTCGACCTGCCGATCGTGGCTGAGGATTACATTCACCGCATCGGTCGTACCGGACGCGCGGGCGCGACCGGTGAGGCGATCTCGCTGGTGTGTGCCGACGAAGTCAACATGCTCTCGGCGATTGAAATGCTCACGCGTCAGACCCTGAAGCGTCAGAACGAGCCGGACTTTGAGCCTGAGCACCGCGTGCCGGATACCGATGCCAGCGGTCAGGTGATCAAGAAGCCGAAGAAACCGAAGAAGCCGAAAGCCTCCGGCGGTGGCGGCAAGCGCAATCTGGGCAAGTGGGTGGACAGCGGTGAGACGCAGGCGCCTGAGCCGTCGATCAAGCTGGTGCGCAAGGTGCCGGTGTTCAATACCGGACCGCGCAAGCGTAAACCTTAACAGCAGCTTCGAGTGGCAGGCTGCAAGCTGCAAGTTAGAAGCGCTTTGCTTTGGCTTGCAGCTTGAAGCTCAAAGCTTGCCGCTGCTTTTAAGCCATTGCAGCATCCCCAACCCAGCCGCCCGTCCACTGGCAAAACACCCGGTCAGCAAATACCCTCCGGTCGGCGCTTCCCAGTCAAGCATTTCCCCCGCACAAAACACCCCCGGCAGCGCCTTGAGCATCAAACGCTCATCCATCGCTTCGAACGTCACTCCACCGGCGCTGCTGATCGCTTCGTCCAGCGGCCGGGTTTTTACCAGGGTCAGTGGCAGTGCTTTGATCGCTCGTGCCAGGAGCGCTGGGTCGGCGAACGTCTCGGCATCGGTCAACTCACGCAACAGCGCCGCTTTCACTCCATCAATCCCGACCTGACTGTGCAGATGCTTGGCCATCGAGCGCGATCCGCGGGGTTTGCTCAAGGCCGCGTGCAATTTGTCCACAGGGCGGCCGGGCAGCAGGTCGATGTGGATGACCGCTGCGCCATAACGATTGATCGCCTCGCGGATTGGCGCCGACAGGGCATAGATCAGGCTGCCTTCGATCCCGGTCGCGGTGATCACGCATTCGCCCAAGCGCGGAATGTCGTCGTTCAGGCCGATGGCGATGTTTTTCAGCGGCGCACCGGCGAATTTGTTCACCATCAATTCGCTCCAGGCCTGAACCTCGAAGCCGCAGTTACTCGGCTGCAACGGCGCCAGATCCACGCCGCGCTGCTCCAGCGGCAGCATCCATGCGCCATCCGAGCCCAGGCGCGACCAACTGCCGCCGCCGAGGGCCAGCAAAGTAGCGTCGGGGCGGACGCGGATTTCGCCGTTCGGGCTGTCGATGCGCAAGGCGCCATGCTCATCCCAGCCGAGCCAGCGGTGGCGGGTGTGGATAACCACGCCGCTGTCGCGCAGGCGTTTGAGCCAGGCGCGCAGCAGCGGGGCGGCTTTCATGTCGGTGGGGAATACGCGGCCGGAGCTGCCGATGAAGGTTTCGATGCCCAGCGCATGAATCCACTGACACAACGCATCGGCGTCGAAACCGCGCAGCAGCGGGGCGATGTGCGGTGCGCGTTCGGCGTAGCGCGAGAGGAAGGCCGGGTAAGGTTCGGAGTGGGTGATGTTCATGCCGCCGACCCCGGCCAGCAGGAACTTGCGTCCTACCGAGGGCATGCCGTCGTACAGATCGACGCGGATTCCGGCCTGGCTCAGCACTTCGGCGGCCATCAGGCCGGCGGGGCCACCGCCGATGATGGCGACGTGAGCAGTAATGGGGGCGGAGTTCTGGGTCATGGGCGGTGCGCTGCGGTATGGCGGGATGAGGCGCGCATTCTAACAGCGCAATTCAATGTTGGATGGGCCGACGCCATCGCCAGCAGGCTGGCTCCCACAGGATTTTTGCACGACACATATACCGTGTGGGAGCCAGCCTGCTGGCGATGGCGGAATTTCCATTGACCAGATCTTCTGCCCAGCAGCTGATTGAAAAATGATCAGCGCTCTGAGGGCCTTGCCCCATATGGCCTGCAACCCCTTTCACTCAGGTTATCCACAGGCAGTTCCACAGCGATTGTGGGTAACGCGGCATACTTCAGTGACAACCGTGTGAATCCCACACCCGTTGCGCGCTGTGGTGGAGGATGCCGTGGCGGCGGGCGAGGGCGTGGCGGTCCTTGCTGTAGCCGCCGCCGATCACCCCGACTACGGGGATGTCGCGGCCCAGACAATGGCGCATCACACTTTCATCGCGGGCGGCCACGCCTTCGTCGGTCAGTTGCAGATAGCCGAGGGCATCGTCCTTGTGCACATCGACACCGGCGTCGTAGAGCACCAGATCCGGTTGATACAACGGCAACAGATAATTGAGCGTGTCATCGACCACCTGCAGATAGTCGGCATCGCCCATGCCCTTGGGCAGCGGAATGTCCCAATCACTGTCGGCCTTGCGTGCGGGAAAATTCTTCTCGCAGTGCAGGGAAACGGTAATCGCCTCCGGTGTGTCGTGAAGAATCCGCGCCGTGCCGTCGCCCTGATGTACGTCGCAATCGAAGATAAGCACGCGATTGACCCGGCCGCTTTGGAGCAGGTACTGGCTGATGATCGCCAGGTCATTGAAGATGCAGAAACCCGCCGGATAATCGTAATGCGCGTGATGGGTGCCGCCTGCGAGGTGGCAGGCCAAGCCATGCTCCAAAGCTTTCTCCGCCGCCAGGATCGAACCACCGACCGCGCGTACCGTGCGCCGCGCCAGGGCCTCGTTCCATGGCAGGCCGAGACGCCGTTGGTCTTCGCGGGACAACTCGCCGCTCATGTAGCGTTCGATATAGCTGCGGTCATGGGCGAGGGCGAGGATGTCGTTGGGGCAGATCTGCGGCCGCAGCAGATCAGCGTCGCGGGTCAGGCCCGTGTCGACCAGGTGATCGCGCAGCAGACGGAACTTGTCCATCGGGAAGCGGTGATCCGCCGGGAACTCGGGGCTGTAGTCTTCGTGGTAGATCAGCGGCAAAGGCATGGTGATGTCTGGTATCGGCGGGTCATTCGGGAATTCGGCGCAGCGCTGACGATCCTACCAGCGATGTAGACTGGCGGCATGGATATGGAGAAGACGATGGAGCCAATACTGGAACTGCAAAGCGCACGCTTGCTGATGCGACAGTGGCAAGACGAGGATTTGCCAGCCTTCGCGGCGATGTGTGCCGATCCGCAGGTGATGCGCTACTTTCCGGCACCCTTGACCCGGCTGGAAAGCGCGGCGGTGATCGGGCGCATACGCGGGCATTTTTCCGAGCACGGCTTTGGCCTGTGGGCGCTGGAGCGCAAGGACACCGGCGAATTCATCGGTTTCACCGGGCTCGGCGTGGTCGGCTTCGATGCGCCGTTCACCCCGGCCGTGGAAATCGGCTGGCGCCTGGCCAAGGAACACTGGGGCCTGGGTTATGCCAGTGAAGCGGCGTGGACCGCGTTGCGCGCCGGTTTCGACCAACTGAAGCTGGAGGAAATCGTCTCGTTCACCGCGCAAAGCAATCTGCCCTCGGAGAAGGTCATGCAGGCCATCGGCATGCACCACGATCCGCAGGATGATTTCGATCACCCCAGGCTTGCCGCCGATCATCCGTTGCGTCGGCATGTGCTGTACCGCATCAGCCGCGAACAATGGTTGCAAACCTTGCATGAATAAGCCGACACGGACGTTTACAATGGCCGCCAAATCATTGGCCCGCGCCAGAATCTGAATCGGCCGCCGCAGCCAAGACTGCGCGGCACTGCTTTGTGTGAGGAGAGTCTGAATGAGCCAAGTGTTGGAAGATCTGGTCGACTTGCTGACCCTGGAACCGATCGAAGAAAACCTTTTCCGTGGTCGCAGCCAGGATCTGGGTTTCCGTCAGTTGTTCGGTGGTCAGGTGCTCGGCCAGTCACTGTCGGCGGCCAGTCAGACCGTTGAAGAAGCGCGGCATGTCCACTCGATGCACGGTTATTTCCTGCGCCCGGGCGACGCCAAGTTGCCGGTGGTGTACTCGGTGGATCGCGTGCGCGATGGCGGCAGCTTCAGCACCCGCCGCGTTACGGCGATCCAGAAGGGCCACCCGATCTTCACCTGCAGCGCTTCGTTTCAGTACGACGAAAAGGGCTTCGAGCACCAGAGCCAGATGCCCGTGGTGGTCGGCCCGGAGAACCTGCCCTCGGAGCTGGAACTGACCCAGCAGCGCGCGCACCTGATCCCCGAGCACATGCGCGAAAAACTGCTCTGCCCAAAACCGATCGAAGTGCGCCCGGTCACCGAAAAAGACCCGTACAACCCGCAACCGGCCGATCCGATCAAATATGTCTGGTTCCGCGCCGATGGTGCCCTGGCCGACATTCCCGCACTGCATAAATACCTGCTGGCCTACGCCTCGGACTTCGGCCTGCTGACCACCTCGATGCTGCCGCACGGCAAATCGGTCTGGCAGAAAGACATGCAGGTCGCCAGCCTCGATCACGCGCTGTGGTTCCACAACGATCTGCGCGCTGACGACTGGTTGCTCTACGCCATGGACAGCCCATGGGCCGGCAATTCCCGTGGTTTTTCCCGTGGCAGCGTGTACAACCGTGCCGGGCAACTGGTTGCCTCGGTGACGCAGGAAGGCCTGATCCGCCATCGCCAGGATTGGGCATGAGCCTGGCCGAGGTCCGTCATTGGGTGTTCGACATGGACGGCACCCTGACGGTGGCCGTGCACGACTTCGCCGCGATTCGCGTGGCGCTGGCGATCCCGCCCGAAGACGACATCCTCACCCACCTCGCCGCGCTGCCGGCCGCTGAAGCGGCGGCGAAACATGCGTGGCTGCTCGACCATGAGCGGGATCTGGCGCTGGGTTCGACCCCGGCGACTGGCGCGGTGGAACTGGTGCGCGAGCTGCACGCACGCGGCGATCGCCTCGGCATCCTCACCCGCAACGCACGGGAACTGGCGCATGTGACGCTGGACGCGATCGGTCTGGCCGACTGCTTCAAGGTCGAGGACGTATTGGGGCGCGATGAAGCGCCGCCGAAACCGCATCCCGGTGGCTTGCTGAAACTGGCGCAGGCCTGGGATGTGCCGGCCAGCGAGATGGTCATGGTTGGTGACTACCGCTTCGATCTCGATTGCGGACGAGCGGCGGGCGCGCGGACGGTGCTGGTGAATCTGCCGGATAACCCGTGGCCGGAATTGACCGATTGGCATGCACGCGATTGTGTGGAGTTGCGGCGGATGCTTCAGGCTTAAGGACTATTTTGTTTGTAATGGCCTCATCGCGAGCAGGCTCACTCCTACAATTTGAAATGCGTCCCCCTGTAGGAGTGAGCCTGCTCGCGATAGCGTCGGCACATCCAAAAAAAAACTCACTGATCGAACAAAGCCTTCTGCCCCTCCGCCGAGGTCAGCATCTCATCGCCGTTATGCCCGACCCCAGGCACTTCAATCAGCCGCTGATTGACGCCTTCCGGGTGCCGGCGCAGCAAATACCCAAAATACAGTTTCCCACGCATCAACCGATAAGCGCCTTGCGCCTCGGCGGCGCAGCTCTTGTCCAGCGCCGGGTGCTCGGGGTCGGTGTCCTGCTGGCCGAGCAGATAAATTACCTCGCGTTTGACGTAGCGGCTTTCCACCTGCAACGGCGTTTGCCCGCCGGCGTATACCGGCATGTCGGCCAGGCCGTATTTCCAGCGATTGAAGCCCGGACAGGCAGCGTGATCGAACGCCACCGGCCGCTGCTCGTTGAAATAGGCGTAGGAGGACGGATTGGCGACAACATAGCGCAAGCGGATACCGTTGGTTTTCAGCGCTGGCTGATCCTTGGCGAGCAGGGCATAGCGTTGCACAACCTGAGCGCCGCCGGAGTGGCCGAAGATCACCACTTGCTTCACGTCGGGAAACTGCTTGCGATCACTGACGCGCGCGACGATCTCATCGAGGGCCGCGTAAGAACTCAACGGATTCGGCCCGATCGACAAGCCGCCGCCCATCCACTCGTTACCCTGCCAGCGTAGTAATGTCTCGGGCAGCGAATACAGGGCGACGTCGCTCTCATTGAGAAACTGCGGCGCGATTACCAGTGTGTGATTGCTTTGCCCGGCCATTTCAGTGGCGCTTTCGGCGCTCTTGCGGTAGGTCTCGGCGTTGCGCAAGCGGCCGTGAATCACGATCACCACGCGCTCGATTTTCTCTGGCGCCGGGCCGATGCCCACCGCCATTTCCCCGGCCTTCAATTGCAAGCGACCGGAGCTGACCGCATCGACACCCGCAGCGTGGGCGGTGCTGCCAAGCATCAGTAACGCCAAAAGCCATTTATGCATTTACAGGTTTTTCGCCGCGAAGGTGTCGCACTGGCCGACCTGGCCTTGCGCGAATCCGGTTTTGAACCAGCGCACCCTTTGCGCCGACGTGCCGTGGGTAAACGAGTCTGGCACTACACGGCCCTGACCCTGTTGTTGCAGGCGATCATCACCGATTGCATTGGCCGCGTTCAAGGCCTCCTCGATGTCGCCGGGTTCCAGCCAGTTGAGGCGCTTCTGCGCGCTGTAGGCCCAGACACCGGCGAGGCAGTCGGCTTGCAGTTCCTGCCGCACCAACAGGCCGCCGTCGCCTTCCATTTGCCGACCTTGCTGGCGGGCAGTCTGCATTTTCGCCGAGACGCCGAGCAGCGTCTGCACGTGGTGGCCGACTTCGTGCGCGATGACGTAGGCCTGGGCGAAGTCGCCGGCGGCTTTGAAGCGTTGCGACATTTCCTGGAAGAACGCCATGTCCAGGTAGACCTTCTGGTCGGCCGGGCAGTAGAAGGGGCCGCTGGCCGAAGTCGCCATGCCACAGGCGGAATTGACCCGATTGCTGAACAGAACCAGCGTCGGGTCTTTATATTGCCGCCCGGCCTGCTGGAAAATCGCGCCCCAGGTGTCTTCGGTATCGCCGAGAATCGAGCGCACGAATTCGGCTTGCTCGTCATTGGCCGGCGGTGCCTGACGGGTTTGCGAGGTGGGCGCCGATTGCTCCATTTGCCCGGTCAACTGGCCGAGAATCTGCATCGGGTCCTGGCCGGTGATCCAACCGATGCCGACGATCAACAGAATCGCCCCCAAGCTCAGGCCCTTGCCGCCGCCAAAACGCATGCCGCCGCCACCGCCTGAGTCATCACCCCGGGCATCGACGACGTTGTCACTGCGTCGGCCTTTTTTCCATAGCATGTGGGAATCCTCTTTTTTGCCGGTGATGAATCAGATGGTGATGAGTGTTGCCGCTGTGTGAGTGTGGCGCCAGTCCGGTCGTCCGTCCATTCACCAGTGCCCGCGTCGGGTGGGCTTGTTATTGACGGTCGGCAGGTCCGCAAATTCAATCCACAGCAGAATTTCTCCGGGCATTTGCGTGAACTGGCACTTTAGACAGCAGTCTGTGATGGGGCGGGGCCGCTGCCCGCCGACATGGCTGGAATCTTGCCTCACACGTTTGTTCAACGGCGGATTCCCGGCGTGGATTTTTCTGGTTCGGTTCGGCTTGCTGAAAGCTCGGCCAGCTATGATTACCGAAGCCGTTCGCCACTGTATTGTTCTCAGAGATTGCCAATGACCGTCAGCACTCCGCTCTCCGGCGTCAACCAGCCCTTCAAGGGGATCCTGCTGATTGTCGTGGCGACGTTTCTGTTTTCCAGCCACGACGCGTTGTCGAAATACCTCTCCGGTTTCTATCCGATCGTGATGGTGGTGTGGGCGCGTTATGTGGTGCATACCCTGTTGATGGCAGGGATTTTCCTGCCGCAATCCGGGTTGCGCGTGCTGCGCACCAAAAAGCCGTTGTGGCAACTGGCGCGCGCGCTGTGCCTGCTCGGCACCAGTCTGTTTTTCACCACGGCGCTGTTGTACATCCCGCTGGCGGAAGCCACGGCCGTCAACTTTCTTGCACCGGTATTGGTCACGGCGTTGTCGGTGCCGCTGCTCAAAGAGCGGGTCACGCGCGGGCAGTGGATTGCGGTGATCTGCGGTTTTATCGGCGTGTTGATCATCGTCCATCCCGGCGGTGAATTGTTCACCCCGGCGATCCTGCTGCCGTTCTGTTCGGCGCTGTTCTTCTGCTTCTATCAATTGCTGACGCGCAAGCTCGCCGAAGTCGACAGTCCGACCACCAGCAACTTTTTCGCCGGGTTGTGCAACACCTTGGTGATGAGTGCGCTGGTGCCGTTCTTTTGGCAGGTGCCGACCCTGACCCATGCCGCGTTGATGCTGGCGCTGGGCAGTTGCGGGATGACCGCGCACCTGTTTCTGACCCAGGCGTTCCGCCATGCCGCGCCGGCGCTGCTGGCGCCGTTCGGTTATTGCCAGATCGTGTTTGCCGGGTTGCTGGGCTGGTTGCTGTTCAGTCACACGCCGAGTTTGCTGACGGTGGTCGGCATCGCGGTGATCTGTTGCAGCGGGCTGGCGGCGGCGTGGCAGCAGAGCCGCCGCTGAAGAAACGCAACCCCCTGCAGGAGTGAGCCTGCTCGCGATGGCGGCGGATCAGGCGACATTTTCATCGACTGACACACCGTTATCGCGAGCAGGCTCACTCCTGCAGGGGATGGTTGGCAGGCAGGATTATTCGCTAACAGTCGGAATCTTGCGCGGTGCCATGAAGTACATCCACGTCAGCGCAAGAAAGTACATCGCCGGAATCAGGGTGAACAACACGGTGTAGTTATTGTTGGTGACGGTGAGGATGTGCCCGACGATCTGGGTCATGAACATGCCGCCGATGGCCGCGCACATGCCGCCGAAACCGAACACCGTGCTCATCATGTGCTTGGGCGTGTAGTCCATCACCAGGCTCCAGATGTTCGCAGTCCAGGCCTGGTGCGCACCGATCGCCAGCGAGATCGCCGCCACCGCTACCCACAGATTCGCCGAACCGGCCGCCATGACCACGCCGATGATGCAGCAGGCGAACAGCAACATCGACAGCAGCCGCGCCTTGATCGAGTTCATCCCGCGACCGATCAGGAACGACGAGAGAATGCCGCCGCCGACACTGCCGAAGTCGGCCGTGACGTAGATGATGATCAGCGGAATGCCCATCTGCGTGACGTTGATGCCCAGGTTGTATTGCTGATTAAGAAACGGCGGCAGCCAGTACAGATAGAACCAGAACACCGGCGCGGTCAGCGAGTAGGCGAGGGCGAAGGCCCAGGTGCCGCGCATCCGCAGGATTTTCGAGAACGGTACGCGCGCCTGTTCCGGTTCGACTTCTTGCTGGATGTAGTCCAGCTCCGACTGTTTCACGCTCGGGTGATCTTCCGGGTTGAAATACTTCAAACCCCAGAACAGCAGCCAGATTCCGCCCAGTGCCGCCATGCACAGGAACGCCGCCTGCCAGCCCCAGACGTGCAGCACCAGCGGCAGCAGCATCGGCGTGAACATCGCACCGACGTTGGTCCCGGCGTTGAAGATGCCGGTGGCGACTGCGCGCTCGCCGGCCGGGAACCACAGGCGCGTGGTTTTCACGCAGGCCGGGTAGTTCGCCGCTTCGGTCAGGCCGAGGATGAACCGGCAGACCATGAAGCCGACCGCCGACGTCGCCAGACCGTGGGCACCGGTGGCCAGGCTCCACAGCAGCACGGCGCAGAAGAACACGCGCTTGACGCCAACGCGGTCGATCAAGCGACCTTGCAGGACGAAACCGATCGCGTAGCCGACCTGAAACCAGAAGTTGATGTTGGCGTAATCCATCGCCGTCCAGCTCATTTCCTTGGCGAGGATCGGCTGCATGACGCCGAGGGCGGCGCGGTCGATGTAGTTCAGGGTGGTGGCGAAAAAAACCAGCGCCAGCATGCCCCAGCGGGTCTTGCCGACGGCCATGGCGCCGCGGATCTTGTCGCCGATGCCACCCGTGGCAGTGCTCATGGCCGGAGCCATGCGGGAAGTCTGTGAAGGAATCATGTGTTCCACCCGTTTTTGGATTTGTTATTTGGTGTGCTTTTGCTTGCACGCTGCGACCGGTGGTTCAGATCCGGACTCAATGTGCGGTCGATGTTGGGCAGTGGACGAAAAATCGTCAATTCGCCAAACCGCCATTGTGTTCGATAATCGCACGCAAAACTAACCGGGTAGTACACTTTAAATTGCTGCCGGAAACGATGCAGCCAATAATTTGCTCATCCTATAAAAGCGGCGCGGCTCACGCAGCCGCCGTCTCCAGCGGGAGTTCAAACATGCAGCGTTCCATTGCCACCGTTTCCTTGAGCGGCACCCTGCCGGAAAAACTCGAAGCCATCGCCGCCGCCGGGTTCGACGGCGTGGAGATTTTCGAAAACGACCTGCTGTATTACGACGGCAGCCCGCGGGAAATCAAACAGATGTGTGCCGATTTGGGTATCGCTATCACGCTGTTTCAGCCGTTCCGCGATTTCGAAGGCTGCCGCCGTGATCGGCTGGCGCGCAATCTGGAGCGCGCCGAGCGCAAGTTCGACCTGATGCAGGAGCTCGGCACCGACCTGGTGCTGGTCTGCAGCAACGCTGCGGCCGACAGCGTCGGTGATCGGCAGATCCTTGTCGATGACCTGCGCCTGCTGGCCGAACGGGCCGGCTCACGCGGTTTGCGCATCGGTTACGAGGCGCTGGCATGGGGCCGCCACGTCAACACTTATCAACAGGTCTGGGACATCGTGCATCAGGCCGATCACCCAAGCCTTGGTGTGCTGCTCGACAGCTTCCACACCTTGTCGCTCAAGGGCGATCCCGCTGCGATCGCCGAGATTCCCGGCGACAAGATCTTCTTCGTGCAAATGGCCGACGCGCCCATTCTGCAGATGGATGTGCTGGAGTGGAGCCGGCATTTCCGCTGCTTCCCGGGGCAGGGCGAATTCGATCTGCCAGGCTTTCTCGCACCGATCATCCAGAGCGGCTACAGCGGGCCGTTGTCGCTGGAGATCTTCAATGACGGCTTCCGCGCCGCACCGCCGCGGGCCAATGCTGCCGATGGTCTGCGCTCGCTGCTGTATCTGGAAGAAAAAACCCGCCAGCGTCTCGAGCAACAAGCCGAACCGGTGGCCAATCGCGAGATTCTGTTCGAAACGCCGAAGGCCAGCGAGTACAACGGCATCGAATTTCTCGAGTTCGCCGTCGACGAGGCGCTGGGCGCCAAGCTCAGCCATTGGCTGGAGCGCCTCGGTTTCGTCAAGGCCGGGCAGCATCGTTCCAAGAGTGTCAGCCTGCTGCGTCAGGGCGATATCAACCTGATCCTCAACTCCGAACCGTATTCCTTCGCGCACAGTTTCTTTGAAGCCCATGGCCCGTCGTTGTGCGCCACGGCGGTACGGGTCAAGGACAGCGCCAGCGCCCTGGCCCGTGCCGTGGCCTATAAAGGTCAGCCTTATCGCGGACTGGTCGGCCCCAACGAACTGGAACTGGCGGCGGTCCGTGCGCCGGACGGCAGCCTGATTTATCTGGTGGATGAAGAGGCGGACGTCTACGGCACCGACTTCAATCTGCTCGCGGACGCGCAGGCCCGTAGCGGTCTCAAGCGCATCGATCACATGGCCATGGCGCTTCCCGCCGACAGCCTCGACAGCTGGGTGCTGTTCTATAAAAGCCTGCTGGACTTCGAGGCCGATGACGAAGTCGTGCTACCTGACCCGTACGGCCTGGTGAAAAGCCGCGCCTTGCGCAGCCGCGACAGTTCGATCCGCTTGCCGCTGAACATATCCGAGAACCGAAACACCGCGATTTCCCACGCGCTGTCGAGCTATCGTGGGTCTGGCGTGCATCACATTGCCTTCGATTGTGATGACATCTTCGCCGAAGTCAGCCGCGCTAAAGAGGCGGGCGTGCCGTTGCTGGACATTCCGCTCAACTATTACGACGACCTCGCCGCGCGTTTCGATTTCGATGACGAGTTTCTCAGCGAGCTGGCGTATTTCAACGTGCTGTACGACCGCGATGCACAGGGCGGGGAACTGTTCCACGTTTACACCGAACCGTTCGAGGGGCGCTTCTTCTTCGAGATCATTCAGCGCAAGAACGGCTATGCCGGTTACGGCGCGGCCAACGTCGCCGTGCGTCTGGCGGCGATGGCCAAATCGCGCAGCGGCGCGGTACGCCAGGCGAAGTTGTAGGAATTTCGTAAACGCGCGGTTAAACGCAGGCTGCGCGGCTTCCTTCACTGTGTCGCGCGGCCCATAATCGGCGCTTGTGCAGTGATGGCCGTGAGCCCGCAATGACCGTGAATTCAGAACTGTCCGTCGCCCCGGACGCAGCCGCCGCAGAGCCGCGCAAGGGCCGCAAGAACAACCCGGAAAAGACCCGCGAAAACATTTTGCAGGAGGCGATCGTCGAGTTCGTCCAGCAGGGCTTGTCCGGTGCGCGCGTCGACGCGATCGCCGAGCGCATCCACACCTCCAAGCGCATGATCTATTACTACTTCGGCAGCAAGGAGCAGTTGTATGTCGAGGTGCTGGAAAAGCTCTACGGCGACATCCGCAGCACCGAAAACCGCCTGCATCTGGACGAACTGCCGCCGGAAATGGCGATCCGTCGTCTGGTTGAATTCACCTTTGATCACCATGACCACAACGTCGATTTCGTGCGCATCGTCAGCATCGAAAATATCCACAATGCTGAATACGTGAAACGCTCCGATGCGATCAAGGCGCTGAACAACACGATCCTCGATACTCTCGGCGCGATCTTGCACAGAGGCGCTGACGAAGGGCTGTTCCGCCGCGGGATCAATGCGCTCGACGTGCATCTGCTGATCAGTTCGTTCTGCTTCTATCGCGTCTCGAACCGTCATACGCTGGGTGAGATCTTCCAGATCGACTTGCCCGATGCGCACATCAAACAGCGCCACCGCGAGATGATTTGCGAGTCAGTGTTGCGTTATCTGCAGGCCTGACGCGATCCCCTGTAGGAGTGAGCCTGCTCGCGATGGCGGTATGTCAGCTAAAAATTTATTGACTGATACACCGCTATCGCGAGCAGGCTCACTCCTACAAGGGGGGGGCAGGGTTCAGCTATTCATGCTCTGAAAATGCGCCAGCATGCGCTGCGCATCCGCCGCCACGTCGCTGAACAATTCAAACGCTTTCACTGCCTGAAACACCGCCATGTTGCCGCCGTCCAGCGTGCGGCAACCGAGGGCGCGGGCGTTGCGCAGCAGTTCGGTTTCCAACGGGAAGTACACAATTTCCGCCACCCACATGTCCGCGCGCAGCAGCTCGACCGGCACCGGCATGCCCGGCAGTTTGGCCATGCCCATCGGCGTGGTGTTGACCAGGCCGTCGGCCAGACTCATGGCGCTCGGCAGATCGCGCCCGGCGATGGCGCGACCGGCGCCGAAATGCTGATTGAGGTTGTGAGCCAGGCTCTCGGCGCGCTCACTGTCGACGTCGAAAATGCTCAGTTGCCGTACGCCTTCGCTCAATAACGCGTGGGCCACTGCCGCGCCAGCGCCACCAGCGCCCATCTGCACCACACGCCCGCGCGCCGCGTCCTTCAGACCCCGGCGAAAACCTTCGGCGAAACCAAGACAATCGGTGTTGTGACCGACACGTTTGCCGTCCTTCAACACCACCGTATTGACCGCGCCGATCCCGCGCGCTTCCGGCGACAATTCGTCGAGCAGCGGGATGATCGCCTGCTTGCACGGGTACGTGATGTTCAGGCCGGTGTAGTTCATGCGCTCGGCAGCGAGCAGCAGGTCGGGCAGAGCGTTGCAGTCCAGGTGCAATTGATCGAGATCGATCAACCGGTACAGGTAACGCATACCCTGAGCATCGCCTTCGTGTTCATGCAGTGCCGGCGTACGGGAGGCCTGAATACCGGCGCCGATCAGCCCGGCGAGTACCGCGTTAGCGCGCGCCATGTTTCGCCCCCTGCAACCGCTGGCTGAAATGCTCCAGCGCCAAGCGGTAACCTTGGCTGCCAAAACCGCAGAGTACCGCTGTGGCAATCGCCGAGACGAACGAGTGATGACGAAACGGCTCGCGCGCATGGACGTTGGACAGGTGCACTTCGATCACCGGCAACTCGCTCGCCACCAGCGCATCGCGAATCGCCACCGATGTGTGCGTCCACGCCGCCGGGTTGATCACGATCCCGGCGCAACGGCCGCGGGCAGCGTGAATCCAGTCGAGCAATTCGCCTTCGTGATTGGTCTGGCGAAACTCCACCGTCAGGCCGAACTCCTCGGCGGCACGCCCGCACAGCGCAGAAATGTCAGCCAGGGTTTCATGGCCATAAGTCGCCGGCTCACGGGTGCCGAGCAGGTTCAGGTTCGGGCCGTTGAGCACCAGAACGATAGGGGACATGGGGGCAAACTCCACTTATTGTTTTTGGCTTTGGCCGAGGGTTTCGGCCTGTGGAAATAAAATGTACTAGATGGTTACCATGGTCAATTGAACAAAAAATACCCTTGGCGTTATGTGTTCGGTGATCGCACAAAAGGATTATTCAAACGAAGTGTTGATCACGATTTGACGACAGCTTTGCTTACGTTTTTCCCCAGCCACCAGCCGGCTGAAAGGCTTCTCCGAAGCTAGCCTCAATTCTGAAAAGGCCTGTGCTTGAACACCGGTCGTCGGCTTTGAAAGCAATTCCAAAACCTGAACAACCATTAACCTAACGGATGGGTTAGCATGAAGGTATGCAGTCACAAAGGATTGTCGGTTGTGATCATGTTGCGCGATGAGCATTGTCCGCCGCACGTCCATGTGAACGCGGGCGCCTGGAGTGCCCGACTGGGATTCAGTTTCTGGCACAACGATATTCAGCTTTGGGATGTCGTTCCGCTCTCTCGCCGTCCGCCGCTGGCCGTGCTGGAAGGCTTGTGTCGTTCTCTGGAACAACCGGCTCATCTGCGACGCGCTCGCCGTATCTGGTGGTCGAAACTGCAGACAGTCTGTCTCGACAATCGGTTGTGGGACAGCCATACAAACGAGGTGTTGGGGATGAACTGGTCACTGACACGACTTACAGGGTAGGAACGGCGCGCTATCTGCCAGAGGAGGACAAGACTCTACTGACATTGACAGGCGCATCGGAAGGAGTGGAAATCCAATTATGAACATCATCAAGGCAAAGCCTTCGGCACATCGCCCGCTGACGGAGGAAATGCTCGATACGGCCATCAAACTGGGTGAGGAGCGGCGCGCTGGCAGCTTTCAGGCGGTCTCGGTCACCTTTGAAAATCCAACTCTGGTCATTCGTTTTGAAGATGGTAGCGGCGTGTTGCTGCCGGTGGATCGTTATCCTGAGTTCGACGGCTTCGATGCGCAGGATTACCAGGACCTGACGATTGGTTTTGCGGGCACTGCGCTTTGTCATGCAGGCAAGGACCTGGACGTCTCCATCGCCGGCATGATTTCAGCGAGTCCGTCGTTAATGCAGATGGCCGCCTCGGTAGTGGCGTCGCGTAACGGTCGTCAAAGCAGTGCGGCAAAGTCGGCTGCGGCACGAGCCAACGGTAAGAAGGGCGGGCGGCCGCGCAAGGCCGATCCTGCGGTGTAAGCACGCACAAAAAAGCCGTCAATCACGACGGCTTTTTCGTATCGGCGTTGGCCTCAACGGCGGGTCAGCAATACACCCGATTCCATGTGATGAGTCCACGGGAACTGGTCGAACAACGCGCAGCGGGTGATGCGGTGCGTGTCGTGCAACTGGGCGATGTTGGCGGCCAGGGTTTCCGGGTTGCAGGAGATGTACAGGATGTTGTCGAAGCGCCGGGTCAGCTCGCAGGTGTCCGGGTCCATGCCGGCGCGTGGCGGATCGACGAAGACGCTGCCGAACTCGTAGCTTTTCAGGTCGATGCCGTGCAGGCGGCGGAACGGGCGCACTTCGTTGAGGGCTTCGGTCAGTTCCTCGGCGGACAACCGCACCAGAGTGACGTTATCCACAGCGTTTTCGCTGAGGTTGCTTAACGCGGCGTTGACCGAGGTCTTGCTGATTTCAGTGGCCAGCACTTTACGCACGCGAGTGGCGAGCGGCAGGGTGAAGTTGCCGTTGCCGCAATACAGCTCCAGCAGATCGTCAGGGCGGTCGCCCAGCGCTTCGTACGCCCAGTTGAGCATCTTCTGGTTTACCGTGCCGTTGGGCTGGGTGAACGCGCCTTCCGGCTGACGATAGCTGAAGGTGCGGCCGCCGACGTCGAGTTTCTCGACCACGTAATCGAGGCCCAGCACTTCGCGTTTGCCCTTCGAACGACCGATGATGCTGACGCCCAGATCCGCCGACAATTGAGTCGCTGCGGCATGCCAGTGCTCATCCAGCGGGCGGTGATAACACAGGGTGATCATCGCGTCGCCGCAAAGGGTGGTGAGGAATTCCACCTGAAACAGCTTGTGGCTCAGCGCCGAACTTGCCTGCCACGCCGCCTTCAGTTGCGGCATCAACTGGTTGATGCGCAGGCTGGCGATCGGGAATTCTTCGATGAGGATCGGCGTGCGTTTGTCGTCCTGGGAAAACATCGCGTAGTGCCGTTCACCGGCCTCGCGCCACAGACGGAATTCGGCGCGCAGGCGGAAGTTCTGCAGCGGCGAATCGAACACCACCGGCTCGGGAGCATCGAACGGCGCCAGCAGGTCACGCAAACGCGTGACTTTGGCTTGAAGTTGTTCGGCGTAAGCCTGGGAATCGAAAGTCATGCGTTGAACCAACCCAACTTGATCACGAACAGAATCGACAGGATCACCAGCGCTGGGTTCAGCTCGCGGGCGCGGCCCGACAGCAGCTTGATCACGGTCCAGGAAATGAAGCCGAACGCGATGCCGTTGGCGATCGAATAAGTGAACGGCATGGCCAGCGCGGTGACCACGACCGGCGCGGCGACGGTGATGTCGTCCCAGTCTATTTCCGCCAGGCCCGAAGTCATCAGTACGGCGACGAACAGCAGTGCCGGTGCGGTGGCGAATGCCGGAACGCTGGCCGCCAGTGGCGAGAAGAACAGCGCCAGCAGAAACAGAATCGCCACCACGATGGCGGTCAGGCCCGTGCGGCCACCGGCACTCACGCCAGCTGCGGACTCGATGTAGCTGGTGGTGGTCGAGGTGCCCAGCAGCGAACCGGCCATGGCCGCGGTGCTGTCAGCGATCAGTGCACGGCCCATTTTCGGCATGTGGCCGTCCTTGCCCATCAGGCCGGCGCGCTTGGCGACGCCGATCAGGGTGCCGGAGTTGTCGAACAGGTCGACGAACAGGAAGGCGAAGATCACGCTGACCAGACCGATGTCCAGTGCGCCTTTGATGTCCAGTTGCAGGAACGTCGGGGCCAGCGAAGGTGGCATCGAGGTGACGCCGCCGAACGGCGTGAAGCCCATGGCGATCGACACGATGGTCACCGCGAGAATACCGATCAGCACTGCGCCGCGCACTTTCAACGCTTCGAGCCCGACGATCAGGGCGAAGCCGAGGGTGGCGAGAATCGGTGCCGGGGCTTTCAGGTCGCCGAGGCCGACCATGGTCGCCGGGTTGCTGACAACGATGCCGGCGTTGTGCAGGGCGATCAACGCGAGGAACAGGCCGATACCGGCCGCAATCGCCGAACGCAGCGGCAGCGGGATGCTGTTGATGATCCACTCACGGATGCGGAAGATCGACAGCAGGAAAAACAGCACGGCGGAGATGAACACCGCGCCCAGTGCCACTTGCCAGGTGTGACCCATGTGCAGGACCACGGTGTAAGTAAAGAAAGCATTCAAGCCCATGCCCGGTGCGAGGGCGATCGGGTAGTTGGCGATCAGGCCCATGACGGTCGAGCCGATAGCGGCCGCCAGACAGGTGGCAACGAACACCGCACCCTTGTCCATGCCGGTCTCGCCGAGAATGCTCGGATTGACGAACAGAATGTAGGCCATGGCCAGAAACGTGGTGATGCCCGCGAGAATCTCGGTGCGCACGTTGGTGTTGTGTGCCTTGAGTTGAAACAGCCTTTCCAGCATGTCTGCTCCCCGTGGCGCGCGTGGCGCCGTGAATGTATCGACCTCAACAGCAAAGCACAGACCGTCGCAAGCGCCTGGAAAATTGTGCTGGGCCGGAAAAAGCCGCGCATCATACCAGCAGCGTGAGCAATATGGCGGTTGTCGGTGTCGATCGTCGGCGAAGTTTTGCCGTACGGCCAACTGCGCCATACTGCGCGCTGAATTTTTCCGGGTGAGCGACGCATGAGCAAAGGCGCGGTGGCAGGTTTGGGGTTGATGGTGGTGCTGATGGCTGGGGCGCCAGCAACATGGGCTGCTTCGGCGGCAGCGTTGACGCAGGTAAAAGTCATCAAGGTGCAATCGCCGAGCTGTGGCCTGGAACACATCGCCGATAACCAGCCGCAAACCCAATGCAATCACAGCGGGCCGAGCATCAAGGTCTATGTGCTGGAAGTTGGTTACGGCCAGAACCAGCCGCACGCCACGCTGGACGGTTTCGAAGTCAACGGCAGCCGTTCACCGGTGTGTGCGTTCGATAATGGCAACCTGACTGAGTGCACGCCCGGGCGCAAAACCGTCGGTTCGCTGTATACCTTCGATCTGGCCGGCAAGCAGGAAGGCACCTTCAGCTTCAGCAACACTTCGATCAACGCCCCGCGCAACACGATGTCGACCCAGCTTTACATCAAGTAACGGCTGGCGCTGCGCGGTCCGTGGGAAGCTGACTACGCTTGAAGGATCACCCTGTGGATAACGCCCATGACTTCAAGAGTGCTGATTACCCTCGCCGAGGGCATCGATGATCTGCAAAGCGTCACATTGATCGACGTGCTGCGTCGCGCCGAAATCGAAGTGGTCGCAGCCAGCATCGAAGGCCGGCGCATGCTCACCTGCGCTCGCGGTACGCGCCTGACCGCCGACGGCATGCTGGTCGATGTATTGGCGCAAAGCTTCGATCTGATTGTCCTGCCCGGCGGCGCCGTCGGCTCACAGCATCTGGCGGCGCATCAACCCTTGCAACAGTTGCTCAAGGATCAGGCCAGCGCCGGACGCCTGTTCGCCGCCATTGGCGAATCCCCGGCCGTCGCCCTGCAAGCCTTCGGCGTGCTGCGCCAACGCCGCATGACCTGCCTGCCCGGCGCCAGCCATCAGTTGTCGGGTTGTACGTTCGTTGACCAACCGGTGGTGGTCGACGGCAACTGCATCACTGCACAGGGCTCCGGCGCCGCATTGGAGTTCGCCCTGACGCTGGTCGAGCAGCTGGGTGGCAAGGGACTGCGGGCGAAAGTGGCCAGTGATTTGCGGGCTTGAAGTCGTCAGGCGTGGGCCGCGAGGCGCTCGATGGCCGGCTGCTCCCGATGCTCTGCTTGCCACAGATCATAGTCAGTTTGAACGCCTAGCCACATGCGTGCCTTGCCAATGCCTGCACGCTCAAGTCGCACGGCCAGATCCGGACTGATCGGCGCATGTCCATGCAATACACGCGAAAGATGTGGGCGCGCAAAGCCCAGATGCCGCGCCAATTCGGTAACGCTGATCCCGAGTTCGGGTAAAACATCCATCAACAATGTTTCACCAGGGTGTGGCGGGTTATGCATAGGCATGAGGTGATTTGGCCGAGGTTCGAGTGTAATGCGATACATTACACTCGGTGCGGTAAATATGTACCGCACTCTATCGATTTATTTGTGCTTGTCCTGCTGAGGTTGTCGGTGAAATCAGACCTTCGTCTCTTCCACCGGCACATGCATCCGGTCCCGATTCGCCAGGGTCGGGAACAGTTTGATCCACGTCCCCGTTACCACCAGCGTGCCAATCCCGCCCATGACCACCGCCGGAACCGTGCCGAACCAGTGGGCAGTGAGCCCGGATTCGAATTCGCCCAGCTGGTTAGAGGCGCCGATGAACAGACCGTTGACCGCGCTGACCCGGCCGCGCATTTCGTCGGGGGTTTCCAGTTGTACGAAGGAGGCGCGGATGACCATGCTGATCATGTCCGCCGCGCCGAGCACCACCAGCACCGCCAGCGAGAACCAGAACGAGGTCGACAGGCCGAAGGCGATAGTCGCGACGCCGAACACGCCGACGGCTGTGAACATCACGCGGCCGACATTGCGTTCCACGGCAAACCGCGCGAGGAACAGCGACATCGCCAGGGCGCCGACCGCCGGTGCCGATCGCAGCAGGCCGAGGCCCCACGGGCCGGTCAGGAGAATGTCCTTGGCGAATACCGGCAACAGCGCCGTGGCGCCGCCGAGCAACACCGCAAACAGGTCCAGCGAAATCGCCCCGAGAATGTCCTGGCGGCTGCGGATGAAGCGAATGCCTGCGAGCAACGAATCCAGGGTGGCTTTGCCCTTGTTCAGCGGCGTTTGTCGTGCGGGCAGATTCAACATCAACGTGCAGGCAATCACGTAGAGCAGCACGGTCGGGCCGTAGACCCAGACGCTGCCGAACGCGTAGAGCAAGCCGCCGAGGGCTGGCGCGATGATCGTTGCCGACTGTTGCGCCGACTGCGCTGCCGCCACGGCCCGAGGAAACAGCGCGCTGGGCACGATGCTCGGCAGCAATGCCTGGGTGGTCGGCATCTCGAACGAACGCGCCGCGCCGAGGAGGAATGCGAGGATGAAGATCATTTCGCGGGTGACCTGATCGGTGGCGCTGCTGATTGCCAGTGCGAGGGCGATCATTGCCTGCAGCGACTGACAAAGCGCAGCGACCTTGCGTCGGTCATAGCGATCGGCGACATGCCCGGTGTGCAGCATGAACAGCACGCGTGGAGCGAATTCCACCAGACCGACCAGACCCAGGTCGAGGACGTTGCCGGTCAATTGGTAAAGATTCCAGCCAATCGCCACGGTGAGCATCTGAAAACCGCTGGCGGTGAAAATCCGCGCAAACCAGAAAGCCAGAAACGAACGATGGTGACGTAACAGCAGGGGCTCTTGGCTGGGCATCTGAAGGCAGGTCTGGCTTGAGAAGAAACGCGAGATTATCACCAGTCTGTAACAGGAAGTTGCTACTGGTGAAAAATTTACTTAGCCAGACATCGAGTTGTCCCAGTGAGCCTGCGACGCTACTGGGCAAATGCCTTGCCAACGCGCTGAGGCAACTTGTCACGCGGCAAACGACCACGCCGTTCAACAGCAAAAATGGGACTACTCTTTTAACGTTGCTTGATCCAGATCAACACCTCACGAGGGTTTGATCTGACGGCCAGTTGGCCAGACTCCCTGCGTTGCGATGGCTGTAAAAAAAGAACGAATCCGAATTCGCCGCACTCCATATCCGTGGGGGCAGTGGTGCAGGCCTCCGGGTCTGCCACCCGTATTACCTGACAGAGGAAGCCATATGTTCGGTTTAGAGGCTCTCGATCTCGCCCGAATTCAGTTCGCGTTCACCATCTCGTTCCACATTCTGTTCCCGGCCATCACCATTGGCCTGGCGAGTTACCTGGCGGTGCTCGAAGGTCTGTGGCTGAAGACTCGAAACGATACCTACCGTGACCTTTACCACTTCTGGTCGAAGATCTTTGCTGTCAACTTCGGCATGGGCGTGGTCTCCGGTCTGGTCATGGCCTACCAGTTCGGCACCAATTGGAGTCGCTTCTCGGATTTCGCCGGTGCCGTCACCGGGCCGTTGCTGACCTATGAGGTGCTCACGGCGTTTTTCCTTGAGGCCGGTTTCCTCGGCGTCATGCTGTTCGGCTGGAACAAGGTCGGGCGCGGGCTGCACTTTTTCTCCACGGTGATGGTAGCGATCGGCACGCTGATCTCGACGTTCTGGATTCTCGCCTCCAACAGCTGGATGCAAACCCCGCAGGGCTTCGAGATCGTCAACGGTCAGGTGATCCCGACCGACTGGCTGGCCATCGTCTTCAACCCTTCGTTCCCGTATCGCCTGCTGCACATGGCGACTGCGGCGTTCATCGCTACGGCTTTCTTTGTCGGCTCGTCAGCGGCCTGGCATTTGCTGCGCGGCCGGGACAATCCTGCGATTCGCACTATGCTCTCGATGGCCATGTGGATGGCGCTGATCGTTGCGCCGATCCAGGCAGTCATCGGCGACTTCCATGGTCTGAATACGCTCAAGCATCAACCGGCGAAAATCGCAGCCATTGAAGGTCACTGGGAAAACCACGGTGACGAAGCGACGCCGCTGATCCTGTTCGGCTGGCCGGACATGAAAGAAGAACGCACCAAATTTGCCGTGGAGATTCCCTACCTCGGCAGCCTGATCCTGACCCACTCGCTGGACAAGCAAGTGCCGGCACTCAAGGAGTTTCCGCCAGAAGACCGGCCGAATTCCACCATCGTGTTCTGGTCGTTCCGGGTCATGGTGGGCCTCGGTTTCCTGATGATCTTCACCGGTCTGTGGAGTTTGTGGCTGCGCAAGCGTGACTCGCTGTATACCTCGCGGCCATTCCTGCATCTGGCACTGTGGATGGGCCCGTCCGGCCTGATCGCGATTCTGGCTGGCTGGTTCACCACTGAAATCGGCCGCCAGCCTTGGGTGGTCTACGGCTTGATGCGCACCGCGGACGCGTCCTCCAACCATAGCTTCCTGCAGATGAGCATCACCCTGGTCATGTTCGTGGTGGTGTATTTCGCCCTGTTCGGTGCGGGCCTCGGCTACATGATGCGCCTGGTGCGCAAAGGTCCGAAGCTCAGCGAGGGCACCGATACGCCGGACGGTGGTCCGGGCAAGAAGCGCACCCCGGCGCGTCCGTTGTCCGCTGCCGATGATCCGGCCGATGGCGAACACGAAGACAACACTCGCTTGACCAAGGAGATTTAAGCCATGGGTATTGATCTTCCGCTGATCTGGGCCGTGATCATCATCTTCGGCATCATGATGTACGTGGTCATGGACGGTTTCGACCTGGGCATCGGGATTCTCTTCCCGTTCGTTCCGGGCAAGACCGACCGTGACGTGATGATGAACACCGTCGCCCCGGTCTGGGACGGCAACGAAACCTGGCTGGTACTGGGCGGCGCCGCATTATTCGGCGCGTTTCCATTGGCGTATTCGGTGGTGTTGTCAGCGCTGTACCTGCCGCTGATCTTCATGCTGATGGGGCTGATCTTTCGCGGCGTGGCATTCGAGTTCCGCTTCAAGGCCAAGGATGAAAAACGTCATCTGTGGGACAAGGCGTTCATCGGCGGCTCGATCGCGGCGACGTTCTTTCAGGGCGTGGCGCTGGGGGCGTTCATCGATGGCTTGCCGGTGGTCAACCGCCAGTTCGCCGGGGGCTCGATGGACTGGCTGACCCCGTTCACCCTGTTCTGTGGCGCCGCCCTGGTGGTCGCCTATGCCTTGCTCGGCTGCACCTGGCTGATCATGAAGACCGAAGGCAAGCTGCAAGAGCAGATGCACGATCTGGCGCGGCCACTGGCATTCGTGTTGCTGGCAGTGATCGGGATTGTCAGTCTGTGGACGCCGTTGTCGCATCCGGAAATCGCTTCGCGCTGGTTCAGCATGCCGAACCTGTTCTGGTTCATGCCGGTGCCGATTCTGGTGCTGGTCACCCTGTATGGCTTGATCCGGGCCGTGGCGCGTAACGCCAACTACACGCCGTTTCTGCTGACGCTGGTGCTGATCTTCCTCGGCTACAGCGGTCTGGGCATCAGCCTGTGGCCGAACATCGTGCCGCCATCGATCTCGATCTGGGACGCCGCGGCACCGCCGCAAAGTCAGGGCTTCATGCTGGTGGGCACGCTGTTCATCATTCCGTTCATCCTGGGTTACACCTTCTGGAGCTACTACGTGTTCCGCGGCAAGGTGACCCATGAAGACGGTTATCACTAGTCTGCTGCTGGGCTTCTCTTGTGGGAGCGAGCCTGCTCGCGAAGGCGTCCGCAGTGACGCCTTGGCTTAACGGAGATCAATGCAATGACCGGCAAACATTCCCTGCACGACATTGAAGAAGCCGAGAAGAAGCCGCTGTGGCAGCGGCTCGGCTGGCTGGCCCTGATCTGGGTCGGTAGCGTGGGTGTGCTGTTTATCGCCGCCAGCCTGATGCGTATGTTCATGAACGCAGCAGGCCTGACCACACACTGAAATCATCCTGCCCCGGCGCCTTCGGGTACGGATTTGCCAACCCTCCTTGCGGAGGGTTTTTTTCGCCTGCGGGTTTATTTGCGTGCTTTGAGGATGACGAACTTCGGAGTGGCCGCGACTTGCTCGACGCCGCGGAACAACCGCGCCAGTTTGCTGTGGTAGCCCAGATGGCGGTTGCCGACGATGTACAGCGCACCGCCAACCACCAGCGCTTCGCGCGCCTGCTGGAACATGCGCCAGGCGAGGAAATCGCCGACCACCTGTTGTTGATGGAACGGCGGGTTGCACAACACTACGTCCAGCGACTGCGACTCTTGCCCGGCCAGGCCATCGGCGGCACGCACGATCACCTCGCGATCACCCAGCGCGGCCCGCCAGTTTTCCAGGGCCGATTGCACCGCCATGAATGACTCGTCGACCAGCGTGTAATGCGCATCGGGGTTTTGCAAAGCACTGGCGATGGCCAGCACGCCGTTGCCACAACCCAGATCGGCGACTCGGACCGGGCCGAGGTTTTTCGGCAAATGCGGGAGGAAGGCCCGGGTGCCGATGTCCAGACCTTCGCGGCAGAACACATTGGCGTGGTTAAGCAATTCGATTGGCGGCTCGTCGAGGCGATAGCGTGTAGGGTAGGGCGAGACAGCCGCGGTTCTGGCTTCAGGTGTGGCAATCAGCAGGCGGGCCTTTTTCACCGCCAGCGAGGCCTGCACCGGACCAATATAACGCTCAAGCAGGTCACTGGCGGCACGCGGCAGGTGCTTGACCATCGCTGCGGCGATTACTTCGGCGCCGGGCGCCAATTGCCCTTGCAGGCGGATCAACTGCTCTTCCAGCAGCGCGAGGGTTTTCGGCACACGAATCAGGACCCGGTCGAATGGTCCGACCAAAGGCTCGCTCGCCGGGGTACCGCGCACCGCATCGAACGCTTGGCCGTTGCGCAGCAGGTTTTTCTCCAGCGCTTGAAAGCCGAAAAACGAGTCGCCGCTGCTGCTGACCTTGACCTTGCCGAGCAGACTGACAGCCAGCGCGCCGAAGCTGTCGTTGAGCACCAGCACGCGGGTGTCGACCCTCGGTTGCTGCGCTGCGAGATGGTTGAGCAGGTATTCATCAGCGGCATCGAAAGCTTGCAGCGGTTCGTTCTGCTGTTCGGGCTGGCGGATCAGGTCGAGTTGGGCGAAGGGCGTTTCAAGCAAAGGCATGGGGCGAGACTCAGGGTGATCAACGGATATTCCGCAGCCCTGGGATGTGCGGCGGAACCGACCGAGTGTAAGGCAACGCGTTCTGCTGGCGTCATCACTCAGGAAGGTTACGAATGTTACGTTTATTTGTTTGGCATTACCCGTGTGTTTACAAGGAAAGCGAGGATGACCGATCAGATGATGCCGGCTCTGGCGGCTGCGATAACAGCGGAAATCTTGTTGCAGACGTTGAGCTTTATGATCAGGTTCCGCACGTGGTAATTGACAGTGCGTTCGCTGAGGCTAAGGATTTTCGAGATTTCATAGGCGGTCTTGCCAATGGCTGACAGTTCCAGAACCTGCAGTTCTCGCGTGGAGAGCTGAGGGTGACGGGGCTTGAGCGCTTCTGCCGGCAGGGTCCGGGCGAACAGTTCGCTCAAGTGGCTGCTGGCGTAAAACATATAGCCAAAATGCTCGTACAGCTCCAATGGGCTGATGGAGCAGTGTCTGCGCGCCAGGCTGATAATGCTGCACAAACCGCTCGGCTCATGATGAAACGACTGCGACCAGCCATTCTGCAATCCATGTTTTTGCAAGCCTGACCATATGTGGTGGGACTCTGAAAACAGCGATTCAGTCCAGACTATGGGTGACATGGAATGATTGCAGTGTGATATCAATGGGTCTGTTTTTATATAACAGTTTTGTTCGTATTCACTGTTCCATTCTTTAGGATAGTTATTGATCTGCAAGGGCTTTAGCTGCATGTCGCGGTTTAATGGAACAACTGAAATCGCACAAAAATTGAATCCGAGATTTTCGGCGAATCGCAGCAGTATCGGATAAGCAGCATCGATGCCCTTGGCAAACGTCAGTTGTTTCAGCTGTGATTCCTTCCATGTTTCCATTGGGAAGCGCTCCATGGCGTTACGGGGGGGGCGCGTAATGGATCCAAAAGATCCGGCACGCATCGAAGTGTAGGACGTTTCATACACTGAGCTATAAATTTTTTCGGTATTGAACAGTAGGATATTTGGATATAGCGTTCTTAATACAACTCAGTATTACATTGAAGTTGTCATCTGAAGTAATTGCTCCAATTCTGACCGCCGTGATCACTTTCAAATGAATCTCTGGTTCGGTACGGGCTCAATACCATTATCAATCGTCGGTGTTTAACCGCGTCTTTTTGCGCGAGACTGGCAGCAACCGTTCAATGGAGTACCCCATGACCGCCAGCGCAGATAAGTTCACCACGCAAACCTTGCTTGATGTCAAACCGCTGACCCCGAACCTGTTTACCCTGCGTACCACTCGTGATGCCGGGTTCCGTTTCCGCGCAGGGCAGTTCGCCCGCCTCGGTGTGACCAAGGCCGATGGCAGCACTGTCTGGCGCGCCTACTCGATGGTGTCGTCGCCGTTTGACGAGTTTCTCGAGTTCTTCTCCATCGTCGTCCCGGGCGGGGAGTTCACCAGCGAACTGAGCCGGCTGCAGGTGGGCGACACGTTGCTGGTTGAGCGTCAGGCATTCGGCTACCTGACCCTTGATCGTTTCGTTGATGGTCGCGATCTCTGGCTGTTATCGACGGGTACGGGGGTGGCACCGTTTCTGTCGATTCTGCAGGACTTCGAAGTCTGGGAAAAATTCGAACGCATCATTCTGGTCTACAGCGTGCGCGAGGCCTGCGAGCTGGCGTATCAGGAACTGATTGCCGGTCTTAACCAACGCGACTACCTCAGCGAATATGCGCACAAATTGCAGTTCATCGCGACGGTGACGCGCGAGGCGCACCCGGGAACGCTGCACGGGCGCATTACCACGCTGATCGAAAACGGTGAACTGGAGCGAGCGGCGGGTGTGGAGCTGTCGGCGGAGCATTCACGGGTCATGTTGTGCGGCAATCCACAGATGATCGATGAGACCCGCGTGCTGCTTAAACAACGGGACATGCGCCTGAGCCTGACGCGCCGGCCCGGCCAGGTCGCCGTGGAAAATTACTGGTAACGAAAACGGCACCCGCAGGTGCCGTATTTATTCGAACTGATGACTCAGGACCGCTCGTTCTGCGCCTTGAGCAGGTCGCGGATTTCGCCCAGCAGTTGCTCTTCCTTGCTCGGGATCGGCGGTGCGGTCGGTGCTACGGCCTCTTCGCGCTTGAGGCGGTTGATGGCTTTGACCCCCATGAAGATAGCGAAAGCGACAATGATGAAGTCCAGCACCGTCTGGATGAATTTGCCATAAGCCAGCATCACTGCGGGCGTGTTGCCCTCGGCGGCTTTGAGCGTGATGGCCAGATCACTGAAGTCCACCCCGCCGATCAACAGGCCGATTGGCGGCATGATCACGTCGCCGACAAACGACGAAACAATCTTGCCAAACGCCGCACCGATGATGATACCGACGGCCATGTCGACCACATTGCCTTTGACCGCGAAGGCCTTGAACTCGCTAAGCACGCCCATAGTTATTTCCTTGTTACAGATGAGTTTGGTGAAGGCAGTGTAAATCAGCGAAACGCGTCCTGCGCGAAACACCTTCTTACAATCCCCGCTTTTATCGACACATCATTAGACGATTAGTTTGCAAAGTGCCAGCAATCGCGCGCGAAATAGCGCGTAAAGCGCTGACCGCAAAGCCATTTTTCTCAATCACCGTGTTACGTTCTTTCTATTTATGTTCCCCGTCGCAGGCCTCTAGCCTTGGGATGGCGCACCTGGATGCGCCGCAAAAACAACCAGAGGATCCTGATATGACTTCCGCATTTGGACTGGGGGCTTTTCCCCGTCGCCACACGCTTGGTGTACTCACCGCCAGCCTGCTGAGTTTCTCCGTGACTGCAGCGCCACTGACTCGCGATAACGGCGCTGCCGTGGGTGATAATCAGAATTCGCAGACGGCTGGCGCCACCGGCCCGGTACTGCTGCAGGACGTGCAACTGATCCAGAAACTGCAGCGTTTTGATCGCGAGCGCATTCCCGAGCGCGTGGTTCACGCCCGCGGCACCGGTGCTCACGGTACGTTCACGGTGACCAACGACCTCAGCGACCTGAGCAAGGCCAAGGTATTTGCCGCCGGCCAGACCACACCGGTATTTGTGCGTTTCTCGGCGGTGGTGCATGGCAATCACTCCCCGGAAACCTTGCGTGACCCACGCGGTTTCGCCACCAAGTTCTACACCGCTGACGGCAACTGGGACCTTGTGGGCAACAACTTCCCGACGTTCTTCATTCGCGACGCGATCAAGTTTCCCGACATGGTCCATGCGTTCAAGCCTGATCCGCGGACAAACCTGGACGACGATTCGCGCCGCTTCGACTTTTTCTCCCATGTACCGGAAGCCACTCGAACGTTGACCGAGCTGTATTCGAACGCGGGCACACCGGCCAGTTATCGGGAGATGGATGGCAACGGTGTTCATGCCTATAAGTTGGTCAACGCCAAAGGCGAAGTTCACTACGTCAAGTTTCACTGGAAGAGTTTGCAAGGGCTCAATAACCTGACGCCAGAACAAGTCGCCAAAGTTCAGGGTCAGGATTACAGTCATATGACCAATGATCTGGTGAGTAATATCAATAAAGGCAACTTCCCTAAATGGGACTTGTACGTTCAAGTTCTGAAACCACAGGATTTGTCCAAGTTTGATTTTGATCCATTGGACGCGACAAAGATCTGGCCGGGTATTCCTGAACGAAAAGTTGGACAAATGGTTTTGAACCGTAATCCGGCGAATGTCTTCCAAGAAACCGAACAAGTTGCGATGGCTCCGGCTAATGTGGTTCCGGGTATCGAACCTTCCGAAGACCGTTTATTGCAGGGCCGAGTGTTCTCCTACGCCGATACGCAAATGTATCGCCTAGGCGCCAATGCCCTGCAATTGCCAATCAACGCGCCGAAAGTTGCGGTGAATAATGGCAATCAGGACGGTGCGATGAACTTTGGCGCCAGCAACAGCGGCGTTAATTACCAGCCTAGCCGTCTGCAACCGCGTGAAGAGACGTCGAGCGCGCGTTACAGCCAACTGGCGCTGTCGGGCAGCACTCAGCAAGCGAAGATCCAGCGTGAGCAGAACTTCAAGCAGGCTGGCGATCTGTATCGCTCGTACAGCAAGCAGGAACGTCGCGACCTGATCGACAGCTTCGGCGGCTCGCTGGCCACCACCGATGACGAGAGCAAGCACATCATTCTGTCGTTCCTGTACAAGGCCGATCCGGAATACGGCACCGGCGTGACGCAAGTGGCCAAGGGTGACTTGAGCCGGGTCAAGGCCCTGGCAGCGAAACTGGTCGACTGATAGTGCAGTAACACCTGCGGGGCCTGCATCAGGCCCCGTTCCGTTCAAGGAGACTGCTGATGCGAACCTGTCTTTTCCTATTGGCCGCGTGCCTGTCGCTCACCGCTTGGGCGGCACCGATCGACCAGAGTCCCGAGGCGATCCAGGCACAATTGCGCGACTACTATTTGGACGCCGCGCGGCGCGGGGATGTGCCGATGCTCGAGACGTTCATCGAATCGGGCTATTCCCTCGACACCCGCGACGGCAAGGGATACACCGCGCTGATCCTCGCGGCTTATCACGGTCAAGCGCCTGCCGTGGAGCGCTTGCTTGCGGCCGGCGCCGACGCCTGTGCCCAGGATCAGCGCGGCAACACGGCGCTGATGGGCGCGATCTTCAAGGGTGAAATACAGATCGCCCGGCGCTTGATGTCCACCGATTGCAGCCCTGATCAGCGTAACGGCGCCGGGCAGACGGCGGCGATGTATGCCGGCTTGTTCAAGCGTCTGGAATTGCTCGATGCGCTGAAAGCCAAGGGCGCTGACCTGAACGCCGAAGACCCGCTGGGCAACAGCGCCGCAAGTCTGGCCAGCGGCGAAATCCGTACGCCGACGCCGCGCTGATTTCGGGCCTGTGGGTTATCATCGCGGTTTTTGTCGGGGGTTCTGATGGCCAAGGCCAAGCGCATGTACGGCTGCACCGAGTGCGGCGCAACCTTTCCCAAGTGGGCCGGCCAGTGCGGTGAATGCGGCGCCTGGAACACGCTGACCGAAACCATGATCGAAAGCGGCGGCGCCACGGCACCGACCGGGCGCACCGGTTGGGCCGGGCAACAAGCGCAGATCAAGACCCTGGCCGAAGTCAGCGTTGAAGAAATCCCGCGTTTTTCCACCGCCTCCGGTGAGCTCGATCGCGTGCTCGGCGGCGGTCTGGTCGACGGTTCGGTGGTGCTGATCGGCGGTGATCCGGGCATTGGCAAGTCGACGATTCTGCTGCAAACCCTGTGCAACCTCGCCAAGAGCATGCCGGCGCTGTACGTCACCGGTGAAGAATCCCAGCAGCAAGTGGCCATGCGCGCGCGCCGTCTCGGCTTGCCGCAGGACCAGCTACGCGTGATGACCGAAACCTGCATCGAAACCATCATCGCCACCGCCCGCCAGGAAAAACCCAAGGTGATGGTGATCGACTCGATCCAGACGATTTTCACCGAACAACTGCAATCGGCACCCGGCGGCGTTTCCCAGGTGCGCGAAAGTGCGGCGCTGCTGGTGCGTTACGCCAAGCAGAGCGGTACGGCGATTTTCCTCGTCGGCCACGTCACCAAGGAAGGCGCATTGGCCGGTCCCCGTGTGCTTGAGCACATGGTCGATACCGTGCTGTATTTCGAAGGCGAATCCGATGGGCGCCTGCGCTTGCTGCGCGCGGTGAAGAACCGTTTCGGCGCGGTCAACGAGCTGGGCGTGTTCGGCATGACCGACAAGGGTTTGAAAGAAGTCTCCAACCCTTCGGCGATCTTTCTCACGCGCGCCCAGGAAGAAGTCCCGGGCAGCGTGGTCATGGCGACGTGGGAGGGCACCCGGCCAATGCTGGTGGAAGTGCAGGCGCTGGTCGATGACAGCCATCTGGCCAATCCGCGTCGAGTGACGCTGGGTCTGGATCAGAACCGGTTGGCAATGTTGCTCGCGGTTCTGCACCGCCACGGCGGGATCCCGACTCACGATCAGGATGTATTCCTCAATGTGGTCGGCGGGGTCAAGGTGCTGGAAACCGCTTCCGATCTGGCGCTGATGGCGGCGGTCATGTCGAGCTTGCGCAACCGGCCGTTGCCGCATGATCTGCTGGTGTTCGGCGAGGTCGGTCTGTCCGGTGAAGTGCGCCCGGTGCCGAGCGGGCAGGAGCGCTTGAAGGAAGCGGCCAAGCATGGTTTCAAACGCGCGATCGTGCCCAAGGGCAACGCGCCGAAAGAATCGCCGGCAGGCTTGCAGATTATTGCTGTGACCCGCCTCGAACAGGCCCTCGACGCACTCTTCGAATAACCACAATTCCCTGTAGGAGTGAGCCTGCTCGCGATAGCGGTGTGTCAGCCAACAGATTTGTTGAATGACGAACCGCTATCGCGAGCAGGCTCACTCCTACATTGATCGGTGGTGGGCGCTAGATTTCGATCAGGGCGCCCAATTCGCGCTCGAGCTCGGCCTCATCCGCCAGATTCAGCTCGATCAACCGCCGCAAGCGCTGGATCGACTCCAGGCTGATATGTCGGCAGATAAATCCCAAATGGCCGTTTTCCTCGTGGGCCAGTTGCACGTCCATTTCGATATCGACGTCCTTACTCAAGTGAATATCGACGAAAAAATCTTTTCCACGATCACCGAGCCACGGCTCCGGCCGTTCGACCAGCAAACCCTTGAGTGACAGGTCGATCAGTTTGACCTGCCAGATGTACTCGCCTTGGCTCAGCTCGGTTCTGGCATCGAACGCAATACGTTTGAAGCGACGACGGTTGTCTGAAGGCTCGTTCATGGCGCAATCCTCCGAAGGTTCGCTGACTATAGACCCGCCTTGTCCGAGCGTGCCAGCGCGAAAGGGCTCCGATAGACCTATGTCGGGGTATGGCCTTTGGCACCGTTAGCGCTAAACTCGGGGTGGCTGTCTTTCTTGTCCACCCTGGCTGGAATAAAAAAATGAAAAATAATAATAGCCTGCTACGCCACTTACCCTGGCTAGTGCTGGCAATCGTAGGAGCGTGCGCCCTGGGCGTAGTGGCATTGCGCCGCGGCGAGGCGATCAACGCCTTGTGGATTGTGGTCGCTGCCGTGGCCATTTATCTGGTTGCGTACCGTTACTACAGTCTGTTCATCGCCAACAACGTGATGCAACTGGATCCGCGTCGGGCCACCCCCGCCGTGCTCAACAACGATGGTCTGGACTATGTGCCGACCAACAAACACATTCTTTTCGGTCACCACTTCGCGGCCATCGCTGGCGCGGGGCCGCTGGTCGGCCCGGTATTGGCGGCGCAGATGGGCTATCTGCCCGGTACGCTCTGGCTGATTGCCGGTGTGGTGCTGGCGGGCGCGGTGCAGGACTTCATGGTCCTGTTCATGTCGACCCGACGCAACGGCCGTTCCCTGGGCGATATGGTGCGTGAAGAAATGGGCCGGATTCCCGGGACCATCGCGCTGTTCGGCTGCTTCCTGATCATGATCATCATCCTTGCGGTGCTGGCGCTGATCGTGGTCAAGGCACTGGCGGAAAGCCCATGGGGCATCTTCACCGTGATGGCGACCATCCCGATCGCGATGTTCATGGGCATCTACATGCGCTACATCCGCCCGGGCCGCATCGGCGAAATCTCCGTGGTCGGCGTGTTGCTGCTGCTCGGTTCGATCTGGCTCGGTGGGCAGATTGCTGCCGATCCGGTGTGGGCCAAGGCGTTCACCTTCACCGGCGTGCAGATTACCTGGATGCTGGTCGGTTACGGTTTTGTCGCCGCGTCGCTGCCGGTCTGGCTGATTCTCGCGCCGCGTGACTATCTATCGACCTTCCTCAAGATCGGTACGATCGTCGCGCTGGCGATCGGCATTCTTGTGACGATGCCCGAGCTGAAAATGCCTGCGCTGACCCAATTTGTCGACGGCACCGGGCCGGTGTGGAAGGGCGGTCTGTTTCCGTTCCTGTTCATCACCATTGCCTGCGGTGCGGTATCGGGTTTCCACGCGCTGATTTCTTCGGGTACCACGCCGAAGCTGCTGGATAACGAAACCAACGCCCGCTACATCGGTTACGGCGGCATGCTGATGGAATCGTTCGTGGCAATCATGGCCATGGTTGCCGCTTCGGTGATCGAGCCGGGCGTGTACTTCGCCATGAACAGCCCGGCCGCCGTGGTGGGCAGTGATGCTGCGTCAGTGGCGCAGATGGTCACCAGCTGGGGCTTCGCGATCACCCCTGAAGCGCTGCAAGCGGTTGCCCATGACATCGGTGAAACCACCATTCTGGCCCGTGCCGGCGGGGCGCCGACCCTGGCGGTGGGTATTGCGCAGATTCTGCACAGTGTCCTGCCGGGTGAAAACACCATGGCGTTCTGGTACCACTTCGCAATTCTGTTCGAAGCGCTGTTCATTCTGACCGCAGTCGACGCCGGTACCCGTGCCGGTCGTTTCATGCTGCAGGACCTGCTCGGCTCCTTCGTTCCGGCGCTCAAACGCACCGAATCGTGGACCGCCAACCTGATCGCCACCGCCGGCTGTGTGGCGATGTGGGGCTGGTTGCTGTATCAGGGCGTGATCGATCCATTGGGCGGCATCAACACCCTGTGGCCACTGTTCGGCATCTCCAACCAGATGCTCGCCGGTATCGCGCTGATGCTCGGCACCGTGGTTCTGATCAAGATGAAGCGCCAGCGCTACATCTGGGTCACCCTGCTGCCAGCGACATGGCTGTTGATCTGCACCACGACCGCAGGCTTCATCAAGCTGTTCGACGCCAACCCGGCGATCGGCTTCCTGTCGCTGGCGAAGAAGTACAGCGATGCGCTGGCCAATGGTCAGGTGCTGGCACCGGCGAAAAGTGTCGAGCAGATGCAGCACGTGATCTTCAACGCCTATACCAACGCCACGCTCACCGCGCTGTTCCTGTTCGTGGTGTTCAGCATCCTGTTCTATGCGCTCAAGGTCGGCATCGCCGCCTGGGGCAAAAAAGAGCGTACGGATAAAGAATCGCCATTCCAGGCCCTGCCGGATGCGTAACCAGAGGATTGCAGCATGTTCAATGACCTGAGTCGCCTCGGTAAATACCTCGGTCAGGCCGCACGCCTGATGGTCGGCATGCCCGACTACGACACCTACGTCGAGCATATGCAAACCAAACACCCGGACAAACCGGTGATGAGCTACGAGATGTTCTTTCGCGAACGTCAGGAGGCTCGCTACGGTGGCAAGGGTGGGCCGAAGTGCTGTTGAGCTGACAGCATCAGGTTGAGGTAGTCCCCTGTGGGAGCTGGCCTGCCAGCGATGGCGGAGTGTCAGTCGACGGAAATTTCGACTGACACACCCTCATCGCCAGCAGGCTGGCTCCCACATTTGTTTTGTGTTCTTTTCAGGAGATCGAGTTTTGTCCTCTCCCATCCCGGTCACGGTACTCAGCGGTTTCCTCGGCGCTGGCAAGACCACTTTGCTGCGCCATTTATTGAAAGCCGAGCACGGCCTGAAAATCGCCGTGATCGAAAACGAATTCAGCGACGCCGGCATCGACACCCAATTGCTCGGCGACGAGCCAGTGCAAGTCATGACCCTGGCCAACGGCTGCGTCTGCTGCACCATTCACACCGACCTGACCAAGGCGCTGTACCTGCTGCTCGAACGGCTGGACAGCGGCGAGATCGCTTTTGATCGTCTGGTGATCGAATGCACAGGCCTTGCCGATCCAGCGCCGGTGGCCCAGACCTTTTTCATCGACGAAGAACTGCGTGAGCGTTATTTGCTCGACGGCATCATTACCCTGGTCGATGCCGCGCATGCCGACGTGCATCTGAGCCAGACCATCGCCCAGGCGCAGATCGGTTTCGCCGACCGCCTGTTGGTGAGCAAGACCGATCTGGTTGACCAAGCCACTTTCACCGCGTTGAGCGAGCGGCTGACGCGGATCAACCGGCGCGCGCCGATCCGTGTGGTCGAGCACGGCAACATCGATCTGGCGGAACTGCTGGATGTGCGCGGCTTCAACCTGAATGCCGATCTCGGCGGCGGCTTGAGCCTGCGTCCGGTGGGCCAGGCGCCGTCGATCGATCGTATTTCCAGCCTGGTGCTACGCACCGATCAGGCGCTGGATATCGATCAGCTCAGCGAGTTCATGAACGAACTGCTGGAGGAGCATGGCAAGCAATTGCTGCGTTACAAAGGTGTGTTGAGCATTGCCGGGGAGGATCGGCGGCTGGTGTTTCAGGGCGTGCTGAAACTTTACGGTTTCGACTGGGACACCGAATGGGCCGAGGGCGAGAAACGTGAAAGTGTGATGGTATTTATTGCCGATGATTTGCCGGAAGAGAAGATTCGGGCGGGGTTTACGCGGGTGGCTTCTGCCTCATAGTTCATCGGTGTGAGTGAGGGACCTATCGCTAGCAGGCTAGCTCTCACAGGGAATGCATTCCAACGGTAAGAATGCGGTCCACTGTGGGAGCTAGCCAGCTAGCGATTGCGGTTTAACCCATACTGTAATGGTCAAGGTCTGACCCCAGCAGTGTCTGCTCAAGCTGATCCAGATGCTGATTCATCAACATCATGGCTTCAGCGACTCTCCCGGATTCCACCGCTTCAACCAAGGCCAGATGTTCCTGCCATGCGCAACAGCGGTGCGAAGAACCCTCGCTCCGCGCAATCGCGAGCGACGTCAGCGGCACCAGACTGCTCAAAAAGTGCGCCAACGGTGCATTCCCGGCCATTAGTGCCAATTGCAGATGAAACTCCCCGGCCAAGCGGATCGCCGCCCCGCGTCGATCCTGCTCGACCTCCATACGCTCGCGTGCGATCAACCCGCGCAGACGTTTGACATCGTCGGCCTGTGGACGCTGGCACGCCAGCCGCACCAACGTGCCTTCAGCCAGCCGACGCGCGTGCAAGGCCTGCCGGGTCTGCTCCGCATCAGGCGCAGCGATACGTGGTCGGTGATTGGCCCGCAGTACCACGATGTGCTCATGGGAAAGCTGCGTCAGCACCCGGCGCACATCGGCCCGGCTGGCACCGAACCATTGTTTGAGGCTGTCCTCGGTAAAACGGCTGGCCGGGGTAATCCGCTGCTCCAGAATCGCCTCGAGCAGTCGCGGGTACAGATCGTCCACCGCGGCGCGCAGGCGAGTGAAGGGCAGGGGGGCGCCTGCAGAGTGAGCGTGCGGCGTTGCGGCGACACTGTTCATGGCCGGTCTCCAAAAAGAAAATTCAGTGGGGCAAGTTGTCTTCCGGGATATTCAGCTCGATGCCCATGCGCCGGCCTTCTCGCAGAATGTGCCGACGCATTTCGGCGCTGGCCTGGGCGCTGTTCTTGCTGCGGATCGCGCGGACCACCGCTTCGTTTTCTTCCAGACGTTCGGCCAGGTGCTCGGGAGAATTGCGCAGCACTTCGGCGCTTTGCTTGAGCGCGTTGCTGGTCTGCTGAACAACACTTTGGAAAATCGGGTTCGAAGTCAGGGTGAACAGCTCCTCGTGGAAAGCGATGTAGGCGCTGACGCCGGCTTCGCTGTCGCCCGCTTCGAGGGCTTCGCGCATGTCCATCAGGGTCAGGCGCAACTGCCCGACTTCCTTGCTGCTGATCGATTGCGCGACGAGGCCAACAATGAACGGCTCGAGGGTGTAGCGCAGTTGCAGCACGTCTTCGAGGCTGGCGCCGGCGACGGCACTGTCGTGGTTTGGGTTGTCGCTCAGTTGCGCATCGAGCACCACCACGCCCTTGCCCGGCATCGAGCGCACCAGGCCAAGGGTTTCCAGAACGATCACGGCTTCGCGCAGGCTCGGCCGGCTGATACCCAATTGTTCGGCCAGTTCACGCTGGCCCGGCAGCATTTCACCGCAGCGCCACTGACCACGGGCCAGCGCCGCGCGGAGCTTTTCCACCACTGAGTTGACGACGGTTGAAGTTGTAATCACGTATTGGCTCCTGCGCCGTGCCTGCCTGTCAGCAGACACGGCGATCAATCAAAATTCTTTGGCCGCCGCCTGGGCGACGGTTTTTCTCGGCTGGAAGTTATAGCCCTGTTCGCCGTTGAGCACCTTGTTGGCGCGTTGCACGTCGATGTCCTTTTCCCACCGGGCGATAGCGACGGTGGCGACGCAGTTGCCGATCAGGTTGGTCAGCGCGCGGCCGATGCCCATGAACCAGTCCACCGCGAGCACCAGCACCAGACCAACCACCGGGATCGCCGGAATGGCGGTCAGCGTTGCCGCCAGAATCACCAGCGCCGAACCGGGAATGCCGTGGGCACCTTTGGAGGTGATCAGCGACACCAGCAAAATCGTCAGCAGATCGGTCATCGCCAGCGGTGTACCCGTGGCATTGGCGATGAACACGATGGCCAGGGTCAGGTAGATCGAAAAACCGTCGAGGTTGAACGAGTACCCGGTCGGAATCACCAGCCCGACGGTGGAACTGCCGATGCCCAGATGTTCAAGCTTGCGCATGATCTGCGGCAGCACGGCATCGGAGGACGCGGTCCCCATGACGATCAGCAATTCTTCGCGCAGGTACTTGAGCAGCGGCCACATGCGCAGGCCGGAAGCACGCATCACCACACCAAGAATCACGCTGACAAATGCGATACAGGTCAGGTAGAACAGGCCGACCAGGCTGCCCAGATGCTGCAGCGAATCCAGGCCATATTGGCTGGTAGTGAAGGCGATGGCGCCGAACACGCCGATCGGCGCCAGACGCACGATCATGCCCATGATGCGGAAGATCACATGGCTCAGTTCGTTGATCAGTCGCGAGATCCCCGACGCTGCTTCGCCGACCAGATTCAACGCGCTGCCAAACAGCACCGAGAACAGCAGCACCTGCAGAATGTTGTTGTCGGCGAAGGCACCGATCACCGAGGTCGGGATCAGGTCCATCAGGAACTGCGTGGTGGTGTGCATGTGCTGGCCGCGCTCGGCGAGGTCACCCATGTCAGCGGTGGACAGTTGCTCCAGGTGAATATTCGCGCCGCTGCCGATGCCGGTGCTGAAGGCAAACACCAGGCCGATCACCAGGGCGATAGTGGTCAGCACTTCGAAGTAGATCACCGACTTGAGGCCGATGCGGCCGACCTTCTTCAGGTCGCCCGCGCCACTGATGCCGCTGACCACCACGCAGAACACGATCAGGCCGATGAGCATCTTGATCAGTTTGATGAAACCGTCGCCGAGCGGTTTGAGCTGGGCCGAGTATTCAGGGAGGGTCAGCCCGCAGACGATGCCGAGCATCAGTCCGAGAACCACTTGGAGGAAGATTGAACGCGAGCACCATCTGAGCATGGGAGGAATCCTGGGTCGGTGTCCTGGCTGCCGCACGCTTGGCGCATCGGATTCAGGACTTAATTATTGTGGTCTTACCGGTATGTCCAGTGCAGGCGCAGTCTAGGCGCTGGTTTTCCATGATCGCAAGCGAAAAGTGACGAATTGGCATGACCGGTCTGACCAGTTGGGCGCCGAGTCCCATTCTTGAGCGGTTCAGGGGGTTTGAAAAAATACGGGCGAAAAAAAACCGGCCAATCACTTGGCCGGTTTTTCGTGCTGCGGGTGTGACGTCGCGATTACGCGCCGTATACCGGCAGTTTCTTGCAGATGGCTTTGACTTTCTCACGAACGGCGTCGATCACCGCTTCGTTGTTCAGGTCTGCCAGGATGTCGCAGATCCAGCCGGCCAGCTCTTTGCACTCGGCTTCCTTGAAGCCGCGAGTGGTCACAGCCGGGGTACCGAAACGCAGGCCGGAGGTGACGAACGGCGAACGTGGATCGTTAGGCACGGAGTTCTTGTTCACAGTGATGAACGCTTTGCCCAGCGCGGCGTCGGCGTCTTTACCGGAGATTTCCTGCTTGATCAGCGACAGCAGGAACAGGTGGTTTTCAGTACCGCCCGAAACCACGTCGAAACCGCGCTCGATGAATACGCTGGCCATGGCCTGGGCGTTTTTCACCACTTGTTGCTGGTAGACCTTGAACTCAGGCTGCAGCGCTTCCTTGAAGCAGATCGCCTTGGCGGCGATCACGTGCTCCAGCGGGCCACCCTGGGCGCCAGGGAATACTGCGGAGTTGAGCTTCTTCTCGATGTCGGCGTTGGCGCGCGCCAGGATCAGACCGCCACGTGGGCCGCGCAGGGTCTTGTGCGTGGTGGTGGTGACGACATCAGCGAACGGCACCGGGTTCGGGTAGACGCCAGCGGCGACCAGACCGGCCACGTGGGCCATGTCGACGAACAGGTAGGCACCGACTTTGTCAGCGATGGCGCGAAAGCGCGGGAAGTCGAGGATCTGCGAGTAGGCAGAGAAACCGGCCACGATCATTTTCGGCTTGTGCTCGACCGCCAGGCGCTCGACTTCGTCGTAATCGATCAGGCCGTTGGCGTCGATGCCGTACTGCACGGCGTTGTACAGCTTGCCCGAGGAGGAAACGCTGGCGCCGTGGGTCAGGTGACCGCCGTGGGCCAGGCTCATGCCCAGAATGGTGTCACCGGCCGACAGCAGGGCCAGGTACACGGCAGCGTTGGCTTGCGAACCGGCGTGCGGTTGAACGTTGGCGTAATCGGCGCCGAACAGTTCCTTGGCGCGGTCGATGGCCAGTTGCTCGACCACGTCGACGTACTCGCAACCACCGTAGTAGCGCTTGCCCGGGTAGCCTTCGGCGTACTTGTTGGTCAGGACCGAGCCTTGAGCTTCCATCACCGCTGGGCTGGTGTAGTTTTCCGAAGCGATCAGCTCGATGTGTTCTTCCTGACGCTGAGCTTCTTGCTCCATGGCGGCAAAAAGGTCGGCGTCGTACTTGGCAATAGTCAAATCACGGCTGAACATGGCGGTCCTCAAGGATCGGGGGGCAGAAAAGGGGGGCATTCTAACCCAAGCGCTTTTATAAGGGCTATGAAACACAGTCAGGTTGTGGATAAGCGGGCTTCAAGCAGCAAGCTACGAGCTACAAGTCAAAAGCGCTTCGGCTTCCACTTGCAGCTTGCAGCTAACCTCTTGCAGCTCCTCTTCATGTTCGACTGACCTGAGCCGCCCGAAGCGGCTCAGGTCAGTCGAACATGAAGAGCGCGTCATTACTGAACTGCGCCTCGAACCGTCCTGCCGGCATCGGCCGGCCAAACAGATAGCCTTGCACCTCGTCGCAACCGTGCTCGCGCAGGAAGTCCAGTTGCTCGTGGGTTTCCACGCCCTCGGCGATTACCGCCAGGTTCAGGCTGTGGGCCATGGCGATGATCGCCCGGGCGATTTGCGCGTCCTGTTCGCCCGAGGGCAGGCCATCGACGAAGGTGCGGTCGATTTTCAGCACATCGATCGGGAACTGCTTGAGGTAGTTGAGCGATGAATAACCGGTACCGAAGTCGTCAACGGCGATGCTCAGGCCAAGATTTTTCAGGCCAGCGAGAATCTGCATCGCCTCGCTGACTTCGCGCATCAGGATACTTTCGGTCAGTTCCAGCTCCAGACACGCCGGCGGCAGGCCGGTTTCGCGCAGGATCGTGGCGATGCGCGTGCCGAGCTGGCCGTCGGAGAACTGCCGCGCCGAGATGTTCACCGACACCTTCGGCACGCGCACCCGTTGCTGGTGCCAGGTTTTCAACTGGCGGCAGGCTTCGCTGATCACCCAGTCGCCCACATCGACCACCAGCCCGAGTTCTTCCAGCACCGGTATGAAATCCCCCGGCGGCACCAGTCCGCGACGCGGATGGCGCCAGCGCAGCAGCGCTTCGGCGCCGGTCAGGCGTTTGCCGTCGCCGCTGAACTGCGGCTGGTAATACAGGACGAATTCGTTCTGCTCCAGCGCGTGGCGCAAGTCGCTTTCCAGCTCCAGACGCTCCAGCGCACTGGCGTTCATGTCGGCCTGGTAGAACTGGAAGTTGTTCTTGCCGCGCTCCTTGGCGTGGTACATCGCCGTGTCGGCATTCTTCATCAACTGGCTGAGCTCGTTGCCGTCCTGCGGACTGAGGGCGATGCCGATACTCGCGGTGACAAAGAACTCGCGCCCTTCGAGCACGAACGGCCGCACCAGACTGCCAAGGATCTGCTCGGCGACGTGAATCGCCCGGTTCAGCGCCAGTTCGCGGCTGGAACGATGCTGCAACAGCAGGGTGAATTCATCGCCGCCCATGCGCGCCACGGTGTCGTCTTCACCGACGCAGGCCAGCAGGCGGGTGGCCATGTCCTTGAGCATGCGATCGCCAGCGGCGTGGCCGAGGGAGTCGTTGATCGGTTTGAACCGGTCAAGATCGAGGAACATCAGCACCACCCACGACTTCTGCCGTTCAGCCGCTTGCAGCGCGGTGTGCAGGCGATCCTGAAACAGCGTGCGATTGGGCAGATGGGTCAGGGCGTCGTAGTAGGCGAGGCGGTGAATCCGCTGTTCGCTGGCCTTGCGCTCGCTGATGTCGCTGAAGAAACACACGTAACTGGCCAGATCGCCCTCGTCGTCGAGCACCGCCGTAATCCCGACCCACGCCGGGTAGTGCTCGCCGTTACGGCGTTTCATCCAGACTTCGCCTTCCCAGGTGCTGTGCTCGTGCAGTTGCTTGAGCACGTAGCGCAGGTGCGCGTCCTGCTGTTCATCGACGGTGAGCATGTTCGGCAACTGGTCGAGCACTTCGCCCACTGCGTAGCCGCTGACGCGGCTGAACGCTTCGTTGGCCTGGACGATGTAACCGGCCGGGTCGGTGATCAGGATCGCCGAGGTCGAGTGCTCGAAGACCGTGGCAGCCATGCGCAGGTCTTTTTCGGCGCGGCGCTGCTGGCTGATGTCGCGGCCGACGCCGAGCACGCCTTCGAAGGCGCCATGTTCGTCCCAGACCAGCACCAGGCGCAGTTCGATGGGGATCTTGCGGCCATCGGCCCGCAGGCAGTCGAACAGAAACAGTTGCGTCTGCACCTGACTGCGCAGCAGGGTCAGTTGTTCGGGCTTGTCCAGGGCTTTGCTGACGCGATCCATGAGCGTGTAGATGCCGCTCAATTGCTGCGGGTTGGCGATGGTCGATTGCCAGCCGTTCTGGAAAATCCACTCGGCGTTGTAACCCAGCACCGCTTGCACCGACGGGCTCACATAGTTCAGCGAGAGCTTGCTGTCGGTGGAGAAGATCACGTCGCTGATGCTTTCGGCGAGCATCCGGTAACGCTGCTCGCTGTCGCGCAGGGATTCGCTGGCCTCGATCTGCTCGGTGATGTCCTTGGCCACGCCGATGATTCGGGTGACCTGATCGTGTTTGTCCCGCGCCAGTGCCTGTTCGCGAATGTCGAAGCGCCGCCACTTGCCGTCGCGATGACGGAAACGCAACTGGCACTGCAGCAACTGGCTGTAACCGGCGTGGCGCTGCAGCTGCCGCGAGCGATGGTAGTGGTCGGCATCTTCCGGATGCAGCAGGATTTCCCAGAAGTATTCGCCCATCTGATGCAGTTCGCTGCGGTTGTAGCCCAGCGTCTGGCCGAGGTGATGGTTGCTGAAAATCATCCGCTGGCTGATCACATCCTGCACATAGAGATGGTCCGGCACGGTGCGCACCACATCCGACCAGAAACCCTCGCGCTCGAGCAGCGACAGTTCGATCAGCTTGCGGCTGGTGATGTCGTTGATGCTGAGGATCACCGCTTTGTAATCGTCTTGCTCGTTGGGCAGGCGCAGCACCATCCACAGATGTTGGTCGCGACCGTTGCCGTCCGGCAGTTTGATTTCCAGCTCCAGCTGATCCTGCTGCAGCAAAACCGCATCGAGAATTTGCTGGCCGATGACGCAGTGCTGATGCGGTTGGCCGGCGATCAGCAATTGCCAGGCGTGCTCGCAGGAATTGACGTTGAGCAGTTGCAGTGCGACCTGATTGACCTCGGTGACGCGCAATTCCTGAAGCAACTGTTGGCATTGCTGCGGCTGGTCGAGCCAGGCCTTGAGCTGGTCGCTGCTCTGGATCTGCGCCTTGGCGAACGCCTGCTTGAGTCCCGACAGATCGAGCACGCAGAGGGCCACGCCGGTGCCTTCGAAAATGTCCTGATAACGGCGGCGCCCTTCATGCAGTTGGCGCTGACGCCGACGCATGTTCAGCAGCGCGATCACCGGCAACATCGAAAACGCCAGGCCCAGCAGGCATTTGCCGATGAACGCCGGCAACAGTTCTTCGAGCACCCGCTGGCGGTCGAACAGGCCGCGCAACTGCCAGTCGCTGCTGCTCAGCGGCACGGTCAACACGGTGTTGGCCAGGTCGTCCGGGGTCAGTACGCCGGGTTTGGTCGACGGCTGCGCTTTGTCGCGGCTGATGATCTGATGGTTGACGCGATTTTCCACCAGCCACAGCGGACGCAGGCCGGCTTCACCCTGTTTGGTCAGTGAATCGAAAAACGTCGGCGTCAGGCGCAGCGCCCAATAACCACGCGTGCTGCCGCTGGCCTGATGCAGCAACAGGTGCACCACTGAGCCATCGTCGGCGTTGCTGAAATAATGTGCCTGGGCGCGGCTGCGCCGGACCAGTTCGGTGAGGTAGTCGGCGTCGTCGCTGTTCGCGGCGCTGTCGCTGATGATCCGCCCGGATGGGCTGAGCAACGCCATGCTGCGCAGATCGGGCAGCGATTGCTGGAGCTTGCGCAACAGCGCCTGCTGTTCGTCGGCTGATTGCGGTTGTTCGACGATCGGTAGCAGATTGAGGGCGATTTGCGCGTTCAGCGCCATGTTCAGGCTGACCTGGGCGGCAAGGTCGGCGGTGTAGTCGATGGTGTACTGGCGCTGGTTTTTCTGAGTTTCGCGCAGTTGATCGAGCAGTTGCCAGAACAGCAGCGCCAGCAATAAAAGCACGAGCGTCGCCAGCGCACCCTTCAATGTGCCGCGCAGGGACGAGCCGGGCGCCGCTGGGGTGCTGCTCACAGAAGCTGGCGGAGTGACGTTGGACAAGCTGTGATCCTGCGGATTGGCTGGACTGGCGCGACGTGCACTATAAGCCGGACGCCCAAAGGGCGGCTAGCATGCCTTGAGTCGTGGCGAAGTGCCAGCCCCTCGCGGCTGGACTGCCTGTGAGCATTCAGGTAGCTTTGCCGGTTAGACCGGGGGCGTTCCAGCCCCTACAATCAGACTTTTTCCTGCGCGCACGCATTGATCGATCAAGTGAACGACGCGCACCGGTCTGGCCAGGCATCGCCTGCGCTCCAATCATTCATCTGTCACTGACCCAAGGTTCTCCATGGCTCAATACGTCTTCACCATGCATCGGCTGGGCAAAGTTGTACCGCCGAAGCGGGAAATTCTCAAAAACATTTCGTTGTCCTTCTTCCCCGGCGCCAAGATCGGCGTGCTCGGCCTCAACGGTTCGGGTAAGTCCACGCTGCTGAAAATCATGGCCGGCGTCGACACAGAGTTCGAAGGTGAAGCGCGTCCGATGCCGGACCTGAACATCGGTTACCTGCCGCAAGAGCCGCAACTCGATCCGACCAAGACCGTGCGTGAAGTGGTCGAAGAAGCGGTGAGCGTGATCAAGGATGCGCAAGCGCGTCTGGACGAGGTCTACGCCGCTTACGCCGACCCGGATGCCGACTTCGACAAACTGGCCGCCGAGCAGGCCAAGCTTGAAGCGATCCTGCAGGCCAGCGATGGTCATAACCTGGAGCGCCAACTGGAAGTCGCCGCCGATGCACTGCGTCTGCCAGCCTGGGATGCGAAAGTCGAACACCTGTCCGGTGGTGAAAAGCGTCGTGTGGCCCTGTGCCGTCTGCTGCTGTCGGCGCCGGACATGCTGCTGCTCGACGAACCGACCAACCACCTGGATGCCGATTCCGTGGCCTGGCTGGAGCATTTCCTCCACGACTTTCCGGGCACTGTGGTCGCGATCACGCACGACCGTTACTTCCTCGACAACGTCGCCGGCTGGATTCTGGAACTCGACCGCGGTGCTGGCATTCCTTACGAGGGCAACTATTCGGGTTGGCTCGAAGCCAAGTCCGATCGTCTGGCCGCTGAATCCAAGCAGCAGTCGGCCCACGAAAAAGCCATGAAGGAAGAACTGGAGTGGGTGCGCAAAGGCGCGAAAGCCCGCCAGTCGAAATCCAAGGCCCGTCTGCAACGCTTCGAAGAAATGCAATCGCAGGAATTCCAGAAGCGCAGCGAAACCAACGAGATCTACATCCCGGCCGGTCCGCGTCTGGGCGACAAGGTCATCGAATTCAAGAACGTCACCAAGGGCTACGGCGATCGCGTCCTGATCGACAACCTGTCGTTCTCGATGCCCAAGGGCGCCATTGTCGGCGTGATCGGTGGTAACGGTGCCGGTAAGTCGACCCTGTTCCGCATGCTGATGGGCAAGGAAACCCCGGATTCCGGCACCATCGAAGTCGGCGAAACCGTACAACTGGCCTGCGTTGACCAGAGCCGCGAAGACCTCGACGGCAGCAAGACCGTGTTTCAGCAGATCTCCGACGGTTCCGACCAGATCCGCATCGGCAACTACGAGATTCCGTCGCGTACCTACGTCGGTCGCTTCAACTTCAAGGGTGGCGATCAGCAGAAGTTCGTCAAGGACCTGTCCGGTGGTGAGCGCGGCCGTCTGCACCTGGCGCTGACCCTGAAGGAGGGCGGCAACGTCCTGCTGCTCGACGAACCGTCCAACGACCTCGACGTGGAAACCCTGCGTTCGCTGGAAGAAGCGCTGCTGGACTTCCCGGGCGCCGCCATTGTGATCTCTCACGATCGCTGGTTCCTTGACCGTGTCGCCACGCACATCCTGGCGTACGAAGACGACTCGCAAGCGGTGTTCTTCGAAGGCAACTACACCGAGTACGAAGCCGACCGCAAAAAGCGCCTCGGCGAAGCAGCGGCCCAGCCACATCGGGTACGCCACAAGAAACTGGCCTGATTCGGCTGGTTGCATGACAAAGCGGAGCCTTCGGGCTCCGTTTTTTTTGCCTGGGTTTTTCCAGATAAACCGTGGAGAGGCTATCGCGAGCAGGCTCACTCCTACATTTGAAATGCGTTTCCCTGTAGGAGTGAGCCTGCTCGCGATAGCGATGTAACTATTGGTGCGTGTTCTGGATGTGTACTCACCAATGAGGTGCAAAACAGCTTGGAAATCAGGGCTGATTTATATCTTGTGCACCATTTAATTTCATAACTGCGACATTTTGCTCTGTTCCTGTGTGCAATCGGTTTGTTACAGTCCGGCCCAATCTCCTCCAACGACAATGAATTTGCCGAGACTTTTGCCCATGACCGAATCCGTCGAATCTTTCCTCGCGCGCCTGAAAAAACGCGACCCCGATCAACCGGAATTCCACCAGGCTGTCGAAGAAGTGCTGCGCAGTCTGTGGCCATTTCTCGAAGCCAACCCGCGTTACCTGACTTCGGGGATTCTGGAGCGCATCTGCGAGCCGGAGCGCGCGGTGGTGTTTCGTGTGTCGTGGGTCGACGATCAGGGCAGGGTTCAGGTCAATCGTGGTTTCCGCATCCAGATGAACAGCGCCATCGGCCCGTACAAGGGCGGTCTGCGTTTTCATCCGTCGGTGAACATGGGCGTGCTGAAATTCCTCGCCTTCGAACAGACCTTCAAGAACTCGCTGACGTCGTTGCCGATGGGTGGCGGCAAGGGCGGTTCGGACTTCGATCCGAAGGGCAAAAGCGACGCCGAGGTCATGCGTTTCTGCCAGGCGTTCATGAGCGAGCTGTATCGCCACATCGGCGCGGACGTGGACGTACCGGCCGGCGACATTGGCGTTGGTGCACGGGAGATCGGTTTCCTGTTCGGTCAGTACAAGCGCCTGAGCAACCAGTTCACCAGCGTCCTGACCGGCAAGGGCATGACGTATGGCGGCAGCCTGATTCGCCCCGAAGCCACCGGTTTCGGTTGCGTGTACTTCGCCGAGGAGATGCTCAAGCGCCGCGGGCAAAGCGTTGAGGGCAAGCGTGTGGCGATTTCCGGTTCCGGCAACGTCGCGCAATACGCCGCGCGCAAAGTGATGGATCTGGGCGGCAAGGTGATTTCCCTGTCCGATTCCGAAGGCACGCTGTTCTGCGAAGCCGGCCTGAGTGAAGAGCAATGGCTGGCGCTGCTGGAGCTGAAAAACGTCAAACGCGGGCGCATCAGCGAACTGGCGGCCGCATTCGGTCTGGAGTTCCGCGCCGGGCAGTTGCCATGGGCGCTGCCGTGCGACATCGCGCTTCCGTGCGCCACGCAGAACGAACTCGACGCCGAAGCGGCGCGCACGCTGCTGCGTAATGGCTGTGGATGCGTGGCCGAGGGCGCGAACATGCCGACCACGCTGGAGGCTGTGGATATCTTTATCGAGGCGGGCATTCTGTTCGCCCCGGGCAAGGCGTCCAACGCCGGTGGCGTCGCGGTGAGTGGTCTGGAGATGTCGCAGAACGCCATGCGCCTGCTGTGGACGGCCGGCGAGGTCGACAGCAAGCTGCACGCGATCATGCAATCGATCCACCACGCTTGCGTGCATTACGGCGAGGAGAACGGCCAGGTCAATTACGTCAAAGGCGCGAACATCGCCGGCTTCGTCAAAGTCGCCGATGCGATGTTGGCGCAGGGCGTGGTTTAAGCCGGTTCGATGCGGATCACTTCAATCACCTGATCACCGGCGGGGCGCTGCCACAGCACCTCATCGCTGAGCCGTGCGCCCAGCAGCGCCCGGCCCAGCGGCGAGGCCCAATTGATCAGCCCCTGACTCGCGTCGGCCTGATCCTCGCCGACCAGTTGCACGCGGTGTTCGGTGCCGTGCTCGTCGGCGTAGGTCACCCAGCTGCCGATCTGCACTTTGTCGGTGGACGTCGCGGCGACGGCCACTTGTGCGCTGCTCAGGCGTTGATTGAAGTAACGCAGATCCCTTTGCAGATCCGCCAGACGCTGCTTGTCGGCCTGCTCACCCTTGGCCGTTTGTTCGGCATGCAGGTCTTGCAGCTCGGCGACTTTCGCCTGCAACTGCGCCAGACCTTGCGGCGTCACGTAATTGGGCTGCGTGCTGACCTGCCGCTCGACCGGCTGATCGGCTTGTGCGGCGGCGTTGTCCTCGTTGACGAATGCGCGACTCATGGTGTCCTCCTCTAAAGGATTTGGGCCATGTTCGCCGGCATTTGGTTTCACTGGATGTCTGCAAGCGACCTATTGCGAGCGATAAGCCCGCCCAGCGTCCTGATCCTTCTGTTGCTGCCAGGCGCGTTCGCGTTCGTCCCAATGTTCGTTGCGATAGTCTTCGCGGCTCCTGTTTTCCAGCATCGCCTGGCATTGGCGAAAGCCGTCGACCCAGCCTTCGGCGTATTGCTGGTCCTTGAGATAGCGCGGCACGTTCTTGCGAAACTCGCCGCTGATCGAACCAGCGGCTTGCCGGCCGCTGACGCAACCGTCATCGAAACCGTCGGCGAAGGCCGGTGGATAACCCTTGGCGATCAGATCCTCATGGGTCGACTGACAACCGCCCAGCACCAGCAACACGCCCAGCAAACCCGCACACCGCCACATTGCACTCTCCCGCGCCGATACTCGGCTCCTAAGGAAAGTCTAGAAGGGGATTCATGAGGCGGCTGTCGAAGGCCTGTGAAAAATCCATTGCACACCACAAAGCCCCTGTAGGAGTGAGCCTGCTCGCGATGGCGGTGTGTCAGTCACAGCAGCACTGACAGACGAATTGCTATCGCGAGCAGGCTCACTCCTACAAGGGGATATGTTCGAAGTCAGTAGTGATACCACTTCACTTCGAGCATGACTTCGGTCTCGGGCGTGGCGAGATGGCTGAATTCACGCTGCGCACTCAAGCGCAAACCGAGGTTGCGCGACAGCTCCCACTGCTGATTGAGGCTCAGACTGCGGCGCACTTCACCGTTGACGAAGTAATCGCCCTTGGCCTCCAGACTGAGGTTGCCCAGCGGGTTTTTCCACAACACACCGGTATTGAAACCGCCGGCCGGGGACACGAACTCGGCGAAGTCATTGTTGTGTTCCACGCGCACGGTGCCGAGTGCAAAGCCCAGCACATCCTCGCCCAACTGCCATGTACCACCGCCACCGCCGTTGACGTGGCTGACCAGAGTCTCGTCATCATGCTTGCCCGGCACCCGCTCAAGGCCACCGGTGACTTGCCATGACAATGGCTGCAGCAGCTCATTGCGCGGAGTCAGCGAGCGAATGGTCGCCAGATCCAGTTGCTGCAATTGCCAGTCGTTGCCCTCGTACTGGCGCAGCTTCAGTTGCAGGATCTCGATCTGCGCGCCGAGGGGAAAGCTTTCGGCGTTGTCGTTGAGGTCGTGATAGGCCATGCGCAGGCCATATTCACCAAAGGCGCGATCGCCGCGCGTGCCGAGGCCGGCCTGCCAGGTGCGGGATTCGTGACCGTCTTCAGGCAGGCCCGGTTGTGGAATTTCCAGCTCCGGCGCCGGGTTCTTGTTGATCGCCCGCAGCAGTTCGAAACTGCGCTGCGCCCGTTGCGGATCGCGTTCCAGGCCGTTGGCGCGGTAGCGCTCCAGACGATAGGCCGCATCGACGATCAGCCCCTGACGGTCGCGGGGCAGCGCCTTGAACGTCGAATCCTGCAAAACCTGTTGATCGGCGCTGACCTTGAGCACCCACTGTTGTTCGTCATCGCTCAGCGGCTCGGCGCGGCTGAGCAATTCGCGCTCGCGGGACGGGCGATATTCGATGTGCTCGACCAGCCCGGCCTCTTTTACCGCTTTGACGGTGTCGGTGGGGATGGCAGTCAGCGGGAATTGCTCGGTCAGGCGCAGGCTCGGCCGCGCGACTTGCAGCAACTCGAGCAAGCGATAGGAGCAGTTTTCGTCGAAGAAGAAATAATCGAACTGGATCTGCTTGAGCTCCCAGACATGCTCGACCATACGCGCGGTTTCTTCCTGCGACAGGTTCAACCGGTATTCCCACAGGTCGCGGTTCTCGAGGCTGCGGTATTCGGAGAGTTTTTCCTGATACGGCACCAGCGCGAACAGCCCCGGATAGCCGCCCATCAAGCCTTTCCAGGCATAGAGAATGCTGTTGTCGGAGCCTTCGATATAGGCGCCGAAGTTGATCGCGTAGCTGAGCAGCGAAGTCTTGTCGGCCTGTACATCGGCCTGATCGATGCGCAACAGGGTGTGGCCGAACATCGACGAAGGACTGTTGAGGTAGGCGGCCGGGAAAATCATCACCGCGCTGTGCGGCGAGACGTCCTTGAACCACTTCTTGTACTCGGCGCACTCCGGCGTCGGCAGATCGTTGAGGTTGAGCTGCGCTTTCAGCCAGCGCGTGCGCGCCGGGTAAACACATTGTGCGTGCTGTTCTCCAAGGCTGGCGGGCGCATACAGCGCCTGCACGGTCGCGGCCAGTTCACGGTCGGGGTGTTCGTTGCCGTCGGGTGCGAGAAAGAACTTCTTGTCGCTGACATAGCTGCGCCAGCCGCCGAGCTTGGCGGTTTCGTAATGACCGAGGGAAATCCAGAAGCGGTCGTTGGCCAGTTGCTGCAAACGTTGAGGGTCGATGTGAGGCGCGGCGGACAGCGGGGCGCAGACACAGAGCGCCAGCCAGGCAAGGCGTTTGAGCATAGTCGGCAACTTGAACAGGAAAGAAATAAAAGACCCAAGGAAGGGCGGGCCAAAAAAACAAAACCCGCTTCCCGAAGGAAGCGGGCGGGGTCGAGCTTAAGCCTGGGTTGCGTACTTGGCCAGACGTGGGTCCGATTTCAGTACCGCCAGGGTATTGGTATGCACGTCTTCTGCGGTCACGTCAGCCTTGCTGAAGATCTGCTGGAAGTGCTCGTGAGTGACAGCGGCAAAGTGCGCGCGATCTTCTGGTGCCACGCCCAGTACCACAGCGTAAGTCGTCAGCGCTTCGCCGTTGCCTTTGGCCATGTCTTCGGACAGCTCGTTCATCATGCCATTCATGGCGAACCAGGATTTGCCGCCGTAGGTCAGCGACGCGTTGGTCGAGCAACCGTTGGTACCGGAGGTCATACCGAAAGTAGCGTTACCGGAAGTGCCGTTGGTGGTGGAAGCGAGGAAGTGAGCCGGGGTGCCACGCTGACCTTCGAACAGCATGTTGCCCCAACCGCAATCCGGGCCGCCTGGAGCTTGCGCCATTGCGTTGATGGATACAGCGGTGAAGAGAGTACCGAGAAGAATCCGTTTCATAGCTTTTTTCTCTTTATGTGCATACCAATGGACAGGGTTCTGACTTTCCGGTGCTGCGTGAAACAGAGCCGAATATAGCCAGTGGGCCAGTATTAGTTCCAGCCGCGCAGTTTGGAGTTTAGGCACGTTCCGAGGGTTCCGTGGTTTTTTACAAAATATTTGGAATAAACCCCGGTTTTACGGGACGCGCCGCCGGGCTGGTCGGCTGTCTATGCTTTGTCATGTGGCGCGCCTTGCCAGTGGGGCATGGGCAGCGCCAGAATGCCGCTATCTGCCCCGCCCGATTGTTAAGGAAGCCCGATGCCTGATTCTGTTGCTGCCAGCTTGCGTCTCGCGCCCGAAGCGCTGACCCGTCCGTTTTCCGCTGAACAGTTCAGCTTCACTACCACCAATGATCTGGAGCCCTTTCGCGGTGTGCTCGGCCAGGAACGCGCGGTCGAAGCCTTGCAGTTCGGTGTGGCCATGCCACGCCCCGGTTACAACGTATTCGTCATGGGCGAGCCCGGCACCGGGCGTTTCTCGTTCGTCAAACGCTACCTGAAAGCCGAAGGCAAACGCCTGCAAACCCCGGCGGACTGGGTCTACGTCAATAATTTCGACGAGCCGCGCGAGCCGCGTGCGCTGGAATTGCCATCAGGCACCGCCGGCGCCTTCATCGGTGACATCAACGGCTTGATCGACAATCTGCTGGCGACTTTTCCGGCCGTGTTCGAGCACCCGTCCTACCAGCAAAAGAAAAGCGCCATCGACCGCGCCTTCAACCAGCGCTACGACAAGGCCCTCGACATCATCGAGCGCCTGGCCCTGGAAAAAGACGTCGCGCTGTATCGCGACAGCAGCAACATCGCCTTCACGCCAATGCTCGACGGCAAGGCGCTGGACGAAGCCGAATTCGCCCAGTTGCCGGAAGCCGAGCGCGAGCGCTTCCACGATGATATTTCCGGGCTCGAGGAGCGTCTGAACGAAGAGCTCGCCAGCCTGCCGCAGTGGAAGCGCGAATCGAACAATCAACTTCGCCAGCTCAACGAAGAAACCATCACCCTGGCCTTGCAGCCGTTGCTGGCGCCGTTGTCGGAGAAGTACGCCGAGAACGCCGCGGTCTGCGGTTATCTGCAAGCGATGCAGGTGTATTTGCTGAAAACCGTGGTCGAGCAACTGGTCGACGACAGCAAGACCGACGCCGTCGCGCGAAAACTGCTCGAAGAGCAATATGCGCCGAGCCTGGTGGTCGGCCATCCGGCCAGCGGCGGTGCGCCAGTGGTTTTCGAGCCACACCCGACTTATGAAAACCTGTTCGGTCGTATCGAATACACCACCGATCAGGGCGCGCTGTACACCACTTATCGGCAGTTGCGCCCAGGCGCTTTGCACCGCGCCAACGGCGGTTTTCTGATTCTCGAAGCGGAAAAAATGCTCAGCGAGCCGTTCGTGTGGGATGCGCTCAAGCGCGCGCTGCAATCGCGCAAACTGAAAATGGAATCGCCGCTGGGCGAGATGGGCCGTTTCGCCACGGTGACCCTGAATCCGCAGCACATTCCGCTGCAGGTCAAAGTCATCATCATTGGTGCGCGGCAGCTGTACTACACGCTGCAGGACCTCGATCCGGACTTCCAGGAAATGTTCCGCGTGCTGGTCGACTTCGACGAAGACATCCCGATGGTCGACGAGAGCCTGGAACAGTTCGCCCAGTTGCTGAAAACCCGCACTTCGGAAGAAGGCATGGCGCCGCTCACCGCTGATGCGGTGGCGCGTCTGGCGACCTACAGTGCGCGGCTGGCCGAACATCAGGGGCGCTTGTCGGCGCGTATCGGCGATCTGTTTCAACTGGTCAGCGAGGCGGACTTCATTCGTCATCTGGCTGGTGATGAAATGACCGATGCCGGGCACATCGAGCGAGCCCTGAAAGCCAAGGCCACCCGCACCGGCCGGGTGTCGGCGCGGATTCTCGACGACATGCTCGCCGGCATCATCCTGATCGACACCGATGGCGCGGCGGTCGGCAAGTGCAACGGGCTGACCGTGCTTGAAGTCGGCGACTCGGCGTTCGGCGTGCCGGCGCGGATTTCTGCCACGGTGTACCCGGGCGGCAGCGGCATTGTCGACATCGAGCGTGAGGTCAATCTCGGTCAGCCGATCCACTCCAAGGGCGTGATGATTCTCACCGGCTATCTGGGCAGCCGTTACGCGCAGGAATTCCCGCTGGCGATTTCCGCGAGCATCGCGCTGGAGCAATCCTACGGTTACGTCGATGGCGACAGTGCGTCGCTGGGCGAAGCCTGCACGCTGATTTCGGCGCTGTCGAAAACCCCGCTCAAACAGTGCTTTGCGATCACCGGTTCGATCAACCAGTTCGGTGAAGTGCAGGCGGTCGGCGGGGTCAACGAGAAGATCGAAGGCTTCTTCCGCCTCTGCGAAGCGCGCGGACTGACCGGCGAGCAGGGCGCGATCATTCCGCAGGCCAACGTCGCCACGCTGATGCTCGACGAAAAAGTCCTCGCGGCGGTGCGAGCCGGACAGTTCCACGTTTACGCGGTGCGTCAGGCCGACGAAGCGTTGAGTTTGCTGGTCGGCGAACCGGCCGGTGAGCCTAATGAAGATGGGCAATTCCCGGAAGGCAGCATCAACGCACGAGTGGTGGAGCGTCTGCGTGATATTGCCGAGATGATCAGCGAAGAGGATCTCAAAGAAGCCGAGAAGGAACTGGCGCAGGAGGCACTGGCCGAAGCCAAACCCGCTTAAGCCTCAGCACGGTAAAAAACTGTGGGAGCCAGCCTGCTGGCGATGCGATATGTCATTCAGCCAAGGTGCTGGCTGAACCACCGCCATCGCTAGCAGGCTAGCTCCCACAGTGCTTTTTCAGGATTAGGATTTGCAGCGATCTTCGGCAAATGTGTCACGACTCTGACGTCAATATTCACACAATGACCATTCGGCGCCTTCTGGTTCCATTCGGCTTGCGAAGGACACTTTTCTTCTATTCTCAGGTCAAGGATATCGACAGTATCACTGGATCGAGCCAGTCCTCCTGTGGGGGCTGAATACCGGCTTTATCGAGGGTCGCCGCCATGTCGCGCAACCTCTGCCTTACCCGTCAATGCCTGGGTCTCGTGACCCGGATCGAATGCGCCGTCAAGCCGCTGGCCGGCGATAACGGCATGTGGACATTGCTCTTCGCCGCCGGCATGGCGGGCGAACAACCTTCTGCGATCAAGGCCCAAGGCCCGTTTCACGGCCCGGTGGCGGCCGAGTCGATACTCGACACGATCGTCGAAAGCCTGACCTTGCATGGTTATGAACTGGCCGACGATCCGCAGATATGGAGTCTGCATTTGCAGGCCCAGCTGCGCCAGATCAACGGCGGTCGTGGGCGCAGCCTCAACAGCTAAGGCGCGGTTGGTGGCAATGGCGCCTTGTCGAGCTTGACCTCGAAACCGTATTGCACGGTGCTGAGGTCGGTTCGCTGATAGGTCTCCACGTGCGTCGGACGACCATAGAAATAATGCACGCCGAACAGCGCCGGGCCCTCTGCACTGGCGTCATGGCTGACCGAGAGAATCTGCTTCAGGTAATGACCGCTGTCGTCCTTGGCGAAGAAACGCCATTCGTTGGGCGAGAACAGTTTCAGGTCGACCACCAGTGTGTTGTCCTTGATCTCCAGGCCCTTGGGCAAGGATTTGGCGTCGTATGTCTGCTTGTTCACCGTGGCGAGAAACAGCGGCATCGAGCCGACCGCAATCGCCGGTGTCTCCGGGAACAGATTGAGGTCGTAGGTGATGGTCGCTTGTAACGGGTCGACCTGATACGCCTCGGGCGGCAGTTCGATCGGTTCGTCGAGCTTGCCGCCACGCTTCTCGGTAAAGAAGGTCACCGGGCTGACGCCGGGATTGAGTTCGTCACCGAGCATTTCATCATTGAAGGTGCGGCGGTGCGAGAACTCGATGCGCGCGGCACTCGGCTCCTCCACCGATTGATGAATGCGCACGCCGGCCTTCAGTTGCTCCTCGGTCAGCGTTGCGCCTTTGAGCCAGTTGGCGGCCAGATCGTCGTAAACCACCACCGGCAGGTCCAGCGGCTGCACGGCTTTGGCCGTGGTATGCGGGTTGAAGGTGCGAACCGGCAGGTTCAGGTCTTTGCGCGTGACCGTCGCCGAGGAAAAGTCCAGCACGCTGACTTCCAGCGTTTCGATCGGGCCGTGGAAATACACCTTGTTGTAGCGACGCGGATGCTCCTTCTCGAACGCTTGCTGGTCGTCGCTGAGCTGTTTTTCCAGGCTGTCGCTCCAGGTCTTCTGCTGCTGCAATTGCGCCAGTTGTTTTTGGTAAAACGCCACCTGTTCCGGGCTTTCATTGATCGAGCCTGCGCGCACCAGGTATTGCCCACTGGCGTCGCGGGCCTGGACGATCAGCGGATTGAGGCGAGTCTCGGCCACTTCCGCGGCCAGTGGCAGGCTGTTGCTGACTTCGACCTCGGCGTAGTTGTTTTCAAGCTTCAGCAATTTGACGCTGAGGTTGTCGTTGCTGCGGGTCTGGCCGACGTCTTTCTGCGTCAGGTCGAAACTGTACAGGCGCCGCGGCGCGATGACTTCGACCTGGCCTTGCAGGCTGACCGGTTGCGGCAGGGTTTTCTTGTCGACGTTCAGGCCGTCGATGAACGGGTAGGTCACGGTCAGGTCGTCGGGGTTGGTGACGTTGGAGCTGGACGGGCTGAGCTGGATGCCGGGATCGGTTTCCGACCATTCCGGCTGCCAGGCGATCACGCGTTGGTTGCTCAGTGTCACCGAACGCCATTCGATGGCATGCGGGAACAGGAAACCGCCGGGGATGTTCAGGTTGAAGGGGAAGACCGGCTGCAGGTCGGTGAGGTAATCGGAACTGGCATCCTTGTGCAGCACGAACAGACCGTTGATGAACGTATCGACCAGTGCCTGCGGGGCAGGGTAGTGCTTGAGCACGGCGAGCGCGTCTTCGCCGTACTCGGTATGCGGTGCGAGGTCGTCGAGCTTGAGGCGGGCGCGATCGAGCAACAGCAGCGAGCCGCCGAGTTCAGTGATGGCGTCCTTGAGTTTCGGATCGCTGATTGCGTCCAGGGACTGTTCGAAGGTGGCGGTCTTTTCGTCAAGGTTGACGACGCGTTTTTCATCGCCGGGCGAGCAACCGCTGATCAGCAAGGCAAGGCAAATTCCGGCGGTCGTTAGCGGCAATCGCACATCCATTTCCACGCGTCCTGTCTACGGTCACTGGGCTGTCAATGGTTTGGACACTAGCAGAAAACAAATGACACACACACGCAGGTCGCGGATTTTCGGACGGTTTCTGGCTGTCACAGGTGACTGCTATACTCGCCGCCATTTCCAGCCCCCTTGTGTGAGATTCAATGGAACGCTTTATCGAAAATGCAATGTACGCCACGCGCTGGCTGCTGGCGCCGATCTACATCGGCCTGTCCCTTGGCTTGCTGGCGCTGGCATTGAAGTTCTTCCAGGAAATCGTGCATATCCTGCCCAACGTCTTCGCCATGGCCGAGTCGGAACTGATTCTGGTGCTGCTGTCGCTGATCGACATGGCGCTGGTCGGCGGTCTGCTGGTGATGGTGATGATTTCCGGCTACGAGAACTTCGTCTCGCAACTGGACATCGACGAAGGCAAGGAAAAGCTCAGCTGGCTCGGCACCATGGACTCTTCGTCGCTGAAGATGAAAGTCGCAGCGTCGATCGTGGCGATCTCCTCGATCCATCTGCTGCGCATCTTCATGGATGCCAAGAACGTCGATCCCGAGCACCTGATGTGGTACGTGATCATTCACATGACCTTTGTGATCTCGGCGTTCGCCATGGGTTACCTGGACAAGGTCACCAAGCACTGATCAACCGTTGATCAAGGTAAAAAAAAGCCGCCCGTCTGTTGTGAAACAGACGGGCGGCTTCGCTTGTACCTTGTGCTTTGTTCTGTACAAGCCTATCCCTGTAGATTCTGGCTCGCCACTGCTTGAGGTGTTCGATGAACCTGCAAGAGCTGAACGCGTTCGCCATCGCCGGCAAGGTCGATGAGTTGAATCTGATTTCAATGGAGGGCGGGATCTATCTGCTGGAAGCGCGCATGCATGGGGCGGCGCATCCGTTGCATGATCCTCTGGGTAAAACCCTGACTCTTCGTTCCGTCGAGCATGCACGGGACATGCTGCATGCCTTTCCGGTGCTGCCGTTCAATCTGGTGCACACCTCGGTGCATGATGAAATGTGTGGTTTGGGCGGTGGCATCAATGAAAGTCTGAAAGTGCCGCTTGCCTGGCGCTCCGCCCTGTAGGCCCGGCGCCCCACGTTCGGGGCATCTGTGCTAGTCTGCTCGCCCTTTTGGTTCCGGGCGCGCCGGGACGCGCTGTGCTCGCACGGCACGTCTTGTGGCCGTCCGCACAGCGGAGCAGTGTCATGTCCGAAGTAAATCTGTCCACCGACGAAACCCGCGTCAGCTACGGCATTGGCCGTCAGCTGGGTGACCAGCTGCGCGACAACCCGCCACCGGGCGTCAGCCTGGACGCGATTCTGGCTGGCCTGACCGATGCCTTCGCCGGCAAGGAAAGCCGTGTGGGTCAGGAAGAGATGTCCGCCAGCTTCAAGGTGATCCGCGAAATCATGCAAGCTGAAGCGGCTGCCAAGGCTGAAGCTGCCGCTGGTGAAGGCCTGGCTTTCCTGGCGGAAAACGCCAAGCGTGAAGGCATCACCACGCTGGCTTCCGGCCTGCAGTTCGAAGTGCTGACCCAGGGCGACGGCGCCAAGCCGACCCGTGAAGACCAGGTGCGCACGCACTACCACGGCACGCTGATCGACGGCACTGTGTTCGACAGCTCCTACGAGCGCGGCCAGCCTGCAGAATTCCCGGTCGGCGGCGTGATTGCCGGCTGGACCGAAGCGCTGCAACTGATGAATGCCGGCAGCAAATGGCGCCTGTACGTGCCAAGCGAACTGGCTTACGGCGCTCAAGGCGTTGGCAGCATCCCGCCGCACAGCGTTCTGGTGTTCGACGTCGAGTTGCTGGACGTTCTGTAATTCCGGGCCTGCCTTCGCGGCGGGCTGGCTAATGTAGGAGTGAGCCTGCTCGCGATTGCGTCCTGTCAGTAGTTGATTGGCTATCTGACACACCGCTATCGCGAGCAGGCTCACTCCTACAGTTTTTACCGCGTTTCATAGTTCGATCTTGTTGTGCAGTTCACTGCTGGGGCGCAACGCCCGGGCATAGCAGAACAGGAACAGATTGCGTACCAGCTCCTTGAGTACCAGCGGCTCGCTGGAATTGAGGCTGCTGACGTCCAGATCCCCCTGATCCTGCAGCTCATGCAACGCTTCTTCCTCAAGCACCGCACAGACTTCACCGGTTTCCCGATGGAGGATTCTGAGGTAAGGGTGTGGGCGATCCAGCCAGGCGTCGATCAAATAAGTCATGGGTCGTTTCTCCTTGAAAGGTTTCAATGAGAATAATTCTTATTCGTCAAATAGCAAGTGCCTATTGGCGGATGGCTGGCTTTTCCGGGTAAAGGTTGTGTCAGGTCAAAACGGCTGGCGTTTGGCTATTGTTTGGTTTTGTTGGCGCGAAGCGGGGAGGGTGAAGCTCCATCCCACGGCTGGCGCGGGATGGATGACGCAAGGCTCAGACTTTTCTGACGAACTCGGATTTGAGTTTCATCGGACCGATGCCGTCAATCTTGCAATCGATGTCGTGGTCGCCATCGCACAGGCGGATGTTCTTGACCTTGGTGCCGACCTTGACGACCAGGGAGGTGCCCTTGACCTTGAGGTCCTTGATCACGGTGATGGTGTCGCCGTCCTGCAGGACGTTGCCGACCGAATCTTTCTTCACGTCATCCGTGGACGCCACTTCGGCTTCGCCGCCGGCAGACCACTCGTGGGCGCACTCAGGGCAGACCAGTTGCGTACCGTCTTCGTAGGTGTATTCGGAATTGCATTTCGGGCAGGGTGGCAACGTGCTCACTAAGGTTCCTTGGGTATCAGGAGGATAAAAGGGCGCACATTGTATAGGGTTTTAGCCGAAGGAGGGGATAACGCACAAATGACTGTGGGAGCGAGAGTGCTCGCGAAGGCGGTGTGTCAGTCAAATTCATATCGACTGGCATATTGCTTTCGCGAGCAGGTCGAATCGTCGCACCGTTGCTCCCACAGAGGGATCAATCAGTGCGTGCGGGCGACCGCAAACTCGCTCAGTTCCACCAGCGCATCGCGGTATTCGCTGGCCGGCAATGCTTCGAGGCAGGTAATCGCACGGGCCACGTAATCGCGGGCCAGTTGCGCGGTGTACTCCAGCGAACCGGAAGCTTCCACAGCGATGCGGATGCTTTCCAGGTCTTCGATCCCGCCTTTCTGGATCGCCTGGCGCACCAGTGCGGCCTGTTCCGGCGTGCCTTCGCGCATGGTGTAGATCAACGGCAGGGTTGGCTTGCCTTCGGCCAGATCGTCACCGACGTTCTTGCCCAGGGTTTCCGCGTCGCCCTTGTAGTCGAGCAGGTCATCGACCAGCTGGAAGGCCACACCCAAGTGATCGCCGAAGGTGCGCAGGGCTTCGCTCTGCTCGGCGGTAGCACCGGCCAGTGCGGCGGCGCTATGGGTCGAGGCTTCGAAGAGCATCGCAGTCTTGCCGCGGATGACTTCCATGTAGGTTTCTTCGGTGGTGCTGGCGTCACGCACCTTGGACAGTTGCAACACTTCACCTTCGGCGATGATGCGCGTGGCCTGGGACAGGATCTTCATGACCGGCATCGAGCCCAGTTCGACCATCATTTCGAACGAGCGCGAATACAGGAAATCGCCGACCAGCACGCTCGGGGCGTTGCCCCACATGGCGTTGGCGGTCGAACGGCCACGGCGCATGCCGGACATGTCGACCACGTCGTCATGCAGCAGGGTCGCGGTGTGCAGGAATTCGATGGTGGCGGCCAGGAGACGCATGTCGTCGCCTTCGCGACCCAGGGCCTTGCCACACAGCAACACTAATAAAGGACGCAGACGCTTGCCGCCAGCCGAGGTGATGTAATCGCCGATTTTCGATACCAGCGGTACTCGGGAAGTCAGCTGCTTCTTGATGATGCCGTCGACGGCGCTAAAATCGTCCGCCACCGCGCGGTAGAAAGCTTGGGGTTGCATCAGCGAGAGTCGCTCCAGAAGGGTTGCGCGGCATGCTAGGACCCCCATCCAGACCTGTCAAGGCACGATGGACGGCCACTTGCGCGACGCAGATTGCTTGCGTACAATCGCGCACCCTGAACTTCCTGGGCAGCACCTGCCTTACGCAATTGCACTTGGGCCGTTCCAGCCCCATGCAGCCATGCCAGCCAATACCTCTTCTTATAAAGAGCTGGGTGAGCAGGATTATCGGAGAAATACCATGTACGCAGTAATCGTTACCGGCGGTAAGCAATACAAGGTCGCTGAAGGTGAATACCTGAAGATCGAAAAACTGGAAATCGCTACTGGCGAATCCGTGACTTTTGATCGCGTTCTGCTGGTCGCCAATGGCGACGACGTGAACATCGGCGCACCCGTTGTTGCTGGCGCAACCGTCAAGGCTGAAGTGATTTCCCAAGGTCGTCACGATAAAGTCCGCATCATCAAGTTCCGTCGTCGTAAGCACCACATGAAGCGTATGGGCCACCGCCAGTGGTTCACCGAGATCAAAATCACCGGTATTCAGGCTTAATTACAGCCTAATTCCTCACTAGGAGAATTGAACTCATGGCACACAAAAAAGCTGGTGGTAGTACCCGTAACGGTCGCGACTCAGAAGCCAAACGCCTTGGCGTGAAGATGTATGGCGGCCAGGTCATCAAGGCCGGCAACATCATCGTGCGTCAGCGCGGCACCCAATTCCACGCTGGCTACGGCGTTGGCATGGGTAAGGATCACACTCTCTTCGCTAAAATCGAAGGCGTGATCAAGTTCGAAGTAAAGGGCGCCTTCGGTCGTCGTTACGTGAGCGTAATCGCGGCTTAATCGCGAGATCGCTGGAGAAGCCCTGTCTTGCGACGGGGCTTTTTCGTTTGTGGGGTGAGTCTCTTGCAAAGCTGTTTGTATGGGCTGTCGGCGTGCGATGCAGGTCGTGTCTTGGGGTCGCTGCGCTCATTTTTGCAAGAGTCTTATGTCTTGATTGTTTTTCGGCTCGTCCGTACGGCGAGAGGCGTTGGTTATGAAGTTTGTTGATGAAGTATCGATTCGCGTAAAGGCCGGTGACGGTGGCAACGGTGCCATGAGTTTCCGCCGGGAAAAATTCATTGAAAACGGCGGCCCGAACGGTGGTGATGGCGGTGACGGCGGTTCCATCTACATGATGGCCGACGAAAACCTCAACACCCTGGTCGACTATCGTTATACCCGGCACTTCGATGCCGAGCGTGGCTCCAACGGCGGCAGCACCGACTGCACCGGCAAGAAGGGCGAAGACCTGATCTTGCGCGTGCCGGTCGGCACCACGGTGATTGACTCCGCCACCCAGGAAGTCATCGGCGACCTGACCAAGGCCGGTCAGAAGCTGATGGTGGTGCAGGGTGGCTGGCACGGTCTGGGCAACACCCGTTTCAAATCCAGTACCAACCGTGCGCCGCGCCAGACCACGCCGGGCAAGCCGGGCGAGCAGCGCGACCTGAAACTGGAAATGAAAGTGCTGGCCGACGTCGGTCTGCTGGGTTTGCCGAATGCCGGTAAAAGTACCTTTATCCGTTCGGTCTCGGCCGCCAAGCCGAAAGTCGCCGATTACCCGTTCACCACGCTGGTGCCGAACCTCGGCGTGGTCAGCGTCGATCGCTGGAAGAGCTTCGTCGTTGCCGACATTCCGGGGCTGATCGAAGGCGCTTCCGACGGCGCCGGTCTGGGCATTCGCTTCCTCAAGCACCTGGCGCGTACTCGTCTGCTGCTGCACCTCGTCGACATGGCGCCGCTGGATGACTCCAGTGCTCCGGACGCGGCTGAAGTGATCGTAAACGAGCTGATCAAGTTCAGTCCGTCGCTGGCCGAGCGTGATCGCTGGCTGGTATTGAACAAATGCGATCAGATCCTTGAAGAAGAGCACGACGCTCGCGTCAAGGAAATCGTCGACCGCCTGGAGTGGACCGGTCCGGTGTACGTGATTTCGGCCATCGCCAAGATCGGTACCGAGCGTCTGTGCCACGACATCATGCGTTACATGGAAGATCGTGCCGATCGTCTGGCCAATGACCCGGCCTACAAGGAAGAGCTGGCCGATCTCGATCAGCGCATCGAAGACGAAGCGCGTGCGCAGTTGCAGGCGCTGGATGACAAGCGTGCCCTGCGTCGCAGCGGCGTGAAGTCGGTCCATGACATCGGCGACGATGACTGGGACGAAGAAGATGTGGATGACGAAGACGGTCCGGAAATCATTTACGTGCGTGACTGATTCGTTGCAGTAAACTTAAGCGCCGCTCAATCGAGCGGCGTTTTGGTATCTGGAAATCGATCGTTGGTCAGCAATAGCCACGATTAACGTCATGGGTGGTGTCAGGTCGTGCTGCCCTCAAGCTAAGGTTGAAGATGATGCGGAGCAAGGTGACAGGTGCGCAGCGTTGGGTCGTGAAGATCGGCAGCGCTTTGCTGACAGCGGATGGCAAAGGGCTCGATCGCGCGGCAATGAGTGTCTGGGTCGAACAGATGGTGGCCTTGCATGAGGCTGGCGTCGAGTTGGTGCTGGTGTCCTCTGGGGCGGTAGCGGCCGGCATGAGTCGTTTGGGCTGGACTGCGCGACCCAGTGCGATGCACGAGCTTCAGGCGGCCGCGGCAATCGGTCAGATGGGCTTGGTGCAGGCGTGGGAATCGAGCTTTGCCGAGCATGGCCGGCACACCGCGCAGATCCTCCTGACTCACGATGACCTGTCCGACCGCAAGCGCTATCTCAATGCCCGCAGCACTTTGCGCGCGCTGGTCGAGCTGAAAGTCATCCCGGTGATCAACGAAAACGACACTGTGGTCACTGACGAAATCCGCTTCGGCGACAACGACACGCTGGCGGCGCTGGTGGCCAATCTGGTCGAAGCGGATCTGCTGGTGATCCTCACCGATCGCGACGGCATGTTTGACGCCGATCCGCGCAACAACCCCGATGCGCAGATGATCTTCGAGGCGCGCGCCGATGATCCGAGCCTCGACGCGGTAGCGGGCGGCACCGGTGGTGCGCTGGGGCGTGGCGGCATGCAGACCAAGTTGCGCGCGGCGCGTCTGGCGGCGCGTTCCGGTGCGCACACGATCATTGTCGGTGGGCGACTGGAGCGAGTGCTTGATCGCCTGAAAGCCGGCGAGCGCATCGGCACCTTGCTCTCGCCTGAGCGCGGCATGCTCGCAGCACGCAAGCAGTGGCTGGCCGGGCATCTGCAAACCCGTGGCACGCTGGTGCTGGATGATGGTGCGGTCTCAGCGCTGTCGCAAGGCAACAAGAGTCTGCTGCCGGTGGGCGTCAAACTGGTGCAAGGCAGCTTTCGTCGCGGTGAGATGGTGGTCTGCGTGGCGCCGGACGGTCGTGAGATCGCCCGCGGCCTGGCCAACTACAGCGCGCTGGAGGCACAAAAAATCATCGGTCAGTCGTCGGATGCGATTGTCGGTTTGCTCGGTTACATGGCGGAGCCGGAACTGGTTCACCGTGACAACCTGATTCTGGTTTAAGGAAAGCTCGATGCGCATAGCGAAAGGATTGTTGGGTCTGCTGATGGCGCTGCCATTGCTGGCCTCGGCCGAAGAAATCGGTCAGGTATCGACGGTGTTCAAGTTCGTCGGTCCGAACGACCGCATTGTGGTCGAAGCCTTTGATGATCCGAAGGTCGAGGGCGTGACCTGCTACCTGTCGCGCGCCAAGACTGGCGGTGTGAAGGGCGGTCTGGGTCTGGCCGAGGATCGCGCGGAAGCGTCGATCGCCTGTCGCCAGGTGGGGCCGATCAAGTTCAAGGGTGAGCTGAAGGATGGCGACGAGGTGTTCAAGGAGCGCACCTCGCTGGTGTTCAAGACCATGCAGGTGGTGCGTTTCCTCGACAAGAAGCGCAACACGCTGGTGTACCTGGTCTACAGCGATCGCTTGATTGAGGGCAGTCCGCAGAATGCCGTGACGGCGATTCCGATCCTGCCGTGGGTGCCGGTCCAGCAGTAAGCGCTGCAAACCCAAACGATGTGCGAGCCGGTCCGGCAGTTTTTTGCAGGCCGGCTCGCTGCATTCTGGCGTTTGGATTTGGGCCATTGCAGCCTGAAGCGCTCAGCGCTGATCGCGGCGCATCTCTGCCCATTCGATCAATGCCTGGATTGACGGCCCAAGCGCGTGACCGATGGGCGTGAGCTGATATTCCACCTTGGGTGGCACCTGCGGGTACACCGTGCGCAGCACAATGCCGTCCTTTTCCAGTTGCTTGAGCTGCTGGATCAGCATTTTCTGATTGATCCCTTCGATCAGCTTCTCCAGATCCGAGAAGCGCAGCGCGCCCTTTGCCGCGAACAGCTGGCAGAGGATGATGATTTTCCATTTCCCCTCCAGTACGCGAAGCGTCTCAGTCGTTGCCTCGGCCCAGATCTTTCGATTTTGCGGGTCTTCGCAGTTCCACTCTCGGTCCATTTCTTCCTCGCAGGTGAGTTACCCACCTTTTGGTCGGTACTTACCATTATCACACCAGCCCCCTAACATCGGTGCAGCTAATCATTGAAGAGGGGTTTGGATCATGAAAATCGGCATCATCGGCACCGGCAATATTGGCGGTGTTCTCGCGCGCAAGCTCAAGGCTGCCGGTCATGAGGTCCGTGTGGCGAACTCTAGAGGCGTTGAGGGCGTGCGTGCGTTTGCTGAAGAAATTGGAGTGGAGCCTGCGGATATTCGAGGTGCGGTAGACGGGGTGGAGGTGATCGTGTTGTCGATACCGCTGCCGGCGTTGAGTGCGTTACCTGCTGATCTGTTTGCTTCTGTGTCCCCTGGTGTCCCGATTGTCGATACCAGTAATTACTACCCCGGTTTGCGCGATCCGAAGATTGAGGAGATCGATCAGGGAATGACGGAAAGCATCTGGGTCACCCGGCAGATCGGGCGTCCAGTGATCAAGGCTTTCAACAACCTGCTGGCCTATACCTTGGCTGAGCTGGGTCGTGCGCAAGGTGCTGAGGGTCGTCTGGCAGCGGCCGTAGCGGGGGATGACCAAAAGGCCAAAGAGACGGTCATGTCTTTGGTGGATCAGGTTGGTTTTGATCCGGTGGATGGCGGTACGCTTGATCAGTCCTGGCGGCAGCAGCCGTGCACGCCTTGCTATTGCTGTGACTACGACGCGCAAACCATGCGCCGGGCTCTGGCGTTGGCGGTCAAGGGGCGGGCGCCAGCCATACGCGATGAGTTGCCCCGGCACTTCCAATTGCTCGGTCCGAACCCAGGCCATGACGACGTCGTGGCGATGAATCGTTCTTTCAATCCGCTGGATTGACGCTAGTCGGGTGCGTGGCGGCGCCTGGCTCTTTGAGGGCGGGGCGCGGTCTCGCTCGCGAAGCTGGTCAAATCACAGGCAATAAAAAACCGACCCTGAGGTCGGTTTTTTAATGACTACGTCGATTAAGCGGCTTCTTTCAGCGCTTTGACGTGGCCATTCAGACGGCTCTTATGACGAGCAGCCTTGTTCTTGTGGATGATGCCTTTATCGGCCATGCGGTCGATAACTGGCACAGCCAGAACGTATGCAGCTTGAGCTTTTTCAGCGTCTTTTGCGTCGATGGCTTTGACTACATTCTTGATGTAGGTGCGAACCATGGAACGCAGGCTGGCGTTGTGGCTGCGACGCTTCTCAGCCTGTTTTGCACGTTTTTTGGCGGAAGGTGAGTTGGCCACCGTCGAGCTCCTCGAAAGACTTTTTAGGAAATAGCAAACAAAATAGGCCGCGAATCATGCCGATGAAGACTTGTCTTGTCAAGGGCACTTGAATCGTTCCGCTAAGTGGTAGGTATAAAGAGGCGGGATATTTATTTCCGGCGCTTGACCTGTAAACTCGCGAGCTTTGGCTCTGTGCTGTTGCGGCGCGGAGTATCGCACAAGTAGGCGCATTGTTCGCCTGCTGTTTATCGACAGGCACCCATTCCCTCAATGAATCTGCTCAAATCGCTGGCCGCGGTCAGCTCTATCACCATGCTTTCCCGGGTTCTGGGTTTTGTACGGGACACGTTGATCGCGCGCATATTCGGCGCCGGAATGGCCACGGATGCCTTCTTTATTGCATTCAAGCTGCCCAACCTGCTGCGGCGAATCTTTGCCGAGGGCGCATTTTCCCAGGCCTTCGTGCCGATTCTCGCCGAATACAAAAGCCAGAAGGGCGAAGAGGCGACGCGTACGTTCATTGCTTACGTGACCGGCCTGCTGACCCTGGTGCTGGCGCTCGTCACGGCGTTGGGCATGCTCGCTGCGCCTTGGGTGATCTGGGCAACGGCGCCGGGTTTTACCGACACGCCGGAAAAATTCCAGCTCACCTCTGATCTGCTGCGGGTGACCTTTCCTTATATATTGCTGATCTCGTTGTCCTCGCTGGCCGGCGCCATCCTCAATACCTGGAATCGTTTTTCCGTGCCGGCGTTCGTGCCAACGCTGCTCAACGTCAGCATGATCGTGTTTGCGTTGTTTCTTACGCCGTACTTCGATCCGCCGGTCATGGCCCTAGGCTGGGCGGTGCTGGTCGGTGGTCTGGCGCAGTTGCTCTATCAACTGCCGCACCTGAAAAAGATCGGCATGCTTGTGCTGCCGCGCCTGAACCTGCGCGATACCGGCGTGTGGCGGGTGATGAAGCAGATGTTGCCGGCGATTCTCGGGGTTTCGGTCAGCCAGATTTCGCTGATCATCAACACGATTTTCGCTTCGTTTCTGGTCGCCGGCTCCGTGTCGTGGATGTATTACGCCGACCGTTTGATGGAATTGCCGTCCGGCGTTCTCGGTGTGGCGCTCGGCACGATTTTGCTGCCGACGCTGGCAAAGACCTACGCCAACAAGGATCGCCACGAATATTCGCGGATTCTCGATTGGGGTCTGCGCCTGTGCTTCGTGCTGGTGTTGCCGTGCGCGCTGGCGCTGGGAATTCTCGCCGAGCCGCTGACGGTTTCGCTGTTCCAGTACGGCCAGTTCAGCGGCTTCGACGCTGAGATGACCCAGCGTGCATTGATCGCCTATTCGGTCGGCTTGCTGGGGATCATCGTGATCAAAGTGCTGGCGCCGGGCTTTTATGCGCAACAGAACATCCGCACGCCAGTGAAGATCGCCATCTTCACCCTGGTCTGCACGCAGCTGTTCAACCTGGCGTTGATCGGTCCGTTGGCCCATGCCGGCCTGGCACTGGCGATCAGTGCCGGGGCTTGCCTGAATGCCGGGCTGCTGTTCTATCAATTGCGCAAGCAGAAGATGTATCAGCCGCAGCCGGGCTGGGGCAAATTCGGCTTCAAACTGGTTGTGGCGGTTGCGGTCATGTCGGCGGTATTGCTGGCGGGCATGCATTTCATGCCCGCGTGGGATGAGGGGCACATGCTAGAGCGCTTCCTGCGTCTTGGCGCGCTGGTGGTTGCTGGCGTGGTGGCCTATTTCGGCATGTTGCTGCTGCTCGGTTTCCGTCTGCGTGACTTCAATCGCAAGGCCCTGAGCTAAGGTTTCTGCCTTTATCCACAGGCGTGGGCCGGCAGTTTTGTCGGCTCGATCACTTTGCGTTACGGTGTTGCCTGTCGTCGGCCGTCGGGTGTGGTTATAATCGACCACTTTATGAGCAAGAAGCGCGTTATGCAGCTGGTTCGAGGCCTCCACAACTTGCGCCCCCAGCATCGGGGCTGCGTCGCCACTATTGGCAACTTTGACGGTGTTCACCGTGGTCACCAGGCTATCCTGGCCCGGCTGCGTGAGCGTGCGCTCGAGTTGGGCGTACCCAGCTGCGTGGTGATTTTCGAGCCGCAGCCACGGGAGTTCTTTGCCCCCGAGACTGCGCCGGCACGTCTGGCCCGCTTGCGCGACAAGCTGCAACTGCTGGCTGCCGAAGGCGTCGACCGGGTGTTGTGCCTGGCCTTCAATCAGCGCTTGAGCAAGCTCAGCGCCAGTGAGTTCGTCGACACCATCCTTGTCGATGGTCTCGGCGTGCAGCATCTGGAGGTCGGTGACGATTTCCGTTTCGGTTGCGATCGCCTCGGCGATTTCGATTTTTTGCTGCAGGCCGGGCAGATGCACGGTTTCACCGTCGAAGCCGCGCAAACCGTCGAGCTGGACGGCATTCGCGTCAGCAGCACGCAAGTGCGCAACGCTCTGGCCGCGGCCGATTTCGCTTTGGCTGAACGCTTGCTTGGTCGCCCGTACCGGATCGCCGGTCGCGTGCTGCATGGCCAGAAACTGGCCCGGCAACTGGGTACGCCCACTGCCAATGTGCAACTCAAGCGTCGTCGCGTGCCGTTCACCGGGGTGTATCTGGTGAATGTCGATATCGACGGCAAGACCTGGCCCGGTGTCGCCAATATTGGCGTACGGCCCACGGTACAAGGTGATGGCAAGGCCCACCTCGAAGTCCATCTTTTAGATTTTGCCGGCGATCTGTATGACCGGCGTTTGACGGTGGTTTTCCACCAGAAGCTGCGTGAAGAGCAACGTTTCGCCTCCCTGGAGGCACTGAAAACGGCGATCAACGCGGATGTCGCCGCCGCCCGTGCACTAGCCGCACCTAGCGCCCATCGCTAATGAAGAGCCTTAAATGACCGACTATAAAGCCACGCTAAACCTTCCGGACACCGCCTTCCCAATGAAGGCCGGCCTGCCACAGCGCGAACCGCAGATCCTGCAGCGCTGGGACAGTATTGGCCTGTACGGAAAGTTGCGCGAGATTGGCAAGGATCGTCCGAAGTTCGTTCTGCATGACGGCCCTCCGTATGCCAACGGCACGATCCACATCGGTCACGCACTGAACAAGATTCTCAAGGACATGATCATCCGCTCGAAGACCCTGTCGGGCTTCGATGCGCCGTACGTTCCGGGCTGGGACTGCCACGGCCTGCCGATCGAGCACAAGGTTGAAGTGACTCACGGCAAGAACCTGGGCGCCGACAAGACCCGCGAACTTTGCCGTGCCTACGCCACCGAGCAGATCGAAGGGCAGAAGTCCGAATTCATCCGTCTTGGCGTGCTCGGCGATTGGGCCAACCCGTACAAGACCATGGATTTCAAGAACGAGGCCGGTGAAATCCGCGCCCTCGCCGAAATCGTCAAGGGCGGTTTCGTCTTCAAGGGATTGAAGCCGGTGAACTGGTGCTTCGACTGCGGTTCGGCCCTGGCCGAAGCTGAAGTCGAGTACGAGAACAAAAAGTCCTCGACCATCGACGTCGCATTCCCGATCGCAGATGAAGCCAGACTGGCTGCCGCGTTCGGTCTGTCGTCGCTGAGCAAGCCTGCCGCGATCGTGATCTGGACCACCACCCCGTGGACCATCCCGGCCAACCAGGCGCTGAACGTTCACCCGGAATTCAACTACGCGCTGGTGGATATCGGCGACAAGTTGCTGGTACTGGCTGAGGAACTGGTTGAAGCCTGCCTGACCCGTTATGGCGTCGAAGGGTCGGTCATCGCTACCACTACCGGTAAACAACTCGAACTGATCAACTTCCGTCACCCGTTCTACGACCGTCTGTCGCCGGTGTATCTGGCTGACTACGTCGAACTGGGCGCGGGCACCGGCGTGGTTCACTCCGCCCCGGCCTACGGCGTGGACGACTTCGTGACCTGCAAGAAATACGGCATGGTCAACGACGACATCCTCAATCCGGTGCAGAGCAACGGCGTGTACGTGCCGTCGCTGGAGTTCTTCGGCGGCCAGTTCATCTGGAAGGCCAACCCGGCGATCGTCGACAAGCTGACCGAAGTCGGTGCGCTGATGCACACCACGGTCATCGAACACAGCTACATGCACTGCTGGCGCCACAAGACCCCGCTGATCTACCGCGCCACCGCGCAGTGGTTCATCGGCATGGACAAAGAACCCACCAGCGGTGACACCCTGCGCGTGCGTTCGCTCAAGGCCATCGAAGACACCACATTCGTCCCGGCCTGGGGCCAGGCGCGTCTGCACTCGATGATCGCCAACCGTCCGGACTGGTGCATCTCGCGTCAGCGCAACTGGGGCGTGCCGATCCCGTTCTTCCTCAACAAGGAAAGCGGCGAACTGCACCCGCGCACCGTCGAACTGATGGAAGAAGTGGCCAAGCGCGTCGAAGTCGAAGGCATCGAAGCCTGGTTCAAGATGGACGCGGCCGAACTGCTTGGCGATGAAGCGCCGCTGTACGACAAGATCAGCGACACCCTCGACGTCTGGTTCGATTCGGGCACCACGCACTGGCACGTCCTGCGCGGTTCGCACCCGATGGGACACGAAAGCGGCCCGCGTGCCGACCTGTACCTGGAAGGCTCGGACCAACACCGTGGCTGGTTCCACTCGTCGCTGCTGACCGGCTGCGCCATCGACAACCACGCGCCGTACCGCGAACTGCTGACCCACGGTTTCACCGTCGACGAAGCCGGGCGCAAGATGTCCAAGTCGCTGGGCAACGTGATCGCGCCGCAGAAAGTCAACGACACCCTCGGCGCCGACATCATGCGTCTGTGGGTCGCTTCGACCGACTACTCCGGTGAAATGGCGGTATCCGACCAGATCCTGCAGCGTAGCGCCGACGCTTATCGTCGTATCCGTAACACTGCGCGTTTCCTGCTTTCCAACCTGAGCGGCTTCAACCCGGCCACCGACCTCCTGCCGGCTGAAGAAATGCTCGCGCTGGACCGTTGGGCGGTCGACCGCACCTTGCTGCTGCAACGCGAGCTGCAAGAGCACTACGGCGAATACCGTTTCTGGAACGTCTACTCGAAGATCCACAACTTCTGCGTGCAGGAGCTGGGCGGTTTCTACCTCGACATCATCAAGGACCGTCAGTACACCACTGGCGCCAACAGCAAGGCCCGCCGTTCGGCGCAAACCGCGCTGTTCCACATCTCCGAAGCGCTGGTGCGCTGGATCGCGCCGATCCTCGCCTTCACCGCTGACGAACTGTGGGAGTACCTGCCGGGCGAGCGTAACGAATCGGTGATGCTCAACACCTGGTACGAAGGCCTGACCGAACTGCCGGACAACGTCGAACTGGGCCGCGAATACTGGGACCGGGTGATGGCGGTCAAGGCGGCGGTCAACAAGGAAATGGAAATCCAGCGAGCGGCCAAAGCCGTCGGTGGCAACCTGCAGGCCGAAGTGACGCTGTACGCCGAAGACGCGCTGAGCGCCGATCTGGAAAAACTGAGCAACGAACTGCGCTTCGTCCTGATCACTTCGACCGCCAGCGTTGCGCCGTTTGTTCAGGCACCGGTGGACGCGGTCGCAACCGAAGTCAGCGGGCTGAAACTGAAGATCGTCAAATCGGCCTTCCCGAAATGCGCCCGTTGCTGGCACTGCCGCGAAGACGTCGGCGTGAACCCGGAGCATCCGGAAATCTGCGGTCGTTGCGTCGACAACATCAGCGGCACTGGCGAGGTTCGTCACTATGCCTGATGCCATTGGCCGTTTCGGACGGTTGAGCTGGCTGTGGTTGAGCCTGCTGGTTCTGGTCATCGACCAGGCCAGCAAGTTCTACTTCGAAGGCAGGCTCGAAATGTTCCAGCAGATCGTGATCATTCCCGATCTGTTCAGCTGGACCCTGGCCTACAACACCGGCGCGGCTTTCAGCTTCCTGGCTGACAGCTCCGGCTGGCAGCGCTGGCTGTTCGCCCTGATCGCCATCGTGGTCAGCGGTGTGCTGGTGGTCTGGCTCAAGCGTCTGGGCCGCAACGACACCTGGCTGGCCATCGCGCTGGCGCTGGTGTTGGGCGGCGCGCTGGGTAACCTGTACGACCGCGTCGCCCTGGGCCATGTGATCGACTTCATTCTGGTGCACTGGCAGAACCGCTGGTACTTCCCGGCGTTCAACATTGCCGACAGCGCGATCACCGTCGGCGCGATCATGCTGGCGCTGGACATGTTCAAATCGAAGAAAACCGAAGAGACCGCTCATGACTGAACAGGTATCGGCTGAGCAACGCATCGGCCAGAACACGGAAGTCACTTTGCATTTCGCACTGCGCCTGGAAAACGGCGACACCGTCGACAGCACGTTCGACAAAGCCCCGGCGACCTTCAAGGTCGGCGACGGCAACCTGCTGCCGGGTTTCGAAGCGGCGCTGTTCGGCTTCAAGGCCGGCGACAAGCGCACGCTGACCGTCGAGCCGGAAAACGCCTTCGGCCAGCCGAACCCGCAAAACGTCCAGGTCATCCCGCGTTCGCAGTTCGCCGACATGGAGCTGTCGCCGGGCCTGCTGGTGATCTTCAACGATGCGGCCAATACTGAACTGCCGGGCGTGGTAAAAGAGTTCGACGACGCGCAAGTGACCGTCGACTTCAACCACCCGCTGTCCGGCAAGACATTGACCTTTGACGTGGAAATCATTTCAGTCAAAGCGATCTGAAAATGCAGGAGTGAGCCTGCTCGCGATGGGTGCCTGACATTCAACATTGATGTTGACTGACATACCGCCATCGTGAGCAGGCTCACTCCTACCATGGTTTTTCATAGCTTTTGCGCGCAAGACACGAGGCACAGCATGCAAATCAAACTCGCCAACCCCCGTGGCTTCTGCGCCGGCGTGGACCGGGCGATCGAAATCGTCAACCGCGCCCTCGAGGTTTTCGGGCCGCCGATCTACGTGCGTCATGAAGTGGTGCACAACAAGTTCGTCGTCGAGGATCTGCGCAGTCGTGGCGCGATTTTCGTCGAGGAACTCGATCAAGTGCCGGACGACGTGATCGTGATCTTCAGTGCCCACGGCGTTTCCCAGGCCGTGCGCAATGAAGCCGCCGGTCGTGGCCTGAAAGTCTTCGACGCCACCTGTCCGCTGGTGACCAAGGTGCATATCGAAGTCGCCAAATACAGCCGCGATGGCCGTGAGTGCATCCTGATCGGCCACGCCGGGCACCCGGAAGTCGAAGGCACCATGGGCCAGTATGACGCCAGCAATGGCGGCGCGATCTATCTCGTCGAAGACGAGAAAGACGTGGCCGAACTGCAGGTGCGCAACCCGGAAAAACTCGCGTTCGTCACCCAGACGACGTTGTCGATGGACGACACCAGTCGCGTCATCGACGCCTTGCGCACACGTTTTCCGGCAATCGGCGGCCCGCGCAAGGACGACATCTGCTACGCCACGCAAAACCGTCAGGACGCGGTCAAGCAATTGGCTGACGAATGCGACGTGGTGCTGGTGGTCGGCAGCCCGAACAGCTCCAACTCCAATCGTCTGCGCGAGCTCGCCGAGCGCATGGCCACTCCGGCCTACCTGATCGACGGCGCCGAAGACATGCAAAAGAGCTGGTTCGATGGCGTCGAGCGGATCGGCATTACCGCCGGTGCCTCTGCTCCGGAAGTGCTGGTGCGCGGCGTGATTCAGCAATTGCAGGCCTGGGGCGCCACTGGCGCCGATGAACTGGCCGGACGCGAAGAGAACATCACCTTCTCGATGCCTAAAGAGCTGCGCGTGCGTTCGATCTGACCCGCTCGGCTTTCTGACACAACGCCTGTTCCGTCTTCGCGCGGCTCAGGCGCACGCGACCGGTCGCGGCCAGCACAATCTGCTGCTGGCTGACCGGCTTCTGCATCGAGCAGACGTGTAACGTCCCTGCCTGAAACGCCCGCCCGGGCATCAGCGGTTGTCCCAGACTGCTGAAGCGCACATATCGACTGACTGCCCAATTGCCGACAATCGGCACCCGTGCGTCACTCGCCTGTTCCACCAGCAGCGGATTGCCGCTGTCCTTTTCTCCCTTTCCGCTGATATCGAGAATGATCCGCCAGCCCTGGCTCCAGTCGCCGTTGATGCCATGAATCACCACGCTCTGATTGCGCGTAATGGCCTGGCTGCGGGCGTTGCGCATGCCCTCGAACAGTGACTGCGCCGCCTGCTCGCGGCGGCTGGATTCACTGAGGCTGGCAAGCGCGGGGCTGACCAGCAGCAGAACAATTGCGCCGATCGCCAGTCCCATAAGCAATTCGATCAGGCTGAAACCGTGTTGTGACATGAAGACTCCCTCCGTGGAACGTGATGGATGGCGCGCTCCGTGCGCCGGGCAGGGCAAATCAACCGACACAGGTCGGCTGAATGTTCTAGCGTGTAGAAGCAGGTATAGCCGACGGCAACGGAGGGCATCGATGGATCTTCGTACAAAAGGTTTCACGCTGATCGAGTTGCTCGTAGCGATCGCCGTGTTTCTGGTTTTGATCACTTTGGCGGTTCCGGCCTTTACCCGTTCGATACAGAGCAGCAAAGCCGATACCGAGATGGGCGACCTGCAACGGGCAATCAACTTCGCCCGCCTTGAGGCGATCAACCGGGGGGTCACCACCCGTTTGCGCCCGACCGCTGGCGGCAACATCTGGACCGGTGAGCTGGCGGTTTACGACAGTACTGGCAATCCGGCCAATGTATTACGGGTTGTTCCAGCGATGAGCAGCGGCGCGACTCTGACGCTACCCTCAGGAGTGACCGCGCTGGATTTCAATAATCTCGGCGGTCTGGCGGCGCCGTCGACGGCGGTGGTCATCGGTTACACGCTGGGTACGCAAAGCAGGACGCTGAACGTGTGTCTGAACGGACGAATTCAATTGGGTGGAAATTGCGGATGAGGGCAGGGAGTCAACGGACGCAGCGAGGAATGACGCTGATCGAGGTGCTGGTCGCGTTGCTGATTTTGACGGTCGGCTTGCTTGGCGCGGCGGCAGTGCAGCTGAATGCGCTGAAGTACACCGACAGCTCGCGGATGACCAGCCAGGCCAGTTTCATCGCCTACGACATGATGGACCGTATCCGCGCCAATTCCGCCGCCGATTACACCGCCACACCGCCGACTTCCGGCAATCTCTCGGTTGCGCGGGATCAGGATCTCTACGATTTCACCACCAACATTGCCAATTTCGGTGGCCCGACCGCCACGGGCACCATCACCCGCAATCAGCGCGTGTACACCATTACCATCACCTGGAACGACGCGCGGGCCGCCAACACCGCAACGGCGGCGCGCAGTTTCGTCCTCAGCAGCCGCGCGGCGGTCGATCCGGTGGTGTCGCCATGAAGCGTGGACAACAGGGTTTCGGTCTGATCGAATTGCTGGTCGCCCTGGCGCTGGGCCTGATCGTGGTACTCGGCGTGGTGCAGATTTTCATCGCCGCAAAAAACACTTACGTCAGCCAGAACAGCGCCGCCGCGATGCAGGAAGACGCGCGGTTCGTATTGAGCAAAATGATTCAGGAAATCCGCATGGTCGGCATGTTCGGTTGTCTCGGCACCATCACCGACTCCAGCAGCGCCGGCGATTTCAACGCGGCGCAGCTCGCGCCGATCAGTTGGGACAATGCCAACCTGAAACTGACTCTGGTCACCGCCGACGTCGGCAACGCTGGCGGTACGCCAACCTGGACGGTGCTCTCCGATTGCCGCAACAGCGCCGTCGCGTATACCGGATTACGAACCGCCGCCAGCGGGCAGATCGCGTTTCCGATCCGGCGGCTGATATACAGCTTCAGCAACAATCAGATCCTGATGGGCACCGGCAGCGGCAACCCGACGCAACAGGTGCTGGTGAATAACGTCAGCGCTTTCAGCGTAATGTTTGGACTGGCCAGTTCGGCGACGGATATCGCCGCGTCCACTTACAGCGCCAATCCCAGCGATGCGGCGCGCATTCGCAGCGTGCGGCTGAGCCTGACCCTCACCGATCCGAACAATCGGGTCGCCAGCCAAACCTTCAACGTGGTTGCCGCCTTGCGCAACCGCTTGCAGTGAGGGCATCAGCATGAGGATCTCTCTGCATCAACGGCAGGCGCAGCGCGGCATGGTCTTGCTGGTCAGTCTGGTGTTCCTGTTGCTGCTGACCCTGATTGGCCTGTCATCGATGCAGAGTGCCAACCTGCAGGAAAAAATGGCCGGCAGCGTCAGCCTGCGCAACCAATCGTTCCAGGCTGCCGAGGCCGCGTTGCGCATCGGCGAAAGTGCCGTGCAACTGGACAGTTATTCACTGGTGGTGTGCAGCGGCAATCAATGTGCGCCGCCGGCAGAATCGACGGTGGTCAGCGCAGCGGGGCTCAACTCGACGTCCGGGGTAACCTGGATCGCTGCCGGAAACGGCTTTTACGGGGTGCAGAACATCGGCACGACATTGACCGCGGTCAACGTGCCGAGCAACACCTCGGCGACCCTCTACCGAGTCACCGCTGTCGGTATCGTCGGTAGCTCGCGCAGTGTGTTGGAGAGCGTGTATGCGAAGTTTTGAGCGCTGCAGGACGTTGCTGCTCGGCACGCTGCTGAGTTTTTATCTGAGCTCGCCGGCCTACGCCTTCACGCCGTCCGACTCGCCTTTGCTGAGCGCAGCAGCCGTGCCGCCAAACGTGATGCTGCTGATCGACGATTCGGGGAGCATGAACAGCATCATTTATGCCGCCGGGTTTGATCCGAACGTCAACCGCACACCTGCGCGGCAGTGCAATACTTTTCTTGGATTTTGCTCTGCCCTGAACGCCCCGCAGATCACCGGCGACCTGGTGTTTCTCTCGAGCTTGCCGAACTCGGGTTGCTCCGGCGGCGCCTATGCGTTTTACAACAACAGCCCAGCACCGTTGTGCCTGAAACTGCCCGACCCGGTGGGCAACGAGAACACCCGCTATTCCGCCGATTACATTTCCTACATCGTCAGTCTGGCGATCAGCAACGGCACCCGCGATTTCACCACAGGAGCGATTCCCAACGATTACCGGATGAACGTGGCACGCAACGTGTCCACCGCGCTGGTCAGCAGCAACCGTACCTTGCGCATGGGGCTGGCGACATTCAACCCGGCCACCAGCACCAACCCCGGTAACGGTGGCTTCATCCCGCGCGCGATTACCGATCTGTCGCCGGTCGCGGGTAGCGTGACCCAGGCGCAGGCCGATACCAACTACAACGCGCTGATTTCTTCGATCAATGGTTTGAACGCGGTGGCCAACACGCCTTTGGCGGAAAGTTATTACGAGATCACCCGTTACATGCGCGGCATCGCGCCTTTCTACAACGGCACGCCGAGCACCTACACCAGCCCGATTCAATATCGCTGCCAGAAAAACTACGGCGTGGTGATTACCGACGGCTTGCCGACCTACGACCGAACCTTCCCGACCAACGACCCGTTGGGCGGCAGCCGCTTGCCGAACTGGGATGGCGTCAACAATGACGGCGACAATCTCAACGGTGACGGTGAGGGCGATACGCTGTATCTGGATGACATCGCCAAGTTCGCCTTCGACATCGACATGCGCTCGACCGGCACCGATGCGGCCGGCAAAAGCTGGAACGCGGTGGATTTTCCCAAGCAGAACATGAACACCTACACCGTGGGTTTCGCGGCGGATAACGACATGCTGTCCGACGCCGCCAGTTATGGGCAGGGCAGGTATTACCAGGCCACCGACAGCTCCGGACTCAACGCGGCGTTATCATCGGCATTGAGCGACATTACCTCCAAGGCTGGCTCCGGCGGGGCCGGTGTCGCCAGTAGCAGTTCGTTGAGCAGTGGCAGCAGTTTTTATCAGACCACTTACGATCCCAGGGATTGGCGCGGCACGATCCGCTCGTTCGGCTTTACCTCGGCCGGTACGGTGAATACGTCGAGCGCACAATGGTCCACCGACACCACCATTGTGCCGTCCGCCACGGCACCGACTTACCAGTCGTGGAACACCGTGAGCAATGCGCCGATATCCCTGGCCTTCGGCAACTTTTCCCCCGCGCAGCAGACCATCCTGAATCAGGGCTTGCCCACCGGCATCACCGGCAATGATCTGGTGGAGTGGAGCAAGGGCACCAACAAAGCCGGGCTCAAAGTGCGCAGCGTGTTGCTCGGCGACATCATCAATTCGCCGCTGGTGCTCGCATCGCCTTCGGACAAGACCGCGTCCGATCTGTCCGCCGATACCAGTTACACCACCTACCTGGCGACCAAAGCGGCCAACATGAACACCAGTCTTGTAGTCAACGCCAACGATGGTTTCGTCAACGTGATCAATTCGGCGAACGGCACGCGCCGTTATGCTTACATGCCATCCAGCGTGCTGCCGTCGCTGCGCCTGATCGCCGATACCAACTACGTCAACGGCGTCAGCCACAAGTTTCTCGTCGATGGTCAGGTCGGGGTGTTTGACGTGCAGTCCGGCACTACCTGGAAAACCCTGGCCATTGGCGGCACCGGTGCCGGCGGTAAAACCTTCTATGGGCTGCAACTGTTCGATGCCTCGGCAGGCAACGTAATTCGTGCCCTGTGGGAGGTCAGCGCGCCGGCCACCGCCAGCACGGCCAACGCTTTCAATGATCTGGGTTACGCCTACGCCCGTCCGGAAGTGGCACGCTTGGCCGATGGTCGCTGGGCCGCGTTCATTGCCAATGGCTACGGCAGCAATTCCGGTGTCGCGGCGTTGTACGTACTGGATGTTCGTGATGGATCGTTGATCAAAAAGATTGTTATCGACGGCACGGAAACCACCAATGGCCTGTCCTCGGTGGAGCTCAGGGTCAATTCGTCGAACGTGGTGCAGGCGGCGTATGGCGGCGACTTGAAAGGGCGCATGTGGAAATTCGACTTGAGTGCGACGGCTCCGGAAAGCTGGGGCGTGGCGTTTGCCGGCAAACCGTTGTTCACCGCCCCGGGTGGGGCGACGCAGCCGATCACCGCGCAACCGCTGCTGGCGGATAACCCCCAGGGCGGCAAGCAGGTGTTTTTCGGCACCGGCAAATTCAACGAAACTGCCGACAAGAGCAACAAGGATCAGCAAGGGTTCTACTCGGTATGGGATGCCGATGGCGGCTCGGGACAAATTACCGTCAGCAGTTTGCAGGCGCAGGCGATTACCGGGTCGTTCTCCGGCAGCACCGGGCAGTTCCTGACCACCACGCAGAATGACACGACGTATCCGGGTGAGAAGGGCTGGTATTTGCCTCTGGTGTATAACAACCTGCTGACCGGCGAGCGGGTCATCAACCAGGCCAGCCTTGTGCTCGGGCGAATCGTGTTTACCACGGCCAGCGTCGACACCACCGATCCCTGTGCAAGTTTCGGCACCGGCAAACTGGTCGAACTGGAGGCGTTCAGCGGTAAGATGCTCAACTATGCCGTGATTGACACCAATGGTGACCGTTTGGTCGACAGCAATGACACGATATCCAGCGGCGTGGTGTTCACCGGGGGCATCCCGACCCTTAACGTGGTTTCCGCCGATGCCAAGACCAAGCTTCTGACCGACTCCAGTGGCGCCATCACCACCGTCGTGGAGAAGGGCGGTGGCGGCAGCCGTCGTATCATGTGGCGACAAATCCAGTAAGCGAGAGTTTGAGGCATGCGCAGAACCAACCGAGGTTTCACCCTGATCGAAATCATGATCGTGATTGCGATCATCGGGATCGTCATTACCATCGCCGCACCGAGCTACACCGAGTACATGAAAAAGGGCCGTCGCGCCGAAGTGGTATCGCTGCTCTCGGAACAGGCGCAGATCCTCGAACGGTTCTACACCCGCAACAATGTCTACACCGGCGTCACCGGGCTGAGTGCCGGCAATGACTTCTACACCCTCACGCCGACGATCACTGACCAGACCTTTGTGCTGACCGCAACACGCAAGAGCGGCACGTCGATGGCCACTGACAAATGCGGCGATTTCACCCTGACCAACACCGGTGTCAGGGGCATGAACAACGCGACCACCGGGCTGACCACCAAGGATTGCTGGGGCCGCTGAGGCGCTTTCTTTCGGGCGCCTTTTGCGCCCACTGTCTTTTTTACGGTTGGATCAAACATGACCAGGCAACAGCAAGTGGTGATTGTCGGTGGCGGGGTGATAGGCCTGCTGACTGCCTACAATATCGCCTCCGAAGTGCGCAGCGTGGTGCTGCTGGATCGTTCGCACCTTGGCCAGGAATCGTCCTGGGCGGGCGGCGGTATCGTGTCGCCGCTGTACCCGTGGCGTTATAGCCCGGCGGTCACCGCGCTGGCGCACTGGTCGCAGGATTTTTATCCACAGCTCGGCGCGCGGCTGTTTGCCGACACGGGTGTTGATCCAGAAGTGCACACTACCGGCCTGTACTGGCTGGACCTGGATGACGAAGCCGAGGCACTGGCGTGGGCCGAGCGCGAAAACCGCCCGCTGCGCTCTGTGGATATCTCCGCGGCGCATGACGCGGTGCCGGTGCTGGGCGGCGGTTTTTCGCGCGCGATCTACATGGCCGATGTTGCCAATGTGCGCAATCCGCGGTTGGTGAAATCCTTGAAAGCAGCGTTGCAGGCGTTGCCCAACGTGACCATTCACGAGCAGTGCGAAGTCAGCGGCTTCGCCCGTGACGGTGAGCGTGTGATTGGGGTTGAAACGGCCGGTGGTGTCATCGCTGGCGATCAGGTGGTACTGACCGCCGGGGCGTGGAGCGGCGACTTGCTCAAGACCCTGAAGCTGACGCTGCCGGTGGAACCGGTCAAAGGGCAGATGATTCTCTACAAATGCGCTGCGGACTTCCTGCCGAGCATGGTGCTGGCCAAGGGGCGTTATGCGATTCCGCGTCGCGACGGGCATATTCTGATCGGCAGTACGCTGGAGCACGCAGGCTACGACAAGACGCCCACCGACGGCGCGCTGGAAAGCCTCAAGACCTCGGCGCTCGAGCTGTTGCCGGCGCTGGCCGATGCCGAAGTGGTCGGGCACTGGGCCGGGCTGCGTCCGGGCTCGCCGGAGGGGATTCCTTACATCGGCCGGGTGCCGGGGTTCGACGGTTTGTGGCTCAATTGCGGGCACTACCGTAACGGGCTGGTGCTGGCGCCGGCGTCGTGTCAGTTGTTTGCCGATGTGATGTTGGGCAGGGCGCCGATTATTGATCCGGCGCCGTATGCGCCTGAGGGTCGTATTTGAGCTGATAAGTCTTCGGTGTCTGATAGGCCGTCATCGCGAGCAGGCTCACTCCTACAATTGTCCTTTGGTGTACACAAAAAGCAGGCACATCACAGATCCATGTGGAGCGAGCCTGCTCGCGAAGGGGCCCTCAATCCAGACCGAGTTTCTTCAGCCGGTAACGCATCGACCGAAACGAAAGGCTCAAGCGCTGCGCCGCCGCCGTGCGGTTCCAGCGCGTCTCTTCCAGCGCCTGCAGGATCAGCTTGCGCTCGACGTTCTCTAGATAATCTTCGAGATTGTCGATTTGCGTCAGATCGGCAATCGCGCCGTCTGTCGCACTGTTGCCCTCGCTAAGGCGCAGATCTCCGGCCTCGATCATACGGTTCTCGCACAGGGTATGGGCTCGCTCGAGGACGTTTTCCAGTTCCCGTACATTGCCGGGGAAGCGGTAATTCTTCAGCGCCTCCAGCGCCTGCGGATGCAGGCTCGCGGCAGGCTGGCCGGTGTCCTTGGCCAAACGCTTGAGCATGTGCATCGCCAGCGCCTGGATGTCATCGCGCCGCTCGCGCAGAGACGGCACGCGCAACTCGATTACGTTCAAGCGGTAGTACAAATCCTGACGAAAGCGCTCGGCGGCGACCTCGGCATCGAGGTCCTTGTGCGTGGCGCAAAGAATCCGCACGTCGACCACGGTTTCCTGCTGACCGCCGACACTGCGCACGGCTTTTTCCTGGATGGCTCGCAGCAGCTTGACCTGCATCGACAATGGCAAATCCGCCACTTCATCAAGAAACAATGTGCCGCCATGGGCCGCTTGAAACAGCCCTGGCTTGTCCTCGACCGCGCCAGTGAAACTGCCTTTGCGATGGCCGAAAAATTCGCTTTCCATCAACTCCGACGGAATCGCCCCGCAGTTGACCGGCACGAACGGCTGGCTGGCGCGCGGCCCTTGTTCATGGATCAGCCGGGCAACCAACTCCTTGCCGCTGCCTGATTCACCGCTGATGTACACCGGCGCCTGACTACGGGCGAGTTTGTCGATCTGCTTGCGCAAGTTGCGCATCGGCGGTGAATCGCCGAGCAAATGCCGATCGATCGGTGTGCAATGGCCACCGGCCGCCGGCATGCGCAAGGCACTGCTGACCAGCTCGCGCAGGCGAGTGAGGTCAACCGGTTTGGTCAGAAAGTCGAACGCCCCGGCCTTCAGCGCATTGATTGCGGTTTCCAGGCTGCCATACGCGGTGATCATCGCCACCGGCAGTTGTGGATAACGTTGCTGGATGTGCTGCACCAGCTCCAGCCCCGTGCCGTCGGGCAGGCGCATATCGGTCAGGCACAGATCGAACGCTTCGCGCAGCAAAAGTGCTTGTGCCTCGGCGAGATTGCGCGCGCTGTAGGTGTCGAGTTTCATCCGGCCTAGAGTGATTTCCAGGAGTTCGCGGATATCCGGTTCGTCGTCAACAATGAGAATTTTTTGCCGTGGGCTTGTATTCAACTTTGTTTCCGTCCGTGAGCAAAGGTGATGCGAAAGCAGCCGCCGCCTTGGCGTGATTGAAAGTCTAGGCGCGCTTGGTTGCTTTCGCACAGCTCACGGGACAGATAAAGACCCAGGCCGGTGCCCTGGCTGCTGGTGGTGAAGAACGGTTCGAACAGGTGCGCCTGTTCTTCGGCCGGTACGCCGGGGCCGTTATCCTGTACCTCAAGTACCGCCAACTGGCTGTCGGGGTCGGTGAACAACGCCAGCCAGACCTCAGCCTGTTCGTGCAGCAGGGCGCTGTGACGCCAGCCATTGCGCAGCAGGTTGTCGAGGATCTGCCGCAGCTGGTTCGGGTCCATCAGCGTGGTGAAGTCCCCGGAATTGATCCGCAGATGGATCTGCTGGCGCTCGCCGGCCTGCTCGCGGCTTTCGGCAACGAAGTTCTCCAGCCACGGTTTGAGGTCCAGCCGTTGCGGGGCACTCTGCTGACGACGGGACAGTTGCAGGACGTTTTCGATAACTCGATTCATGCGTTGAGAGTGGTCTTGAATAATCTGCGTCAGACGCCGATCGGCACTATCGAGTTCCTCGGACTCGGCCAACAGTTGCGCGGCATGGCTGATCGCCCCCAACGGATTGCGGATTTCGTGGGAGATGCCGGCGGTCAATCGGCCGAGCGCGGCGAGCTTCAATTGCTGCGCCTGCTGGGTGATTTGCGCCAGATCTTCAAGAAACACCAGGGTGCGCGGATTTGGGCTCTGCTCTAGCGCGATGAAGTTCGGTTGAAGTTCTATGCCATTGCCAGGGACTTTCAGGCTTTGCGGACGCAGGGTCGGGTTGTTCATCCACAGTTGCAGGCGCTCGACCAGCGCCGGCGAATACTCATCGATCAAGTGGCCCTGCAGGTGCGAGCGGGCGAGCAGGATTTGCGCGCTGTGATTGGCCAGCAGCACGCGACGCTCATGATCGAGAACGAGAATGCCGGTGCGCATGCGTTGCAGGATCAAGGCATTCAGAGCTTCAAGGCTAACCACTTCGCTGGCGCGCTGCTCGGCCAGGGTTTCGCTGACCTCGAGGCGACGGATAAGCCCCTGCACCAATAGCGAGGCGGCAAAGCACAGCGCGCCGAGCGTACCGGCCTGCAGGTATTCATTGGCGCTCAGGGGATGGCTAAAACCGAGCAGGAAACTCGAACCGACAATGCCCAGCGCGGCGATGGCTGCAATCAACAGGCCGATGCGCCGGCGCAGCAGGGTGTTGCTGATCGCCACGGAGACAATCAACAAGTTGCCCAGCGCACTGCCAACGCCGCCTGCTGCGAAGAACAAACCGCACAGAAGCAACACGTCGACCAGTGCCAGGCTGAACAATTGCCCGGGCCGACGGGTATTTTCGAGAAACACCACCAGCAGAATATTCAGAACCAGATACAGCCAACTGCCGCCGCGCAGCAAGTCGTCGTTGGCCGACGTCAGCAGGCGGTTGTCCATGTTGCTTGAAATCAGCAACACCAAGGTGATGCCGACGCTCAGACGGTACAGATGATAAAGACGCAGCAGACGCTGCGCCTGTTTGCTGTCGGTGGTGGCGGCCTCAGCGACCACTGGCGCCCGGGCCTTGCTCGAGATGAGCCTGGCTGCAATACCACTGTTGCTGATTGCCCAGCGCGCGATCGCGCGGCAAGTGCACGCCGCAATGGGCACAGCGCACCATGGGCGCCGCGTCTTGCTCGCGAGAATTGCGCTGGGACTGATTGGAGGCGGCGGGGGCCTTGAATTTACGCCAGAGCCAGATGGCGGCGAAGATCACGGCGATCCAGAACAATAAACGAAGCATGATGAGCGGCTTTTCGACTGATGATCCGGCAGTTTAGCCAAGGACCCGAGCAGCGCACAGCCTATTAAATCGCCGCAATAAAAAAGGGAGATCCGCCGATCTCCCTTTTTGTTACCGCCAGTGTGTTCAGTCGAACACACCGAAGGTCATATAGCTGAACCACGAACGGTCGGTGTCGGTGGATTCCGGCTCCGGCTCTTCGATCACGTCGCCGTTTTCGTCTTTCGGCTTGAGCTCGTTCGGGATCGCGTCTTTGGCATCCTGGAACTGCTTCTGTACGTCCTGGTTGGCGCGGGTTTCGCCCGGTGGCAGCGGTGGACGCGATTCGATCAGGCCCAAAGTCGCCTTGCTCAGGAACGAGCGGTTGTCGGCTTCGGCAACGCGCGGCACGAACTGGCCGTCCTGCAGGCTCGGGTGATCCGGGTAGTTAAGCTTCAAGGTTTCCAGACTGGTGGCCGCCAGATCGTCCAGGTGCAGACGCTGGTAGGCTTCGGTCATCACCGCCAGGCCGTCGCCGACCGATGGGGTTTCCTGGAAGTTTTCCACCACGTAACGGCCACGGTTGGCGGCGGCGACGTAGGCCTGACGGGTCAGGTAGTAGTCGGCCACGTGGATTTCGTAGGCCGCCAGCAGGTTGCGCAGGTAGATCATGCGCTGCTTGGCGTCCGGCGCGTAGCGGCTGTTCGGAAAGCGGCTGGTGAGCTGGGCGAACTCGTTGTACGAGTCACGGGCCGCGCCCGGGTCACGCTTGGTCATGTCCAGCGGCAGGAAGCGCGCAAGCAGGCCGACGTCCTGGTCGAACGAGGTCAGACCCTTGAGGTAGTACGCGTAATCCACGTTCGGGTGCTGCGGATGCAAACGAATGAAACGCTCGGCGGCGGACTTGGCAGCTTCCGGCTCGGCGTTCTTGTAGTTGGCGTAGATCAACTCCAGTTGAGCCTGATCGGCGTAGCGACCGAACGGATAACGCGACTCCAGAGCCTTCAGCTTGGCTGTGGCGCTGGTGTAGCTGTTGTTGTCCAGATCAGTCTGAGCCTGCTGGTACAGCTCGGCTTCGCTGAGGTTTTCGTCTACGACTTCCTTCGATGAGCAAGCAGCGGTCAATGCGAGGATGGCGATCAGCAGCAGGTGTTTCACTTGCATGGCGGCTTGCGTCCCTATGACGGCCGCTGTCTTGGGCGGGGCCGTCCTGTTATGATGAGCGCCCCGTTGAAAAGCCTCGGGGCAAAAGACGCCGTATTTAACCACAAGCGCGCAGCCGAAACCAAAGGCTGTGCCGACGCCCAGTCCGAGCATGTCCGATAAAATAGAACTTCGCGCAGAGGTGCCGTCCGAATTGGGCGGCCAACGCCTCGATCAAGTCGCCGCCCAACTCTTCGCTGAGCACTCGCGCTCGCGCCTTTCCGCCTGGATCAAAGAAGGTCGCCTGACTGTGGACGGGGCGGTGATCCGCCCGCGCGACATCGTGCATGGCGGTGCCGTCCTCGAACTGACGGCCGAGCAGGAAGCCCAGGGCGAGTGGATCGCCCAGGACATCGAGCTCGACATCGTCTATGAAGATGACGACATTCTGGTGATCAACAAGCCTGCGGGCCTGGTGGTGCACCCGGCTGCCGGTCACGCCGATGGCACCCTGCTCAATGCCTTGTTGCACCACGTGCCGGACATCATCAATGTCCCACGGGCCGGCATCGTCCATCGTCTGGACAAGGACACCACCGGTCTGATGGTGGTGGCCAAGACCATTCAGGCGCAGACCAAACTGGTCACGCAGTTGCAGAGCCGCAGCGTCAGTCGCATCTATGAATGCATTGTCATCGGTGTGGTCACCGCCGGGGGCAAGATCAACGCGCCGATCGGTCGTCACGGCCAGCAGCGCCAGCGCATGGCGGTGATGGAGGGCGGCAAGCCTGCGGTCAGCCACTATCGCGTGCTGGAGCGTTTCCGTTCGCACACCCATGTACGGGTGAAGCTGGAAACCGGTCGTACGCACCAGATCCGCGTGCACATGGCGCACATCAACTTCCCGTTGGTCGGCGACCCGGCGTACGGCGGGCGTTTCCGCATTCCGCCTGCAGCGAACCCGACCATGGTCGAATCGCTCAAGCACTTCCCGCGTCAGGCCCTGCACGCGCGTTTCCTCGAACTCGATCACCCGACGAGCGGTGAGCGGATGAGCTGGGAATCGCCGCTGCCAGAAGATTTCGTCTGGCTGCTGACCCTGCTCAAGCAGGATCGCGAGGCATTCGTCGGATGAACTGGCTGACGCCGGACTGGCCTGCGCCGGCCAGCGTCAAAGCCTGCGTCACCACCCGCGAGGGTGGTGTCAGCGAGGCGCCGTTCGACAGCCTCAATCTGGGCGATCATGTCGATGATCATCCGCAGGCGGTCGCCGAGAACCGTCGGCGTCTGACCGAGCACTTCTCCATACAGCCTGCCTGGTTGCAGCAGGTGCACGGGATTACCGTGGCACAAGCTGATCCGGAGGTAGTCGCGACTGCCGATGCCAGCTGGACGACAACCCCCGGAATTGCCTGCACGGCGATGACGGCGGACTGCCTGCCAGCATTGTTCTGCGATCGTGCCGGCACTCGCGTTGCTGCGGCTCACGCCGGTTGGCGCGGTCTGGCGGCGGGTGTGCTTGAAGCCACCCTCGACAGCCTCGATGTTACACCTGAGGACGTGCTGGTCTGGCTCGGCCCGGCCATCGGCCCGCAAGCCTTTGAAGTCGGAGCGGAAGTGCGCGAAGTCTTCGTCAAGCAGTTGCCGGAAGCGGCGACGGCTTTCGTGCCGAGCGACAACCCCGGCAAGTTCATGGCCGACATCTATCAGCTGGCGCGCTTGCGTCTGGCTGAACGGGGTGTCACCGCTGTTTATGGTGGCGGTTTCTGCACCGTGAGCGATCCGCGCTTCTTCTCGTATCGCCGTGCGCCTCGCACGGGTCGCTTCGCCTCCCTGATCTGGCTCACCCGCTAAACTGTCTGATCTGCATCAACCCGCTGACGCTTGAATCTTGCAGAATCGACCGCATCTATAGCGGTATCTGGCAGGTTTCTTTATTCAGGATGGTTTCTTAGGTCCGGCCTGCTCAAAAGGAAGGTGACCCATGCGTATAGACCGTTTAACCAGCAAATTACAGTTGGCCTTGTCCGACGCCCAGTCGTTGGCCGTCGGCCATGATCATCCGGCCATCGAGCCGGCGCACTTGATGCAGGCCATGCTTGAGCAGCAGGGCGGTTCGATCAAGCCGCTGCTGATGCAGGTAGGCTTTGACGTCAACAGCTTGCGTAAAGAGCTGACCAAAGAGCTCGACCAATTACCGAAAATCCAGAACCCGACCGGCGATGTGAACATGTCGCAGGATCTGGCGCGCCTGCTCAATCAGGCTGACCGCCTGGCCCAGCAGAAGGGCGATCAGTTCATTTCCAGCGAACTGGTGCTGCTAGCCGCGATGGACGAGAACAGCAAGCTCGGCAAGTTGCTGCTCGGTCAGGGTGTGAGCAAGAAAGCCCTGGAGAACGCGATCAACAACCTGCGTGGCGGCGAAGCAGTCAACGACGCCAATCACGAGGAGTCGCGGCAAGCGCTGGATAAATACACTGTCGACCTGACCAAGCGTGCCGAAGACGGCAAGCTCGATCCGGTGATCGGCCGTGACGACGAAATCCGCCGTACCATTCAGGTTCTGCAACGCCGCACCAAGAACAACCCGGTGCTGATCGGTGAGCCTGGCGTAGGTAAAACCGCCATCGCCGAAGGCCTGGCCCAGCGCATCATCAACGGTGAAGTGCCGGACGGCCTAAAGGGCAAGCGTCTGCTGTCGCTGGACATGGGCGCGCTGATTGCCGGTGCCAAGTACCGCGGTGAGTTCGAAGAACGCCTCAAAGGCCTGCTCAATGAGCTGTCGAAGCAGGAAGGGCAGATCATTCTGTTCATCGACGAACTGCACACCATGGTCGGCGCCGGTAAAGGCGAAGGCTCGATGGATGCCGGCAACATGCTCAAGCCTGCATTGGCACGCGGTGAGTTGCACTGCGTCGGCGCGACCACGCTCAACGAGTACCGCCAATATATAGAGAAGGACGCGGCGCTCGAGCGGCGTTTCCAGAAAGTGCTGGTGGATGAACCGAGCGAAGAAGACACCATCGCGATTCTTCGTGGCCTCAAAGAGCGTTACGAGGTCCATCATAAAGTCGCGATTACCGACGGCGCGATCATCGCCGCGGCCAAGCTCAGCCATCGCTACATCACCGATCGGCAATTGCCCGACAAGGCCATCGACCTCATCGACGAGGCCGCCAGCCGCATCCGCATGGAAATCGACTCCAAGCCGGAAGTGCTGGATCGTCTGGAGCGGCGCCTGATTCAGCTTAAAGTCGAATCCCAGGCACTGAAGAAAGAAAGCGACGACGCAGCGAAGAAACGTCTGGAAAAACTCCAGGAAGAAATCGAGCGTCACGAGCGTGAGTATTCCGACCTGGAAGAAATCTGGAACTCGGAAAAAGCCGAGGTGCAGGGTTCTGCGCAGATTCAGCAGAAGATCGAGCAATCGCGCCAGGAGCTGGAAGCGGCCCGCCGCAAAGGCGATCTGAACCGCATGGCCGAGTTGCAGTACGGGGTGATCCCGGATCTGGAGCGCAGCCTGCAAATGGTCGACCAGCACGGCAAGAGCGAAAACCAGTTGCTGCGCAGCAAGGTCACCGAGGAAGAGATCGCCGAAGTCGTGTCGAAATGGACCGGCATCCCGGTGTCGAAAATGCTCGAAGGCGAGCGCGACAAGCTGATGAAGATGGAAAGCCTGTTGCACAAACGCGTGATCGGTCAGGAAGAAGCAGTCGTGGCAGTGGCCAACGCGGTACGCCGTTCGCGCGCCGGCTTGTCCGACCCGAATCGTCCGAGCGGCTCGTTCATGTTCCTCGGCCCGACCGGTGTCGGTAAAACCGAGCTGTGCAAGGCGCTGGCCGAATTCCTCTTCGATACCGAAGAGGCAATGGTGCGCATCGACATGTCCGAGTTCATGGAGAAACACTCCGTGGCTCGTCTGATCGGCGCACCACCGGGCTATGTCGGCTATGAAGAGGGCGGTTATCTGACCGAAGCGGTACGGCGCAAGCCTTACTCGGTGATCCTGATGGACGAAGTCGAGAAGGCGCACCCGGATGTATTCAACATCCTGCTGCAAGTGCTCGAGGATGGGCGCCTGACCGACAGCCATGGCCGTACGGTGGATTTCCGCAACACGGTGATCGTGATGACCTCGAACCTTGGCTCGATGCAGATCCAGGAACTGGTCGGTGATCGTGAAGCGCAGCGTGCAGCAGTGATGGACGCGCTGACGTCGCACTTCCGTCCGGAGTTCATCAACCGTGTCGACGAAGTGGTGATCTTCGAGCCGCTGGCGCGTGATCAGATCGCGGGCATTACCGAGATCCAGCTGGGCCGTCTGCGCAGCCGTCTGGCCGAGCGTGAGCTGAAGCTGGAGTTGAGCCCGGAGGCGATGGACAAGCTGATTGCCGTCGGTTACGACCCGGTCTATGGCGCACGGCCGTTGAAGCGTGCGATTCAGCGCTGGATCGAAAACCCGCTGGCGCAGTTGATCCTTTCCGGTCACTTCATGCCGGGCGACACCGCAACCGGCACCGTCGAGAACGAGGAAATCGTTTTCAACTGATGCGATGCGTCAACGGAAAAACCGAGGCCCCACATTGTGGGGCCTTTTTTTTCGTTAGGCTGTTGAACTCAAAGGAAAAGGCTTGTAAAGTGCGCCCCGCAGTCAGTCGCCGGCAGCGTTTCAACTCACTGGGTTGAAAACTGAAATAAGTTGCAAATCATTAACTTGAAAGCAATTTAGGGGGTTGACAGAGGTGTTCTAGGTTGTAGAATAGCGCGCCTCAGACACACGAACGCAGCGATGCGAAAGCGGTGTCGAGAAGCTTCAGGTTTCACCGTTGTAAATTGAAATATGTAGTTCCGTGATAGCTCAGTCGGTAGAGCAAATGACTGTTAATCATTGGGTCCCAGGTTCGAGTCCTGGTCACGGAGCCAATTTCAAACCGGGGTATAGCGCAGTCCGGTAGCGCGCCTGCTTTGGGAGCAGGATGTCAGGAGTTCGAATCCCCTTACCCCGACCATTTTTGGGTCGTTAGCTCAGTTGGTAGAGCAGTTGGCTTTTAACCAATTGGTCGTAGGTTCGAATCCCACACGACCCACCATTTTTGAAACCAGTTAGCGCTGGGATCGAATCTTAAGATCAGAGGCCAAAAGCGCTGATCGAAGAAGGCGATCTTTGAAAGGTCGCCTTTTTTTTACCGGGGTATAGCGCAGTCCGGTAGCGCGCCTGCTTTGGGAGCAGGATGTCAGGAGTTCGAATCCCCTTACCCCGACCATATTGAAAATCCTCGTATCGAAAGATACGGGGATTTTTTTTGGCTGCTGAAAAGGCAAATCCCTTCAAGTCGTCATACAACCGGCCGATAGCCCGCTAACACGAGGGGACTGCCATGGCTTCGCCCCTCGCATCTGGCCAATACAAGAATAAGGGCGTTCGTCATGTTGCTTCGTCAGTTGAATATTGCTCCGCGGGCTGCCTTGGGCTTTGCCCTGATCGCGGTATTGGTGGCCTTGCTGGGCGTATTCGCCCTCGGGCAGATGTCGAGCATTCGCGACAGTGAAGTCGCCGTGGAGACTCAGTGGCTGCCGAGCATTCGTGGTGGTGACGAGATCCGCGAGCTGATGCTGCGTATCCGTACCATCTCCTTGCGCATGGCGCTGGACGAAGACCCGAAGAACATCCCGACTTACCGCGGCCAGATGGACACCCGCGATAAAGAGCTCAGCGAAAAAATCACTGCCTACGACAATCTGGTCACCACGCCCGAGGGGCAGCAGCTCTACGACCAGTTCAAGCAGACCTTCGCCGCTTACCGCACCGGGATTGCCCAATCGTTCACTCTGGCCGAGCAGGGCAAGCGTGACGAATTGACCAAACTGCTGCTCGTCGACATGAAAACCGTGGTCGATGGCTCGGGCAAGCAACTCAATGACCTGGCGGATCTGTTCGCCAAACAGGTCGCGCTGGAAAGCCAGAAGTCAGCCGCTCATTACGCCACGTCGCGCACCATCGTCAGCGTGTTCATCGCACTGGCGGCGCTTGCGACCGTGGCGCTTGCCATGCTGCTGACACGCAGCATCGTGCGACCGCTGAGCAGTGCAGTCAGCGCTGCGGAAAGCGTGGCTCAGGGCGATCTGACCCGTCCTATCGAAACTCAGGGCAATGACGAAGTCAGCCGTTTGCTCAAGGCACTGGCGACCATGCAGCAGAACCTGCGCGAGACCTTGCAGGGCATCAGCGGCTCGGCCACGCAACTGGCCTCCGCTGCCGACGAACTCAACGCAGTGACGCTCGACAGCTCCCAGGGCCTGCAGCAGCAGAACAATGAAATCGAACAGGCGGCCACCGCGGTCAACGAAATGACCACGGCAGTGGAGGAGGTCGCGCGCAACGCCGTTTCGACCAGTGACGCCACTCGCCAATCCAGCGATTCGGCGCAACTGGGGCAGGAGCGGGTCAGCGAGACTGCCAGCGCCATCAGTGCCCTGGCCGCTGATGTGCAGCACACCGGCGAGTTGGTGCAATCGTTGGCCAATCAGTCCCAGGACATCGGCAAGGTGCTCGACGTGATTCGCGCGATTGCCGAGCAGACCAACCTGTTGGCGCTCAACGCGGCGATTGAAGCGGCGCGGGCCGGCGAAAGCGGGCGTGGTTTTGCCGTGGTCGCCGATGAGGTGCGCGCGCTGGCCCATCGCACCCAGCAATCGACCCAGGAAATCGAGCAGATGGTGCAGGGCATGCGCAACGGTTCGAGCCTGGCGCTGGAGTCGATGCAGGCCAGTGCCGCGCGTGCGAGCACCACGCTGAGCATGGCGGCGCGCGCCGGTGAAGCGTTGCAGACGATCACCGCGTCGGTGCACGAGATTCACGAGCGTAATCTGGTCATCGCCAGCGCCGCCGAGGAACAGGCGCAGGTGGCGCGGGAAGTGGATCGCAATCTGGTCAATATTCGCGACCTGTCGGTGCGTTCGGCCGCGGGGGCCGATCAGACCAGTGCCTCCAGCCACGAATTGTCGAAACTGGCCAACGCTTTGCAAGGCATGGTGCGGCGCTTTCAGTTGTAAACGGCAGACATGAAAAAGCCGCGCTTGTGTTTAAAAAGCGCGGCTTGATTGCCTGCTGAATCAGGCGCCGTCTTGATCCTTCAGATGCTCGAACAGGCCTTTGGGCATCTTCTTGCCATTGGCTTCGAAGTTGGCCTTCACGTTGTTGTAGGCCTCTTGCTCGTCGATGAAACCGTCATGGTTGGTGTCGATCTTGTCGAAGTCGGACTTCGGCGCGACCTTGATGAACTCCGCACGGGACACCTTGCCGTCACCGTCGCTGTCGGTCTTGGCCATCGAAGCATCGCCGCATTTACCTTCACCGCATTTGCCTTCCGGTGCTTTCACCGAGGTTTCCGCCGAGGCAACCATGTAGCCCTGCGCCAATGGCTGAGCGGCAAATACCGAACCGGACAACATCAGCCCACCGGCGAGCGCGGCGCCGAACAGGCCAATGGATTTTTTACCGAGGGTCGAAGTACGCGACATTGACATTCTCCTGGCTGCACAGCGCAGCCACACGTTAAGGACGAAGCCCTGAGCAGGTTTGCTCGGGTGTGGCCATTAAGCGGCGGCGGTGTATCGCGACTGTGTCGTGGCGCGCGGGGTTTGTAAGAAAAAGTGAGATCTGCGCATGCAGATACAGTGCGAAACATATCTGCCATTCAACACAAAATCCTGCGGGAGCGAGCCTGCACGCGAAAGCGTCAGATCAGTCGGCCACATTGCTGACTGACAGAATGCATTCGCGAGCAGGCTCGTTCCCACAGGGATAGTGGTTAGCTTTAATTCCGAGCCCGGCACAAAACAGTGTGGGAGCCAGCCTGCTGGCGATGAGGGCGTGTCGGGCAATACATCAGCCGGATGACACTCCGCAATCGCCAGCAGGCTGGCTCCCACAGGGGTGGTGTGTTGATCAAAACTCTCGACAGGCCTTGATCAATGCAGCTTCAGACGCGGTTCGGTACCGCGGCCGATCTTGCTGCCGAGCATCAGCATCGCCGTGCGAAACGGTCCGTACAACGCCATCTGGTGCATGCGGTACAACGATACGTAAAACATCCGCGCCAGCCAGCCTTCGAGCATCACGCTGCCCGTCAGGTTGCCCATCAGGTTACCCACCGCCGAAAAACGCGACAGCGAGATCAGCGAGCCGTAGTCGGTGTATTTGTACTCCGGCAGAGTCTTGCCTTCGATGCGCAGCTTTAGCGACTTGGCCAGCAGCGAGGCCTGTTGGTGTGCCGCTTGGGCCCGTGGCGGTACGTTGCGATCGCTTCCCGGTTGCGGGCATGCGGCGCAATCACCGAAGGCGAAGATGTTTTCGTCGCGCGTGGTCTGCAGGGTCGGCAGCACTTGCAGCTGATTGATGCGGTTGGTTTCCAGACCGTCGATGTCCTTGAGGAAACCCGGTGCGCGAATACCCGCCGCCCAGACTTTCAGGCTGGCCTTGATCTGATTGCCGTCGGCGGTGATCAGGCTGTCGGCAGTCACTTCGCTGACCGAAGCATTGGTCAGCACATTGACCCCGAGTTTTTCCAGGGTCTTGTGCACCGGCCCGCTGATGCGTTCCGGCAGCGCGGGCAACACCCGTGGGCCGGCCTCGATCAAGGTGATGTGCATGTTTTCCGGTTTGATCCGGTCCAGACCATAGGCCGCCAGTTCATGCGCAGCGTTGTGCAGCTCGGCCGCCAGTTCGACGCCGGTGGCGCCGGCACCGACGATGGCCACGCTGATCTGCTCGACCACATCGGTCTGCCCGGCGTGCGCACGCAGATAGTGGTTGAGCAGTTGCTGGTGAAAGCGCTCGGCCTGCTTGCGGGTGTCGAGGAACAGGCAGTGCTGCGCCGCGCCCTGAGTGCCGAAATCGTTGGTGGTGCTGCCGACGCTGATCACCAGCGAGTCGTACGGCACTTCACGCGCCGGGACCAGTTCGATGCCGTTTTCGTCGTAGGTGGCCGCCAGCTGGATTTTCTTCTGCGCCCGATCAAGCCCGCTCATGCGCCCGAGCTGGAACTCGAAGTGATTCCATTTCGCCTGGGCAACATAGTTGAGTTCGTCTTCGGAAGAGTTCAGCGACCCGGCGGCCACTTCGTGCAGCAGCGGTTTCCAGATGTGGGTGAGGTTGGCGTCGACCAGCATCACGCTGGCGGTGCCGCGCTTGCCCAGGGTCTTACCCAGACGGGTAGCCAACTCCAGACCGCCGGCGCCGCCGCCGACAATGACAATACGATGGGACATAGGGATAACTCGCAAGGTTTTGAAAGGAATTCTTTGTCATCGTTACCTCTGCGAGCGCCAAGCAGCTCAAAGCGTCAGGTAACTGATGAATCGGCTCAACAGGCCAAGACCAATGGTCACTGCCAGCACCAGCACCAGGAGCAGCCACGGCCGGAAAGGTCGGCGCTCGACTCGGTGCTGGGACAGCTGCAGGTACTCTTCGACATGCTTTTGGTCTTCGGGTTTCAGGCGGCTGGTCATATTGGCCTCGTCAGGTAGACGTTGCTGAATGGGCACACGCTACAGCAGTTTTTATCCGGGATTGAACGCAGCATAGCCGCTGTCCGGCACCGGTTCGACGCTGACCCGGTCGTCGAGGCGAATGATCCCGCTTTGTAACACCCGAGCGGTGATTCCGCCATGTCCGCGCACCGCTTGAAAGGTGCCCGGGCCGAGGTTGTTCTGCAGGCGGGCACACGGTTGGCACCAGCCAGTGGTTTCGAATATTGCCTGACCGATGCGAAAACGCCGACCCTTCAGACTAAACAGATTGATACCGCTGATGACCAGATTACGCCGCAGGTCGTCGGGCCTGATCAAGTTGTCATCGGCGCGGCCCATCAAGGCGTTGATCACCGCCAGATGTTCCCACTGAATCAGCGTCACCTGGCGCGCGTTACGCACACCGGGGCGGGCGTGATCGCCTGTCAAGCCAGCCTCCAGACGTGCCTCCACGGCATCGAGCTCAAGCATCGGCCCGCGTGATTCGGGACGCACGCCGATCCAGCGTACTCGTCCGGTTTGCGGCACATCGGCAATCAATTGTTGGAGTGGCGTCACAGGCTGATCCCGACATCAAACACAATGCTGCGCCCCAGGTTGCTGCGCAGAAAATCCGGTGCATCCGGGTGTGCGAACAACACGCGGGCGAACGTCGGGCCGACCAGCGACAGCGAGCGCCAGCCCTGACGCAAATATTCGGTCGGCGGTGGAAAGTGACTGTTCAGGTCCAGCACTTCGCGTTTGAGGCTGGCGAAAGCAATGATGTCCAGTTCGCCCAGATCCATGCCGCGTTCCTTGTAGTTGTGGGCTTTCTTGCGCAGGGTCGGGGCCAGCCGCAGGAGAAATTCGTTGGCCGGAATCCGCTTGGGCTTGGCTTCACGGCGCACCAGTTGACTGAGGGAAAATGCGCTGCGGCGCCGCTGCAGTTCATCGCGCCATTCATCGTTGAGCCGACGACCTTCATCGAGCACAAAAAATACTTCGAAGTTGGCATCACGAAACAGCACATCCGGCGGCTCACCGGCCGGCGCGAATTCGTCGGCGCGGTAGGGGATGTTGAGACCTTGCAGCAGGCGTTGGCAAACCCAACGCTCACGCTCCCATTTGCGGGCATTGGACAGAAAGGCGTTGGCTTGCTCGGCCGCGATGGTCAGCAGGCGTAAATAATCTGAGTCATCCATAAGCCCAAGCTTAGCGTTCAAATGCGACAAACAGATAGCTTTGCATCGGCTGGTGCGCATCCGGTGGCGGTGTAGACTGCGACGAGGCGGTATGTCCATGGAGCAGGTGAGGGAATCATGATTGGTGCCGAACTGCTGTCCTCGGCGAGTCTGACGCTCGGCTGGCTGATCTATCTGCCGGTGCTGCTGTGGGCGATCGTGCGCGCGCCGTGGGTCGAGTTGTTCAGTGACAATCGGCGTCAGCATTTGCTGTTCGCAACGGTGTTCGCCTTGTTTCTGCTGTGGCTGATGCGCCGGGATTTCGATACCGGCGTGTCTTATCACTTCCTCGGCATGACCGCGGTGACCTTGCTGCTGGACTGGCCGCTGGCGGTCATTGGCGGGCTGGTGGCGCAAATCGGCCTGGTGCTGCTCGGGCGGCAGGATCTTGCGGCACTCGGGGTCAATGGTGCCTTGTTTATTTTGCTGCCGGTGCTGGTCACCGAATGCGTAGCCATCCTTGTCGAGCGTGCGCAGCCGCGCAATCCGTTCGTGTACATCTTCTGTTCCGGTTTTTTCGCTGCGGCATTGTCGGCGCTGTTGTGTCTGATCTTCAGCCTGACGTTGCTGTGGTTCGACGGTCTGTTCGCCATGCCGGAGTGGCTTGAAGATTTCATTGGTTACGTGTGGCTGATCATTTTCCCCGAGGCCTTCATCAACGGGATGATCGTCAGTGCGCTGGTGGTGTTCAGTCCGGAATGGCTGGAAACCTTCAACCGTACGCGCTACCTCTCGGCGCCGTGGAATGACGACGATCGCAAGCCTTGATCCACATCAAATCCGCCATCGGCGGAAAATTTCATGCTCACGCAAATCCCTTCAGGAGCAGCGGCATGAGTGTGTACGAATGGGCGAGGCAGGAAACCCGGCAGAGTCTGGAGATGGCGCAGGAGGTCGGGTTTGACCCGGGGTTGAGCTTGCGCGCCTTGCTCAGTGCCGTGGTGCAGCAGAGCAAGGCGGTGCGCAACGCCGAAGATCTGGCCGACGAGTTGCATTTTCTTGCGGAAAACCTCGACGACCAGCAGGACTACGCCTTCATGCGGCCCTGATCGGGCTCAGTGACGCGGGTCGAAATCGCCGGAAAACAGCTCGTCTTCGGCATCCGGAGCGACCGGAATCTTGTGTTCTTCCGAAGCCCAGGCGCCAAGGTCGATCAGCTTGCAGCGGTCTGAACAGAACGGGCGAAACTTGTTGGCCGGGGTGAATTCCACGGGGGCGCCACAGGTCGGGCATTCAACGGTTGGGATCTGGCTCATGCTTGGCCTCCGGATAAAGTCAGGTAAAAGTGATGCAGACGCTCGATCTCGCTGTGCAGCCAGGCGAGGTCGCGGTCGTTGACCACCACGTCGTCGGCGCGGCTCACGCGATCTTCGCGGCTCAGTTGGGCCTTGAGGATCGCCTGAACCTGCTCGGCGCTGGTCTGGTCACGTTGCAAGGTGCGTTCGATCTGCAGTGGTTGCGGGGCGTCGATCACCAGGATCCGCTGGGTCATGCTGTATTGCCCGGACTCGATCAACAGCGGCGAAACCAGAATCGCATAAGGCGATTTTGCCAGCGCCAGGTGATGAGCGATTTCCTCGGCGATCAACGGATGCAGCAGCGCTTCCAGCCAGCGCCGTTGCTCCGGCACTTCGAAGATCAGCTTGCGCAGGGCTGCACGGTTCAGCGTGCCGTCGCTTTGCAACACCTCGGCGCCGAAATGATCGGCAATCTGCGCCAGCGCCGGGCGCCCGGGCTCGACCACCCAGCGTGCCGCGTGGTCGGCATCGACGACATGCACGCCGAGGTCGATGAAGTGCTGCGCCGCCGCGCTTTTGCCGCTGCCGATGCCGCCGGTGAGGCCGAGAATCCAGGGTTTTTCCACAGGGGTATTCATTTCAAACCGACAGACTGCCAATAGAAGTCGGTTATTTGACCACCCCAGAGCAAGGCAATCCAGCCGGCAATGGCCAGATAGGGACCGAAAGGAATCGGCGTCGAGGTTTTTTGCTCGCGCAGGCGCAGCAGGATCACGCCGATCACCGCGCCGACCAGCGATGCCAGCAGGATGGTCAGCGGCAGAATCTGCCAGCCGCCCCACGCGCCCAGCAGTGCCAATAATTTAAAGTCACCGTGGCCGATGCCGTCCTTGCCGGTCAGCAGCTTGAACAGCCAGAACACCGACCACAGCGCCAGGTATCCGGCCACCGCACCCCACAAAGCATCATGCAAAGGTACGAACAATCCGAAGCTGTTGACGATCAGCCCCAGCCACAACAACGGCAGCACCAGTACATCGGGCAGCAGTTGATGCTCGGTGTCGATCAGACTCATCGCCAGCAGTCCCCAGGTGAGGAACATCAGCAAACCCGCCTGCCAGCCGAAACCGAAATGCCAGGCTATGAACGCCGACAGCACTCCGCAGGCCAACTCGGTCAGCGGGTAACGCTTGCTGATCGGTGCAGCGCACGCCGAGCAACGTCCGCGCAGGCACAGGTAGCTCAGCACGGGAATGTTTTCCCAGGCGCGAATCCGATGCGCGCAATGCGGGCATTCGGAATGCGGCAGCATCAAGTTGTAAGTGGGTTGCGGCGTTTCGATCGGCAGGCCAAGTACATCGTGTGCCTGCTGGCGCCAGTCGCGCTCGAGCATTTTTGGCAGGCGCCAGACCAGCACATTGAGAAAGCTGCCAACCACCAGCCCGAGCAGCAGCGCGGCGCCGACAAAGGCCAGCGGATAGAGGCCGAACAATTCGTCGAGCGGCATATCAGACCGCTGAGCCGAGCTGGAAGATCGGCAGGTACATGGCCACCACCAGACCGCCGACGACGACCCCGAGCACGACCATGATGAACGGCTCCATCAGGCTGGTGAGGTTGTCGACCATGTTATCCACTTCCTCTTCGTAAAAGCCGGCGACCTTGTCGAGCATATCGTCCAGCGCCCCGGACTCTTCGCCAATCGCGGTCATCTGCACGGCCATGGTCGGGAAGACCCCGGTGCTGCGCATGGAAAAATTCAGCTGCATGCCGGTGGAGACGTCCTGGCGGATCCGCAGGATGGCACGTTTGAACACGACATTGCCCGCAGCGCCCGCTACCGAGTCGAGGGCTTCCACCAGCGGCACGCCGGCAGCGAAGGTGGTCGACAAAGTGCGGGCAAATCGCGCCACGGCGGACTTGTACATCAGCGTGCCCACCAGCGGCAGTTTCAGCAGCCAGGCGTCGCGGCGATCGCGTAATGCCTGAGAGGTTTTCAGTGCATGGCGAATGCCGAAAAACGCCGCGATCAGCGCGCCGAGAATCGCCCACCACCACGCCTGCATGAATTCAGACAGGCTGATCACCATCAAGGTGAACCCAGGCAACTCGGCGCCAAACCCGGAAAACACCGACTGAAACTGCGGCACCACTTTCACCAGCAAAATGCCGGTCACCACGGCCGCCACCAGAAGGACGGCGCTCGGGTAGGTCATGGCTTTCTTGATCTTGGCCTTGAGCGCTTCGCTTTTTTCCTTATAGGTGGCGACGCGTTCGAGCAGGGTGTCGAGTGCCCCGGACTGTTCGCCGGCATCGACGAGGTTGCAATACAACTCGTCGAAGTATTGCGGCTTCTTGCGCAGCGCCGCGGCGAAGCTGTTACCGGCGGCCACCTCTTGTTTAACCTCGTCAATGACTTTGCGCATCGCCGGGTTTTCGAAGCCTTCGCCAATGATGTCGAACGACTGCAACAGCGGCACGCCGGCCTTCATCATCGTTGCCATTTGCCGGGTGAACAGGGCGATGTCCTGAGCCTTGATGCGTTTGCCGAAACTCAGCAACGAGGCCGACTTCTTGCGCACCTTGCCCGGAGTGATCCCCTGTTTGCGCAACTGCGCCTTGATCAATGCGGCATTCTGCCCGCTCAGCTCACCGGTGACTTTGCTGCCTTTGCGGTCCGTACCTTCCCAGGCGTACGTGCTGGTTTTCGCTGCCTTGACCGCCATGTTCAATCCTTGGTGACCCGGTTGATTTCTTCCAGGCTGGTGGTGCCTTGCATGGCCTTGTGCAGACCTGCGGTGCGCAGATCGTCGAAGCCGTCGCGGCGCATCTGCATATCGATTTCCAGCGAGTTGCCTTCGGCCATGATCAGGCGTTGCAGCTCAGGCGTGTTCTTCACCACTTCATAAATCCCCACGCGTCCTTTGTAACCGCTGTTGCAATGATCGCAACCGACCGGCTCGTAGATCGTGAAACTGCCGATGCGTTCCTCGGGGAAGCCTTCCTTGATCAGGGTTTCACGTGGCACTTCAATCGGTTTCTTGCAGTGATTGCACAGCTTGCGTGCCAGGCGCTGAGCGATGATCAGACTGACCGAGGTAGCAATGTTGAAACCGGGAATGCCCATGTTGTGCAGACGGGTGAGGGTTTCCGCGGCGCTGTTGGTGTGCAGTGTCGAAAGCACGAGGTGGCCGGTCTGCGCGGCTTTAATGGCGATCTCGGCAGTTTCCAGGTCACGGATCTCGCCGACCATGATCACGTCCGGGTCCTGACGCAGAAACGAACGCAGGGCCTGGGCGAAATCCAGCCCCTGGCGCGGATTGACGTTGACCTGATTGATGCCTTCCATGTTGATCTCCACCGGGTCTTCGGCGGTGGAGATGTTGATGTCGACGGTGTTGAGGATATTGAGCCCGGTGTACAGCGACACGGTTTTCCCCGAACCGGTAGGACCGGTGACCAGTATCATGCCCTGCGGCTGTTTCAGCGCGGCCATGTACAACTCTTTCTGTTCCGGCTCATAACCGAGCGCATCGATACCCATCTGCGCGCTGGACGGGTCGAGAATCCGGATCACCACTTTTTCGCCCCACAGCGTCGGCAGGGTGTTGACCCGGAAGTCGATCGACTTGCTTTTCGACAGGCGCATCTTGATCCGCCCATCCTGCGGTTTGCGCCGCTCTGAAATATCAAGGCTGGCCATGACCTTCAGGCGCGCGGCGATGCGCCCGGCCAGTTGAATCGGCGGTTTGGCGACTTCACGCAGCATGCCATCGGTGCGCATGCGCACCCGATAGTTCTTTTCATAAGGCTCGAAGTGCAGGTCTGAAGAACCGCTTTTGATCGCATCGAGCAGCATCTTGTGGACAAAGCGCACCACCGGCGCGTCGTCGGCGTCGAGCCCGCCGATGGCGTCCTGTTTGCTGTCGCTGACGGATTCGACGTCAAGGCCATCGAGGTCGACGTCGGCCATTTCTTCCAGGCCGGTGGCATGGTTATCGAAGAACTTGTCGATGGCATCGCTGAGCTTGTCATCCTCGACCAGTATCGCTTCGGTACTCAGGCCAGTACTGAACTGAATATCACTGATTGCCTGCTGGTTGCTCGGGTCGGAGAGGCCGACGAACAGTTTGTTGCCGCGTCGCCACAATGGTAGAGCGCAGTGCTGGCGTATCAGTTTTTCGCTGACCAGGCCCTTGGGCTGGGTTTCCTTATCGAGGCAACTGAGGTCGAGCAGGGCCATGCCAAAGTGTTCCGAGGCAATCTCGGCGATCTGCCGGCTCTTCACCAGTTTGTTGTGCACCAGGTAGTTCACCAGCGACACGCGATTGCGCTGCGCCTGCTGCCAGGCTTGCTGGGCACTTTGTTCCGTCAGCAGTTCGGCCTGCACCAGTTGCTTGGCCAGACCGCTCAGAGCGATGTCATTCATGGGGATTCCGCGTGCTTGCCGTTCATGACTTATAGCCTAGTCAAGTGACAGCGCCAAACACGGCCGGTGCAGGTGACAAAAAGTGTCAGATAGTGCGGTTGCAGGTTGTAGGAAACGGCGCAGTGCGCAGTTCGCGTCCATCAGGCAGGGCTCCGGGGCATTGGCATGGCCTATGCTGGGTCTCTTTCAGATCATGAGATTTCCCCTCATGCATGGAGCGTGTCTATGAAAAAACAACAAGGTTTTACCCTGATCGAGCTGCTGATCGTGGTGGCGATCATCGGTATTCTGGCGACCATTGCCTTGCCGCAGTATTCGAAATATCAGGCGCGGTCGAAGGTGACGGCGGGGCTGGCGGAAATCAGCGCACTGAAAATACCGTTTGAAGATACGATCAACCAAGGGACGAACCCGACACTGGCGATTGTGAAGGGCGATGCAGTGACCACCACTTCCAACTGTGCTTTGTCTGCTTCGGGGACCGCTGCAGACGGTGCGGGTACCATCGTTTGCACGATTGCCAACGCTCCGGCACCGGTGTTGGGGAAAACCATTACGCTGACTCGTACGGCTACGACTGGCTGGGCATGCACAACCAACGTTTCACCTGATTACTCACCTAAAGGCTGCACTGCCAGCGGTACATAGGTTGCTGCCGCAGGACCCGATGCCCCGCCTCTGCGGGGCATTTTTCATGGCGCTGCGCTTGAAAAAAGCTTCAATAATTTCAGCAGCTTATGAACTTTCCGAAAAACCGCAACTTGCATGCGAATAAACAGCGAGTCATGCAAAATGCATGAAAACGAAAAATTCACTTTTTACTAACATATTGTTTTTAAACGATTTTATCGGATCAAAAAAGTTGGCACAGCGTTCGCAACTACCTTGGTAACCCTGCTGAAGACATATCCCAGCAGACTTTCCAGAAAAACAGGAGTTACTCGTATGAAGAAGTTCGCTATCACTGCCGCTGCTACCGCTCTGACCCTGACCATGGCTGGCGGCGCTTTCGCCCAGACCACTCAGGCTACCCAGTCGCCAATGGTTCTGGCTGCCGGTGAAGTTACCGAGATGAAGCAGGACACTTCCGATACCTGGATCACCACCAAGGTCAAAGCTGATCTGGTCACCGAAAAAGGCATTCCAGGCACCGACATCAAAGTAGAAACCAACAAAGGTGTGGTATCCCTGTCGTCGACTACTGCAGTGACTGAATCGCAGAAAGACGTAGCCGTGGCCATCGCCAAGAAAATCAAAGGCGTTAAAGCGGTCTCCGCTGACGGCCTGAAAGCCGAGTAAGGCAAGGCTTCTCGCCTGGACCGGGAGAAGACGCGACAGACGGGCCGAGCCATACGTCTGCCGCACCTTTAGAGTTCATGCGAACGGTCACACGGAGGTGACCATTACAGGCCCCGGCACTTGTGTCGGGGCCTGTTCTATTTCAGGGGCGACTCAATCAAAGGTAGGAGTGAGCCTGCTCGCGATAGCGTTCTGTCAGTTGTTAAAGCGTTGACCGACAATTCGCTATCGCGAGCAGGCTCACTCCTACAGGGGGATGGTGTTGGATCAGGGGCCGCGCTTGCTGTTGATCTGCCGCAAGCGGTTGCCCTCGAAGCGCAGGTATTGATACATGCCGTTGCTGGGGCCGTAGGTCCATTCCTCGACCTGAAATTCTTCGCGACGGTTGGCGCTGCGCTTGTAGCCGAGCACGTCACGGCTGACCGGCTCGCCGCACTTCTGCAGGACTTCGCTGGTGCGATCGCCAAGACTGATCAACTGGCTGCCGCAGCGCAGCGTGTCGGACGCTGCGGCATGGCTGGCGGCAAACGCCAGCACCCCCGCGGCCAGCCATTTGCAATTCATCACTCGGCATCCAGATGCATTTGCGTCACGACGCGGCCGTCGCTTTCGGCCTCGCCGAGACTGGCATCGATGAAATACACGCGGTCATCCTCAAGCTTGCCCTTGTCGACCAGGTAATCCTTGATGGTGCTGGCGCGGTCCTGTCCCAGCTGCCGCAGCAACACATCGCTGCCGCTCCAGAACTTGATCACGCCTTCGCGCATTTTCGCGGTGCGTTCTTCCTTGCCCAGATCCTTCCATTCGGCCGGTGGCTGGGTTTTCAAACGGGTGCGGTAAATGCCCTCCAGCAGCGGGCCTTTTTCGCCGTCGGGTACTTGCAACAGCGAAGCCTGGGCCGGGACTTTATCGCCACGGCGCTGGAGCATCTTGTAGTAGTTGTATTGATATTCACGTTCCAGACGCTGCTCGGCGAGTAGCGGGCCATCGCTGCTTTTCGCGGCGGTGCCTTCGATCTCCAGGCGCAAGGCCGGACGTTCCTTCAGCGCTTGGGACAGTTTCACCAGCGCGGCTTCAGCATCCTTGCTCAGATCGCTGGAGCCCGGTGCGAAGGACACGGTGCCCAGGTCCTCGGAGCCACCACCACTGACCAGCCCGCCAATCATCTTGAACGGCGCCGCGGCGGCTTTGACGATCAGGTTGCGCAGGGTCTGCCAGACAATCGGCATCACGCTGAACTGCGGGTTGTTCAAGTCACCGGTTACCGGCAGTTCGATGGAGATCTTGCCGTCGACGTCCTTGAGCAGGGCAATTGCCAGTTTCAACGGCAAGCTCACGGCATCCGGGCTGTCGACCTTCTCACCGAGCTGCAATTGTTCGACCACCACTTTGTTCTCGGCTTTGAGTTGTCCCTTGGTAATCAGATAGTGCAGATCAAGATTGAGCCGGCCCTTGCGGATTCGATAGCCGGCGAACTTGCCGGAGTAGGGCGTCAGCGTGGTCAGCTCGACGCGTTTGAAACTGGTGGCGATGTCGAGGCTGGCCATCGGGTCGAACGGGTTGACTGCGCCTTTGATGGTGACCGGCGCGTAACGGTCGACCTTGCCTTTGATATCGACGCTGGCCGGTTTCGCCTGACGGCTGTCGATGGTGCCGATCTGACCGTTGAGTTGCTGCACGGCGGTGGCGAAGTTCGGCGTCAGGCTGAAGTCGGCGAAGTTGGCCGAGCCATCGTTGATCGCGATGCCGCCGATGTGAATACCCAAGGGTTTTTCATTGCTGGCAGGTTTGGCGCCTGCGCTCTTTGCGCCGTTGTCGGCCGGTTGCGGGATCAGCAGGTCGTCGATGTTGGTGCTGCGGTCATCGTTGATCATAAACCGCGCGTAAGGCTGGAACAGGTTGACCTTGTCGATCGACAAGCTATCACCGTGCTGGTAATTCAGGCCTTCGACCACCACTTGCTGCCACTTGAGGAAGTCGCGGGTTTTCAGGGTGTCCAGGGTGTGCAGCTGATCGATCTGCGCGCGCCCGGTCACGTTGAGAGCCAGCGGTTCGGTACTCTTGAGGTTGACCTTCAGATCGCTGCCGAGCATGCCGCTGCGCAGTTCCAGGCGAATGAACGGATTGATGTACGACTGGGCGACACGCAGGTCGATGTCCTGGGTCTTGACGTTGAGTTGCGCGTTGACCGGGGCTAGGTTGAGCGTGCCGTCGGCGAAAATCTTGCCTTGCTTACCTACGCCGCTGTCGAGCTTGAGCTTGAAGGGCGAACCATTGAGACTGTCGAAGTCCTGCAGATCGACGTTCAGCGGCGTCAGGTCCAGCGTCACCGGCGGTTGCGCCGAGCGATCAGCGAGGTGCACGGTGTAGTTGCGCAACTGCACATCCTTGAGCAGCACTTGCCATGGCTTGCTTGGCGCGGCTGGTTCAGGCTTCGGAGAATCGGCCGCGGCCGGAGTACTGGCCGGTTCTGCTGCGGCTTTGGCCGCCGGTTTCGACGGTTGGCTGGCGAACAGTTTCTGCCAGTCCAGTTGCTTGTCGGCTTCGAGGGCGGCCCAGGTTTCCAGCTTCTGGCTGCGGATCTTGCGGACCACGACTTGCTGTTTGGCGAGGTCGACGCTGGTTTCGCTGACATCGAGTCGTTCAAGCTTGGCAAGCGGGCGGCCGTCCGGAGCCTTGATGGCGAACGGCGCGATGCTCACCGCGACGTTGCTGAGCAGCAGTTCGGTTTGTTTCGACAGGTTGAGTTTGTAGTCAGTGCTGAGGCTGACCACGCCGTTTTCGAGAACCAGCGGCACCGCATCGCGCACATAGGGCCAGAAGGCTTTCATCTGGCCGTCGGTGACTTTCAGGGTGCCTTCGGACGTGAACGGAATCAGGCTGAAATTACCGCTCCAGTCGATTCGACCGCCGGCAGGGCCGATGGCGACCAGGGTCATGTCGGCACTGTCTTCGGGCAGGGTGCTGAGGTTTTTCAGCTCGAAACTGAGGTCGTCGTAAAGAAATTCGATCGGCTCGCTCGGGCGCACATCCTGAAAGTGCACCACGCCGCTCGCCAGTTTGATGTTGTCGATACGCAGCGGGAACGGCTTGGCGTCGGGGTCGGCGGGCGTCGGTTCGCTGGCCGGCACATTGAACAGGCCGAGCAGGTTGAGCTTGCCGTCCCTGGCGAAGAGGATTTCGGTCTTGGGCTTGTCCAGTTCGATGCTCGCCAGATGCAGGGCCTTGCTCCACAGGCTGTCGATTTGCAGGTCGGCGTACAGACGTTCGAAGCCGACCTGCTCCTTGCCCGGCTCGCCGATGACCAGCCCCCACAGTGTGACTTCAAGGCTGAACGGGTTGAGCTCGATACGCTGGATATGCGCAGGTACGGTCGCGTAATTGGCGAGTTGCTGATTGGCTATCCGCAGCGCAATGCCCGGCAAAATCAGAAACCCCAGCAGGCTGTAGAGCGCCAGAGCGGTTAGCAAGGCGCCAATCGCGCGAATCAATCCTTTGGGCATGTGCGGCTTCATCTGTCTGAATCGGAGTGCCTTGGAGTATGGCACGCGAATCTGGTTCCGAAGCGCTTGATGTGGGACAGGATTGTTCAGATTTTTCTGTAGGAAAAAATCCCTACTGTAGGGGTGAGCCTGCTCGCGATAGCGGTGTGTCATTCAGTAATACTGGTATTGACAGACCGCTATCGCGAGCAGGCTCACTCCTACAGGGAGGGGGCGTTTATAGAGGAAGGCGTCAGAGCTGCAGAATCAGCGTCTTCAACGGCGGTTGCTGATCCATCGAGGGGAAATCGGCGCCAGGGGTCATCACGCTCCATTCGCGCACCGGCCTCCCCGCCTTCTCGGCGCAGCGCAACACCTGTTCGCGCCAGTCGTCCATGCTGACCTTCGCCAGATTGTTGCAGCAGATCAGCACGCCATTGTCGGCGGTGGTCAGCAGTGCAGGCTTGAGCAGGCTTTGATAGTCGCGCAGCAGGTCGACGGTGCCGAATGCGCTTTTCGCCCAGGCCGGTGGGTCGAGCAGCACCAGATCGTATTGACGTTGTTCAAGGCGCTGATAGCTCGGCAGTTTTTGGCCGCGCCGCTGGCTGATCGGCAGGCCGGCGAGTTGGCGAATCGCCGGGAAATAATCGGACTGGATGAATTGCATTTCAGCCAGCTGTGGGTTGAGCAGGCCGTTTTCGCGACCGACCGCCAGATTGCCTTCAGCGAAATCCAGGTTGCACACCTCACTCGCGCCGCCAGCGGCAGCGCTCAGCCCCACGCCGCAGGTGTAGGCGAACAGATTAAGCACGGATTTGCCTTTGGCGTGCTCCTTGACCCAGCCGCGGGTGTTGCGCAGATCGAGAAACAGCAGCGGATCCTGCCCGGCGTGGCGCCCGCGCACGCGGTAGTTGAGGCCCCACTCGTGACCGACCAGATCTGCCAGCGCGGCCTCGTCAGCTTTATAAACGTGGTCTTCGCGATCGATGCGCGAGTTGCCCCGTGAACGGTCGTTGTAGACCAGCAGGGATTCAAAGCCCAGCGTCTGGTTGACCATAGCGTGCAGTTGCAGCAGGTCGTCGCGCTCCAGCGTCTGGTGGAAACTCTGCACCAGCAGTTGCGGGCCGTAGCGGTCGATGGTCAGGCCGCCGGCGCCTTCCTGGCTGCCGTGGAACAGGCGATAGCAATCGGTGCCTTGGCTGTGCAGCTCAGCGAGCAGGTCCTGGCGTTGATCGAGGGCGGCGCGCAGCGCCTGATTCAAGGAAGACATGCGGGCGCCTTGCTGAAAAAACGCGAAGTCTAGCAGCTACTAGCTTCAAGCGGCGAGCGGCAAGCTGCAAGCCAATGCGGACCGCTTGAGCTTGCAGCTTGCAGCTTGCAGCTTGCAGCTTGCAGCTTGCAGCTTGCAGCTTGCAGCTTGCAGATTGCAACTTGCAGCTCTCAACCGTTGAGCCGTTTATCGACCAATGTCTGCACCACGCCCGGGTCAGCCAATGTAGAGGTGTCGCCCAGGCTGTCGAGCTCATTGCAGGCAATCTTGCGCAGGATCCGCCGCATGATTTTGCCCGAACGGGTTTTCGGAAGGGCTGGCGCCCACTGGATCAGGTCCGGTTTGGCGAAGCTGCCGATTTCCTTGCTGACGTGCGCCAGCAGATCCTTTTTCAGATTGTCGTTCGCTTCGGTGCCGTCCATGGGCGTGACAAAGGCATAGATGCCCTGGCCTTTGACGTCGTGCGGGTAACCCACCACGGCTGCCTCGACGATGCTGTCGTGCAGCACCAGTGCGCTTTCGATTTCAGCGGTGCCGATGCGATGCCCGGAAACGTTGATCACGTCGTCAATGCGCCCAGTGATCCAGTAATCGCCATCCTCATCGCGGCGAGCGCCGTCGCCACTGAAGTAATAGCCGGGGTAGGGTTTGAAGTAGGTGTCGACCATGCGTTGCGGGTCGCCGTAAACGTTGCGGATCTGCGCTGGCCAGCTGGACTTGATCGCCAGCACGCCGCTGCCGGCGCCGTGGATTTCCTTGCCATGTTCATCGAGCAATACCGGCTGCACGCCGAACATTGGCTGCGTGGCGCAACCCGGTTTGATGCGTTGGGCGCTGACGAGTGGGCTGAGCATGATGCCGCCGGTTTCGGTCTGCCACCATGTGTCGACGATCGGGCAACGCTGTTCGCCAACCACGTTGAAATACCATTCCCACGCTTCCGGGTTGATCGGCTCGCCGACGCTGCCGAGTAATCTGAGGCTCTGCCGCGAAGTTTCCTTCAACGGTCCGGCACCTTCGCGCATCAATGCGCGCAGGGCGGTCGGCGCAGTATAGAAAATGTTGACCTGGTGTTTATCGATGACCTGCCAGAATCGCGAACTGCTCGGGTAACTCGGCACGCCTTCGAACATCAGTGTGGTCGCGCCGTTGGCCAGGGGGCCGTAGACAATGTAACTGTGGCCGGTGACCCAGCCGACATCGGCGGTGCACCAGAACACTTCGCCGTCACGGTAGTCGAGCACGTATTTGAAGGTCATCGCCGCTTGCAGCAAATAACCGCCGGTGGTGTGCAGAACGCCTTTGGGTTTGCCGGTGCTGCCGGAGGTGTAGAGGATGAACAGCGGGTCTTCGGCGTCCATCGGTTCCGGTGGGCAGTCGTCGCTGACTTCGCGTACGGCCTGGTGATACCAGACGTCACGGCCCTCGGCCCAATCGACCTTGCCCTGGGTGCGCTCGACCACCACCACGGTGCTGACGTCGGGGCAATTTTGCAGGGCTTTGTCGACATTGTGTTTCAACGGCACGTACTTGCCGCCGCGCACGCCTTCATCAGCGGTGATCACCGTGCGGCAATCAGCATCGAGAATACGGTCACGCAAAGAGTCGGGGGAGAAACCGCCAAACACCACCGAATGGATGGCACCGATCCGTGCGCAAGCGAGCATGGCGTAAGCCGCTTCCGGGATCATTGGCATGTAGATGCACACCCGGTCGCCTTTTTTCACCCCACGGCTTTTCAGCACATTAGCCAGTCGGCAAACGTGATGGTGAAGTTTTTTGTAGGTGATCTGCGCTGATTCGGCAGGGTCGTCGCCTTCCCAGAGCAGCGCGGTCTGTTCACCGCGTTCTGCGAGGTGACGGTCGATGCAGTTGTAACTGACGTTCAGTTTGCCCCCGGCAAACCAGGCGGCTTCACCGGTTTGCAGATCGTAGTGCTGCACGGTCTGCCACGGCGTGCTCCAGTCGAGAAAGCGTGTGGCCTGTTCGGCCCAGAAGGTGTCGGGGTGTTCAATGGATTCGCGGTACAGACGCCGATAATCGTCCTGACTCAACTGAGCAGCCCGGCGCACGGCATCGGCTTTGGGGAACGTACTGATATCGAACATGACGGTTCCTTATTCTTGTGGTGCGACAAGGATAAAGATGCGCCGAGAGACCCGGAGGTTCAAGTCATCGACAAAACAACTGTGGGAGCCAGCCTGCTGGCGATGGCGTCAAGTCAGACAGCACATCGGCTGAATGACAGATCGCTATCGCCAGCAGGCTGGCTCCCACAGGGTTACTGCCAGACCATCAAATCAACCGCGGTGACGACCACGGAAGTAGTTGATCAGGCCTTGAGTCGAGGCATCGTCAGCCACGCTTTCGTCGCTGCCGACCAGGCGGTTGTAGACGCCTTTGCCCAGTTCCTTGCCCAGCTCCACGCCCCACTGGTCGAAGGCGTTGATGCCCCAGACCACGCTTTGCACGAACACCTTGTGTTCATACATCGCCACCAGCGCGCCGAGGCGACGCGGGCTGATGCGTTCGACCACCAGCGTGTTGCTCGGACGGTTGCCTGGAATCACCTTGTGCGGCGCGAGTTTGCGCACGTCTTCTTCGCTCATGCCTTTGTCGCGCAGCTCGGCTTCGGCTTCCGGCTGGGTCTTGCCGAGCATCAGCGCCTGGCTCTGCGACAGGCAGTTGGCGTACAGCCACTGGTGGTGATCGGCGACCGGGTTGAAGCTGACGATCGGCACGATGAAGTCGGCCGGGATCAACTGGGTGCCCTGGTGCAGCAACTGGTGATAGGCGTGTTGACCGTTGCAGCCGACGCCACCCCAGATCACCGGACCGGTATCGGTCGACACCGAGGTGCCGTCCTGGCGCACGCTCTTGCCATTGGATTCCATGTCCAGCTGTTGCAAGTGCTTGGTGATGTTGCGCAGGTAGTGATCGTACGGCAGGATCGCGTGACTTTGCGCGCCCCAGAAGTTGCCATACCACACGCCAAGCAGGGCCAGCAGCACCGGCATGTTCTGTTCGAACGGCGCGGTCTGGAAATGCTGGTCCATGGTGTAGGCACCGGACAGCAGTTCCTTGAAGTTGGACATGCCGATGGCCAGGGCGATTGGCAGACCGATGGCCGACCACAGCGAGTAACGGCCGCCGACCCAGTCCCACATCGGGAAGATGTTCTCTTCGCGGATGCCAAATGCCACTGCTGCAGCGTTGTTGCTCGAAACGGCGATGAAGTGACGATACAGCTCGGCTTCCGAGCCGCCCTGAGCCAGGTACCAGGCGCGTGCGGCCTGAGCGTTCTTCAGGGTTTCGAGGGTGTTGAAGGATTTCGACGAAACAATGAACAGCGTGGTTTCGGCGCGCAGTTTTTGCGTCAGCTCGTGGAACTCACTGCCATCGATGTTCGCCAGATAGTGGCAGCGCACGCCTTTCTGCGCGTACGACAGCAGCGCTTCAGAAACCAGCTCCGGGCCGAGGAACGAGCCACCGATGCCGATGTTGACCACGTCGGTGATCGGCTTCTCGGTGTAACCGCGCCACAGACCGTCATGGATGCGGCCGACCAGATCGGTGATCTGGTTGAGCACTTTATGGACGTCCGGCATCACGTTGACGCCATTGACCGACAGCTTGTCGCCAACCGGACGGCGCAGAGCGGTATGCAGCGCCGGGCGGCCTTCGGAGGCGTTGACGATTTCGCCGTCGAACAGCGCTTTGATCGCGCCCTTGAGGTCGACTTCATTGGCCAGACCCACCAGCAGATTGCGGGTCTCGGCGTTGATCAAATTCTTTGAATAATCGAGAAACAGTCCGCAGCTGCTGAGGGTGAACTGATTGAAGCGCTGCGGATCGGCGTTGAAGGCCTCGCGCATGCTGAAATCCTGCATGGCTTGGCGGTGATCTTTCAACGCTTGCCAGGCAGGCAGAGCGGTAACGTCATGAGGAGTGCGGTAGTACGCCATCGCTGCGGTTTTCCTTTTTACTTGAACGGCCTTTTGAACACTGAACAGACCCGGCACGCCGCTGTTGGGAGGCGGGATCGACTGCATCGACACGATTTGCGGACACAGGGCGAATACAGTAAACCTCGCGCTGCGATCTGTCTTGACTTTGTCTGACCAGATCCCTGTACTTTTTTAACATCCGAACAGGGATTTGGCCGACAAACGGAGGAGGAGCGGGCGCTGCGGTGGTTCAGGCGAGCTGAACGGGGATGGCGTTGCTGGTGTGGCTCAGCTCGTTGCCGGGCGCCATGTAAAGCATGCGCGGCTTGAAATTGACCAGTTCGGCTTCGCTGTAATGGGCGTAAGCGCAGATGATTACGCGATCACCGACGCTGGCCTTGTGCGCCGCGGCGCCGTTGACTGAAATCATCCGCGAGCCTTCTTCGCCACGAATCGCGTAGGTGGTGAAACGCTCGCCGTTGTCGACGTTGTAAATCTGGATCTGCTCGTATTCACGAATGCCGGACAGGTCCAGCCATTCGCCATCGATGGCGCACGAACCTTCGTAATCGAGCACCGCATGGGTGACTTCGGCGCGGTGCAGTTTGGCCTTGAGCATGATCGCGTGCATTGGGGTTTCCCGGGTTGGAATCGAACGGCGGGCAGTGTGCCCGAAGGCTTTGGGGGCGGCAATATGGCTGGAATGCAATCTTCATGACGCTGAAAAACACTGTAGGCCTTCGCCTGCTTGCGATAGCGGTGTGTCATTCAACACTGATGCTGACTGACACACCGCTATCGCGAGCAGGCTCACTCCTACGGGGAGGGGGCGGTGGTTTTAAGCGGGGCTATCGAGATTCAAATGCAGGTTATCGATCAACCGCGTGGTGCCCAGAAACGCCGCCACCAGAATCACCAGATCGCGATCCTCAGCCGTTGCCGGACGCAGGGTCAAACCGTGGCGGATCTCCAGATAATCCGGGCGCAGGCCGGCCGCTTCAAGCGCTTGCAACTGCGCGCTGATCAGCGCCGGGAAATCCCGGTTACCTTGCTTGATCGATTCGGCAATGCTGCTCAGCGAGCGATACACCGCCGGAGCCACCGCACGTTGTTCATCACTGAGGAAGCCGTTGCGCGAAGACAGCGCCAGACCATCGGCGGCGCGTACGGTCGGCTCGCCGATGATCTGGATCGGCATGTTCAGGTCATGCACCAGTGCGCGGATCACCGCCAGTTGCTGATAATCCTTCTGGCCGAAAATCGCCAGGTCCGGCTGGACCATGTTGAACAGTTTGCTGACGACGGTTGCCACACCTTCGAAGTGCCCGGGACGGCTGGCACCACACAGGCCTTCGGACAATTGCGGGACGCTGACGCGGGTCTGCCCGGCCATGCCGTCGGGGTACATTTCTTCGACGGTCGGGGCGAACAGCAGCGAGCAGCCTGCTTCGAGCAGTTTTTCCTGATCGGCCGCCAGCGTGCGCGGGTATTTGTCGAGGTCTTCGCCGGCGCCGAATTGCAGCGGGTTGACGAAAATGCTCGCGACGACGAAATCCACCCGTTGCGTGGCTTTGGTCACCAGCGCGACGTGGCCGCTGTGCAGGTTGCCCATGGTCGGCACGAAGCCGATGCGCTTGCCTTCGCTGCGCGCGCGGGCGACGGCGGCGCGCAGTTCGCGTACGGTTTTGACGGTGTTCATGCGGAGAATCCGTGTTCGATGCCAGGGAACGTGGTGGCTTTGACTTCGCTGACGTAAGCCTTCAGCGCGGACTGGATGCTGTCCTGGCCGTGCATGAAGTTCTTGACGAATTTCGGCACGCGACCGGTGATCGACAGGCCGAGCATGTCGTGCAGCACCAGAACCTGACCATCCGTGGCGTTACCGGCACCGATACCAATGACCGGAATCTTCACCGCTTGGCTGATCTCCGCGGCCAGTTCGCTGGGCACGCATTCAAGCAGCAGCATCGCTGCACCGGCCTGCTCCAGGGAGATCGCATCGGCGCGCATCTGCCGCGCCTGGTTCTCGTTGCGACCCTGCACTTTATAGCCACCGAGAATGTTCACCGCTTGCGGGGTCAGCCCCATGTGCGCGCAGACCGGCACACCACGTTCGGCGAGCAGGCGGATCGACTCGGCCAGCCACAACGCGCCTTCGACCTTGACCATGTGCGCACCGGCCTGCATCAGCGTGGCGCTGTTGCTCAGGGTCTGTTCGAGGGTGGCATTGGCCATGAAAGGCAGATCGGCCAGGATCAGCGCGTCGCTGTTGCCGCGTTTGACGCAGGCGGTGTGATAGGCCATTTCTGCGGTGGTCACCGGCAAAGTACTGTCGTGACCTTGCAGGACCATGCCGAGGGAGTCGCCCACCAGCAGCACTTCGACACCGGCCTGGTTGCAGGCGTGGGCGAAGGTCGCGTCATAGCAGGTCAGCATGGTGATCTTTTCACCTTTCTGCTTGAGGCTCTGGAGCGTGGTCAGGGTAATGGCTGGCATGTAAAAATCCTCGTTCAGGCGCTCTGGAAACTACAGCGAGTAACGCGCGTGATTCGTCATCTACTCAGGCGCACGCTCTTTTGTCGTGCTTATAAGGCCTGGATTGCGCCCGTATGTGCCGGGTTGGCGGCAGCGGGACGCCTATAGTCGTGAGGAGCCAAGCGGAAGTCAATTGCGTGTGTTACCGCATTGTTACGCGCGCGGTGTTACCGGCGTTACTGATGCGATTCAGCGGCGCGGCGGGACTGATTCGAGGATTTTTTGTCGGACAAGAATTGTGAATATGATGCGATCAACTGTAGGAGTGAGCCTGCTCGCGATAGCGGTGGGTCAATCAACATTTCCGTGACTGACCCACCGCTATCGCGAGCAGGCTCACTCCTACAAGGGAGATGCGTCAAGTGTGCTGAACGCGTTCCAGACCGACGAACGGGCATGCCGCCAGCAGCTCGGCAAGGTTGCGACCATCGGCCAGGCGCAGATCCTGCGGTGCCAGTTCAGCCAGCGGATACAGCACGAACGCACGTTCCTGCATCTGATAATGCGGGACTTTCAATCGTGGCTCGTCGATCAGGCGATCGCCAAACAACAGGATATCCAGATCCAGCGTGCGCGGGCCCCAGCGTTCCAGGCGTTCGCGGCCCTGGTCGTTCTCGATTGCCTGCAAGGCATCGAGCAGCGTCAGCGGCGCGAGAGTCGTGTCGAGCGCGGTGACCGCGTTGGTGTAACGCGGTTGGCCCGGCAGCAGCGAGTCGCTTTGATAGAAGGCGGAAACGCCGACAAGACGGGTGTGCGGCAATTGCCCCAGCGCCGTGACGGCGCTGCGCAACTGTTCGGCCGGGTCAGCCAGATTGCTGCCCATGCCGATGTAAACGCGTTCCATGCCTTTACTCGCCTGTAGCGCTCGGTGCACCGGCGCGTTTGCGCTTGGCGCCGCTGCTGCGACGACGCTTGCGTGGTGCCCCGCTGGCGTCGTCACTCTTGCCGCCGAGGTCACGGATCATGTCGCGACGTTCGCTGTCGTTGGCGTCCTGGTAGTCGGTCCACCATTCGCCGAGGCCGTCGGTTTCCTCGCCAGCGCTTTCACGCA